>NZ_CP040936.1:3040000-3378210 GCF_006352025.1 Hymenobacter sp. DG01
ACCCATTAGTTGGCTTTTGCAAGGAAAAGTGAAAAGTTTTTTTGCTGCTCTCGCCCGCTTCCGGCTGAATCGGGGTGCAAAGGTAACACCACCCGTTTCACTTTCGCAAGCCTGAATCGAAAAAAACTTTTTGCGTGTTTTCTTCGAGAAAAGGGCCTGGGCCAGATGCCATCGGCTTGATCGGGCAAGAAGCGCACCGCGTCTTCTTCCGCCGCCCCTACCGCGTTTCGGTTTGGGAGTGCAAAAGTGCAGGGTCTGCTTCGGATTTCCAAACCCAGTCCCGCCTTTTTTCGTTCAAGGCCGTTGTTGTAAGGTCTGTTGGCACGGCTATTACCTGATAATCAGATTTCTACTTACCTGAGTGTTTTGATACTTTTTCACCTTACCGTTGCGGGTGAGAATACATCAGATAAAATAGGGAGGGTAGTACGTGGCCTTTGGGACTCGTAGCGGGCTATTGTTTCGCCTAGAGCAGCGAGAAAAGGCAGACCGATGGACTCGTACTCATAGACTCCATCATTAATAACACCATCTTTATTAACGTATAGGACCGCACTAAGGAAAAACTCTGTGCGGCGCGTGGAATCGGCAAAGTAGGCCACATCGGCGAGATAGCCGTGGGACATGCCCACTACATTATATATATGTACATCCGATTGGGCCGGGTTGGTGCGCTGGCGGCCGTAGTAGAGATATTTCTTGTAGGCATCGAAATAGCTTGATGATTTATACAGACTGTAGCCTGAGCTATGAGGAGTTTGGTGCAGGTAGTAGCGCAGAAACGCGTAATCGGTGGGGGTTAGCTGGAAACGCTGGTGCTCAGGTACGCTTGCCGGAAACAGAATAGACTTCAGTATATCTGTAACGTCTTGCAGAGGTAAGTAATTGGCGGTGGTAAAGTCATACGCGCGCTGGATTATACGGCCGCCGGCTTGGTGGGCGCGTCCTTTAGCAATAGGGCCTATGGGGTAGGTATAAGGAAGAGGATTCAGGGTAGCAGCCTGCCGGTAACTTATCTGACCGGTATGGGGGTCCTGGAACTCAATAGGGTTTGTGTGGCGGTTAGCAGTTGTATCACAGGGAGCGAAACGGCGAACAATGCGAGCATTTGAGTACCCGAGCTGGCTTAGACGAGCATTAATAGCTCCTTGGCCGAGAAATTCATAGAGCCGATTATAAGCCTGGTTGTCGCTGACCAGCAACATGCGCTTGATATAATTTCCGACGGTGTTGATTCGGTCTGAATCGGAGGAGGCAATGAATGGGGCCGCCGTCTGGCATCGGAAGCCTACCCCGGTGGCCATGGGTGAACGACGCGTAAGCCCGGGCCGGCGCAGCTGGTCAAGCTTTTCCAAGGCTAAGGCCGCGGTAGGGAGTTTGACCAGACTAGCTGGGTTGAAATACTGACGGGCATCGAGGCGGAAATCGTGCTGTACGAAATGAGGCTGTTGGTTGGCGTCGCGGTTAATTTGGGTATAGATGATTTGCAGCTCGTATTGGCTGGCGCGACTTACCACAGAGGTCAAGCGTGAATCAGTGTGCAGCAGACTATCCAGCAGGGAGCTGTTAGGGACCCGCACGGGAATACTGGCAGGGGTAACCCGGGCGGCGGGATACTGGCTACTGCACACAAAAGCGCACCACAGGAGCAGGATAGTAGAAGTGAACCGAGAGTACATACTATATAAGGTAGGTAAAGGTGGTCAGTCCGTTTCTATACCCCCTTCTAAAAGAATAAGAGCTGCTCCGGGAAGAAGCAACTCTTATTCTTTTAGAAGCAGGACCGATTCTGCTACTGCACGGGGGTAGTACGATGCGCCAGGAGAAGGTTTGACTCGTTGGGGCGCCAGTTGTAGCCGGTGCCGAAGGGTAGTAGCCGGGCCGGGTTGGCGGTGTCGGCGTAGGCTGTGGTTAGCTCCGGCTGGTAGTGCTTGGCAAAGAGGTTGATGGGGCGTTTATAGGTTCCGTAGAAGGTAAACTGCCAATCGGCAGCCGGCCGGAAGTACTTCATGGCAATACCCGAATCGTCCTGCAAAACATAGTTGCTACGCTCCAATACCAGATTCCGGACTTTGCTGAAATAGGTTTTATGCATGAGGTAGGTGGCCGATTTTACATAGGTAGTCAATGGACCTAAGGAACGGACATACTTCAGGGCAGCCTCCTGGGTAGTACCCAGTTTCCAGTCGCTGAGGTCAGCAGAGAAATACAGAACGGTCTTTTTCTGGCCGGCCGGGGTGCGCAGGATCATTTCAACCCCAGGTACCATTTTAGGTCCCGGGCGCTGAATGGCCGCCGTATCGGCCGCAGCTAGTTCTCCTTCGGGGGTAAGCTGGATGTAGCGCACGGCCTCTACCTGATGATTGGTGCGGGCAGCAAACAGCATCATCAGAGGTAGGGCCCCATCCAGCTCTACTGATTTCAGATCCACCGCCATGTCATTGGTGCGGAAAAAGCTGAAGTTGAGCACTGACCACAACGAGGCTTTTAGGGCCGTGAACAAACGGGGGTTCGCCAGAGTAGCCTGGCGCGGAACACTCCCTACCGGCTCCAGTCCCATAAGCACATACGTGGAGCTGGTGGGGAACATGGTGGTTACGTTCAGGAAATCGGGGCCACTAAAGGGGTAGAAGATGGTAGGACTGGCCGCGCGGGCAGAATCAAGCTCCTGCCGAGCCCAGGCTTCTATCTTAGTGGTGCGGGTAGCATGATAGTTGGTCCAGCTTTTGGCGGCATCGGCGGCGTAGGACTGCCAGCCCGGCTGGGCGGTCAGCGGCCGCAGGCCACTGGCCTTGCTGACGGGTAGCCCGGCCAGGTAGGCTGCTACGTTGTGGGTCGCCGATGTATCGGGGGCGGCGGGCTTGGCGGCCGGCACCGGCGAAGTGGTGGCTGAATCGGGCGGCGTGGCCGGGGATGCGGCGGGCTGCTCAGTACGAGCTGACTTTTGATCGGAGCAGGCGGCCAGCACCGCTACCATAACCGGCAATAGCAGCCGGGTGACGAAAGAACGCATACAAACTATACAGTGGAGAGAGGGCCGAAAGGTAAATAATATAGCGCTGAGCTTATGCGGCTCAGAGCTTCTCGCCGCAGCGCCAGCAAAATTCGGCTTCCGGCCGGTGCTCAGTGGCCTGGCAAACGTGGCAGATAACCTGTTTATAAGGAGCAGGTGTGTTTTGCGGTGAGGCCATCTGGGCGGAAACAATGCCGGTAGGCACGGCAATGATGGCATAGCCCAGAATCATGAGCACCGAGGCCAGTGTCTGACCCAGAACCGTAACCGGCGATATATCTCCGTAGCCTACCGTAGTTAGGGTAACGATGGCCCAGTAAATACTTTTCGGAATACTGGTAAAGCCGTTTTCGCCACCTTCTACTACGTACATCAAAGTCCCAATAACCACTACCAGCGTCAGTACGGCCGTCAGGAAGACCAGTATTTTGAAGCGGCTGGCT
This sequence comes from Hymenobacter sp. DG01, assembly GCF_006352025.1. Lineage (NCBI taxonomy): Bacteria > Pseudomonadati > Bacteroidota > Cytophagia > Cytophagales > Hymenobacteraceae > Hymenobacter > Hymenobacter sp. DG01. Next base: position 3,043,457 of record NZ_CP040936.1, read on the forward strand.
TTGAGGGCCCGCACAATAAACTCGCCTTCCCCAACGAAGTGGCCCAGCTTGAAAATGCGGAATACGCGCAGCAGGCGGAGCGTGCGAATGACGAGCAGGTACTGACTACCGGCAACCAGTAAACTTATCAGGGTAGGCGCCAGGGCCAGAAAATCGATGATACCCAGCAGGCTTAATGCGTAAGTGAGCGGGCGCCGCACCACAATCAGGCGGGCCAGATACTCCAGCATGAAAGCGCCAGTGAATATCCACTCCACTACCCGCAGGTAGGGCCCGTACTGCGCATTAATGCTTCTGACGCTTTCCAGCATCACTACTACCACACTCAGCAAAATAGCCCACAGCAAGGCAATGTCGAAGGAACGCCCGGCGGGCGTATCCGATTCGAAAATGATGCTGTAAGCCTTCTGTTTCCAGGAAGGCAGCGGGTGGGCGTCGGGGGTTTCCATACCGTAGAGAAAGTCTGATTACGACTGGGAGCTGGCCTGGGGTTGATGCCCCAGCCGCTGTCCCACGAAATAAACCAGCAGCCCAACGGCGAGCGTACCCAGCCCATACAGCGTTTCCCAGGGTTTGCTGCCGGCAATAAACCAGAGCGTCCAGCCATTGAGCAGCAGGAAAAGCAGCGGAGTAACCGGATACCCCCACGCCCGGTACGGCCGCGGAAGCCTGGGCTGCCGAAAACGCAGCACAAACAAGCCCAGAACCGTCAGGAACGTGAACAGGCTCAGTACAAAGCCAGCATAGAGCAGCACCTGCTCGAACGTAGCAGTCAGGATGAAAAGCAAGGTAAGCGCGGTTTGAAACAGGGTTGCCCGCACCGGAATACCTTTCGGGCTTACGCGGGCCAGGGGCCGCAGGGCCGGCAGGTCCTCCCCCATTACTTGCACAATACGCGGCCCAGCGAAAATCATGGAGCTAACCGTGGACACCAGCAAAACGGCAATGGCGCCGCCCATCACCCGTCCGGCCGTAGGCCCGAACAGCGTAGTTGCTACCACAAAGCCTACCTCCAACTGTCCTTTCAAGGCGCTGATAGGGGTTGAGTAGAGGAAAACGAAGTTCAGACCAACATAAAGCAGCAGAACGATAATTGTTCCGACGAGCAGAATCCGGGGCAGGTTCCGCTGGGGCTGGTGCACTTCGCCCGTCAGGTAAACGGCCGCGTTCCAGCCCGAGTAGGCATACGAAACATAAATCAGCGAAACGGCAAAGGCGGGGCTAAGCAGCTGGCCCCAATCGGCTGAGGTACGGGGCGCGAAGTGCATGGCCTGCGGACTAGCCACGGCCAGCCCTACCCCAATAAAACTCACCAATACCAGCACTTTCAGGGCTGTAATCAGTACCTGCAGGCGGCTGCCAGCCTGCCGACTGCTCATGTGCACGGCTGCCAGGGCCAGCACTACCCCTATCGACATGCCGACGGGTGACACCGCAGGCCATACACTCTGGGCGTAGCGCCCCAGAGCCATAGCAGCCAAGGCGGTGGGGGCCGCAAACCCTACCGTAGAGGATACCCACCCCGAGAGAAACCCCACCGCAGGATGATAAATGCGGGATAAATAGTGGTACTCGCCACCTGAGCGGGGCATGGCAGCGGCCAGCTCACCGTAGCTCAGCGCGCCGCACAGCGCAATAATCCCCCCTACCCCCCACAACATCAGCAAGGCAAATCCGCTCTGGATATCGGCTACCTGAAACCCCAAGCTGGTAAAAACCCCTGTGCCCACCATGTTGGCTACCACAATGGCAATACCCGTCAGGACGCTGATTTTGTAAGTAGAAGGAGCTGATGAAGGCATGCAATGGTTAGGTTAGAGGAAACCAAAGATGCGGAGGTTCAGGATAACGCTCTCGTGCAAACCCCATAAAAAGGCCTTCGGGTGAAGAGGCACCGGCCGGAAAACCAGCCAACGCCTCTTCACTCGAAGGCCTTTTTGTATTTCGCTTCAGTTGGAAACGTCCTACTGCTGTACTGCTTTCGGGCGCTTATACAGCGGAACCGTGCTGCAGGGCTCGCCATACATAATGCTGCTGGTTACCGGCAGCAGCTTCTGCATGATGGCTACATAGGCGTAAGTAGGCACAGGTTTGTCGCCGCAGCCTTTTACTACCACTTTCGCATCGTGGTACTGCGCTACATCAATGGCAGCAATAGCCTCATGGAACAACTCCTGCTCCAGAGCTTCCAGGCTCCCGAACACGTAGCGGTGCGCATGATTCTGAAGCTTGGTGGCCAGCAGCATGTAGGCCCAGGTTGGCACAATGGCATCGGCCGAGCAGATGATGGCCACGTTTTTGCCGTCGTACTGGCTCCAGTCGTGGGTTTTGATAAACTCGCGGAAGTCTTTCTCACGCAGCATCAGCCCGTGAAACAAATTATCCTTGATGTCATACTCTACCCGCTCGCCCGGATGAATAAACTCTTCGAGGTTGAGGGTAGTAAGGGCGCTTTGCGCCACGCGGTTGATGAATTCGTCCATGATATACGCCAACTTAAGGTTAGCTATTGACTGAAACGGTCATTGCCTTTTGAAACTACCGGGCCTGGGGGAGCAGCCTACTGGCCCGGCTTATTTTTGGGAGTGGTAGTGTGCACTTCCTTTAAGTAAAAAGGCTCGTAGTAGGCTACGCTCTGAAATTCCTGCTGCTGGTAAGCGGCTACGCCCAGCGCGCCCACTGCTACCGCCGAAGGCTCTACCCCTGACAGAAACTCAGCGCGGGTGTTAGACCCTACCAGCGGCTGGAACTTCTGCGCCCCACCACCAAAGAATAACAAGGAGTGGTGGGCTAAATGTTCGGCCAGTGTGGCCTGGTCCAGCACCAGGGGGGTAGGCGCCAGCACTTCCGTTGCGTCGGAGCGGTAGATGGCCGCGTATACTTCCATCCGGCGGGCGTCCAGCATGGGGCAGTACAGGTACTGCTCAGAGCGGGCCGTGCGGCTAGCTACCTGGTAGGCCATACTGCGTAGGGTGCTCACGGCCAGCAACGGAATATCCAGGGCGTAGCACAGTCCTTTGGCGGCAGCAGCCCCAATGCGCAGCCCCGTGTACGACCCCGGCCCATCCGATACAGCTACCGCCGCCAGGTTGGGTAGGGTATGCAGGGTATTCTCCAGCAGCTGATGGATGAGTACGCTCAGGTGCGAGGAGTGCGACTTTTCCAGCCGCAACTCCGATTGGCCTATCAGCTTCCCATCATCAATTTGATGCAGAGCAACAGAGCAAACCGGCGAGGAGGTTTCAAGGGAAAGCAGCAACTTAGACATGATGCAAAGGTAAGGCAGCTACCGGGAAGACGGTTGCAAAAGCAAAAAGCAGCTCGTTCTGAGCTGCTTTTTGCTTTCTGGAGTTCTTAGTTTCCTGCTGTGCTACTTCCCTCCTGCCGTGCTACGCTTGGCTTCGGGGCGGGTTTTGGCCTCCAGGGTGCCGGGCTTGAGCAGGGCGGTGTAGCGGGGCTGGTCGTTGAGCACGTTCAGAGCCATCAGGATGTTGGGGTCGTCGTCGAAGCTGGCCTCCACGCTGCCCTTCTGGAAGTAATAGCGCGACACAATTTCCTGCTCCAGCAGCTCCCGGATTTCAGGCTTGAAACGCATGAGGTCGTTGGCCTTGTTGGTAGTTACCTTTTTGCGCATGCCCTCCAGCTCCGTTTTCACGTCGTCGTAGTGCTTTTCCTCCTTCACTTTTTTAGTAAGCTCGGCCAGCGCTTTTTCCGCGTCGGTGCTGTAGCTGATGTCCTTGCCCTTCAGGTAATCAACAAACTTCTGGTAGTCGGCATCCGAGAGCTTGAACTGCCGGGCGGGGGCAATGCTGGCGTGCTCAGACCGGTAGCGGGTGGCGTAGTCGAACAGGTAGCTTTTCTGGAGCAGCACACGGGTGATGTCGGCAATTTCGCGGTCCTGCACTTCCACATCAGGAGCTACCCCGCCACCATCATACACCGTGCGGCCAGCCACGGTCCGGAAGGACGTACGCAGCGAGTCGGGCACTTTGCCCAGCGTCCCGTCTTCGGCCCGGTGCGTGTAGTCGATTTCCTGAATGCAACGGCCACTGGGGATATAGTATTTGGCCGTCGTCACTTTGAGCTGGGAGTTGTAGCTCAAGGGGCGGGTAGCCTGCACCAGACCTTTACCAAACGTACGCTCCCCTACCAGCACGGCGCGGTCGTAATCCTGCAGTACGCCGGATACAATCTCGGAGGCCGAAGCCGAGCGGTTGCTGGTAATAACCACCATCGGAATCTGGGTGTCCAGCGGGGCATCGAGGGCCTTGTAGGTTTTATTCCAGTCGGAAACTTTGCCTTTGGTGCTCACGATGTCGCGGCCCTTGTCCACGAACAGGTTGGAGATATTCACGGCCTCGTTAAGCAGGCCGCCCGGGTTGTCCCGAATATCAAAGATGAGCTTTTTAGCGCCCTGCTCCTTAAGCTTGGCCACGGCCAGCCGCACTTCCTTGCCCGCGTCCACGGTAAAGCCCGACAGCTGGAAATAGCCGACTTCCGAAGTGAGCATGCCGTAGTACGGCACATTATCCACCTGAATCTTGTCGCGGGTGATGTTGATTTCTACGGGCGCATCCTGGCCGTAGCGCGTCACCATCAGCTTCACCAGGGAGTTGGCCTGGCCCTTCAGCAGCTTGCTGATGTCGGAGTTGGTTTTCTTATCAACGCTGACCCCGTTAATGCTCAGAATTTCGTCGCCGGGCAGCAAACCAGCTTTTTGGGCGGGGTAGCCTTCGTAGGCTGCCTGCACAACCGTTCGTCCGCTTCGCTTCACGACTACTGCCCCGATACCCCCGTACTGCCCGGTGGTCATGGTCCGGAAGTCCTCGATATCGTCCTCGGGAATGTAGTTAGTGTAGGGGTCCAGCGACTTGAGCATCGCATCGATACCCGTTTTCACCAGCTTGGCCGGCGGCACCTCGTCCACGTAATAGGTATTCACTTCCTTGAACAGGGTAGCGAAAATGTCGAGGTTCTTGGCTATTTCGAAATACCGCTCATTATCAGAAGCCGAGCGGAAGGATACGAGCAGCGCCGCTCCACCAAGCAGGGCAACGGCGGCCAGGGATTTTTTGCGCATAAACGGGGCTGAAAGCAACTAAACGACCCTACGGTATGCCTTGCTTCCGTTCTTCACGCTCAGGGTGAACAGCCGGATAGCCAGGCATCTGTACCTAAGAACCGGCTCCTCCCGCAGGAGTTGCACGGGCTTCATTGAGCAAACGCTCTAGCCCTGAAATTAATTTTTTTTCAACCAGCGCGAAAGGCTTTTTTTCCTTGCCCGTGTAGATAATTGCCAGGCGGCCGAGGCAATGCCCCCCCTCGGCTTCCAGGAGCCGATATTTGTTGAGGCGGTAGGCTTCGCGCATCAGGCGCTTAAGGTAATTGCGGTCCACGGCGCGCTTAAAGCTGCGCTTGCTAACGCTTACCAGCACCTGGGGCGGCTCGGCGGTAGGCACTTCCGTAGGCAGCCACACGAGCCGCAGGGGGTATAAACCAAAAGAAGAACCCCGGCCGAAAAGCTCTTCGATAAGCTTTTTACGGCACAGATGTTCTTCTTTCGGAAACGAAAAGGAGCGCACGTCGGGTGTAGAGTTCATCGGCCCCGAGAGTGGCTGCACAGAAGCCGGCAGCGGCTTAGCGCTTATGACGGCCTTCGTCGGATACGGTCAGGCGCTTGCGGCCTTTGGCACGACGACGGGCGATTACGCTGCGGCCGTTAGCGGTTTCCATGCGCGAGCGGAAACCGTGCTTGTTGCGGCGCTTGCGCTGCGAGGGCTGAAAAGTACGTTTCATGGTATGGTTAAGTGACTCAGTGACAGGTAAGGCCGGCAAAGGTAACGGTATGAATTGGAAAAGGCAATGCCCCGGGCGGGTTTTTCACCTCTGATTCTTTGCCTTTTCCCAGAAATGTTCCTGCCGCCGGCTGGTTCTTTTCCGGGCGGAGCCGTATGAAACCCGGCGGCATCCGACCCGCAAATTCGTAGCTTTACGTCCAGGTATCCCGGCCTTTGCCGCCGCTTGCGCTTCCATGATTCACTACCACGTCTCGTTCGAGAACCCGCTGACTTTCTACGTTCAACTCCAGATGACCTTTGAGGTGCCGGCAACGGCTACCGAGGCCCTGGAACTACAGCTTCCGGCCTGGCGACCGGGTCGCTATGAGCTACAGAATTTTGCTCAGAAGCTGCAGCACGTGGTGATTGAAGACGCGGCTTCGGGCGAGGCCCTCACAACGCGGAAAACCACGAAGGACCGGTGGCAGGTGACGGGCGCGGCCGGCCGCACGGTGCGAGTACGCTACAACTTTTACGCCCACCAGATGGACGCGGGTGGCTCCTGGCTCGATGAAAGCCAGCTGTACCTGAACCCAGTGCAGGGCTTTATGTACGTGGAAGGGCGCCAGCAGGAAACCTGCCAGCTGCTGCTGGAGCTGCCGGAAGGCTGGCAGATTGCCTGCGGCCTACCCCAGAGCGGCCCCAATACCCTACAGGCCCAGAGCTTCGACCACCTGGCCGATTCGCCGCTGATTGCTAGTCCTACCCTGCAGTACCGTAACTACGAGGTGGGCGGGCTGCCCTTCTACATCTGGATTCAGGGAGAGTGCCCGGTTGACTGGACCCGACTGGTGGAGGACTTTCGAGCCTTCAGCCAAGAGCAGCTAGCCTTATTCGGCTCTTTTCCGGCCCAGGATTACCACTTCCTGAACCAAATTCTGCCCTACAAGCACTACCACGGGGTAGAGCACCTCAACTCCACCGTAATTACCCTGGGGCCGGCCGAGCTGCTTATGACGGAGGGTCTGTACAAAGAGCTGCTGGGCATTAGCTGCCACGAGCTGTTCCATGCCTGGAACATCAAGAGCATCCGGCCGGCTGAAATGCAGCCCTACGATTACGCGCGGGAAAACTACTTCCGCACCTGCTTTATTGCCGAGGGCATTACTACCTACTACGGCGAGTACCTGCTGGCCCGGTCAGGCGTGCGGAGCACAGAGCAATATTTCCAGGAGCTGAATACCGTGCTGCGCAAGCACTACGACGATTACGGCCGCTACCACCTCTCCGTGGCTGATGCCAGCATGGACCTGTGGCTGGATGGCTACAAGCCCGGCATTCCGGACCGCAAGGTTTCAGTGTACCACAAAGGGGCTTTGGTGGCGCTGCTGCTCGACCTTACGCTCCGGCAGCTTTCGGGGCACAAGCGCAGCCTCGATGATGTAATGCGCCGTCTGTGGGAAGAGTTTGGCAAAACCGGGGTGGGCTACACCGAGGAAGACTACCTCCGCATCGTGAACGAAACGGCTGGGCGCGATATGCAGGCCTATTTTGATAAGTTTATTTACGGTACTGCCCCGCTGGAAGAACCCCTGAACCGGGTGCTGGGTTTTGTGGGCTGCCGGCTGCAGCTCGACGAGAACCTATCCGTTTCGGAGGGCACTTACGGCTTCCGGACGGTAGTCAAGAATGGCCGCACCGAAGTAACCGACATCCTGCCCGACTCGCCGGCGGCGCTGAGTTTGACCGTGGATGATGAGGTAGTAGCCGTGAACGGCCGCCGGGTGGATATGAACCTGCAGAGCCTGCTCAGCGACGGCGCCGACCACCATGAGCTGACGGTTTTCCGCCAGAATCGGCTGGTTACCGTAGCACTGCTAGCCGATCCGGCCCACCGCTTCTGGCATAAGGTTACGGTAGAGAAACTGGCCGTCCCTACCCCGGAGCAGCAGGCCAGCTTCCGCCAGTGGATGAAGCAGGATTTTTAGCCAGTCAGCTGCCCTGCTCGCCACGGACAGGCTGTATAAGTCCTGGCCTTCTTTCTTCGTACTGCCCCTCCGGGTCCGGATCAACCACATTCGCTTATCAACGCTTCATTTTTATCCCCCTCGACTAAAAATTCTGCGTATTTTCTGATGCGCCGAACTTTCTGCCGGCATTTTTCTTTTCGCTCCCTGTCCACCAGACGTCGCGCATCTCGAATCAACTCTACCCCTATCATGTTTCGGTTTCGAACCGTGGCGGCCGTACTGCCGCTGGCTGTGGCTTTGCCGGCATGCTCGCTGCGGATGCAGCCGGCCGAAAAGCCTCGGCCAGGCGTTGCAGTGTATCCGGTGCCGGCCCCTAAGCCGCCGCGCATCTACCGCCTGGAACACCTCGATACCCTGGTGCAGGTACCGGGCCGCGTACTACGCATTTACCCCGCGGCCCGCCCCGTGTATGAGCGGCTGCCCAGTCCCGAGTGGGTAGCCAGCAAGCCCGCTTCGGCGGCCGAGGAGGAGTCCTTTCTGGATTTTGCTGCCCAGGAAAAGCGGCGCTTAACTCAGGCTGGCCCCCGAGTAGTGCGCACCGGCCGCATTCTGCGCCTGCGCCCTACGGCAGGCTCCGAAGTGCGCCTCGTGAACAACCCGGTAGAGGATGAGCGCAACATCGCCTACGAATACCTGGCCACACTCCCTGAAATCAGGCAGTGGCTGCTTTCAGTGCACCTCTATGAGGGCGGTTACTACATGCTGGTAGATCAGCGCACGGGCCACCGTACTCAGTTGATGGCCCCACCGGTTATTTCGCCCGATGGGCAGCACTTCGTGTGCGGCAACTCTGATGTGCTGGCCCGCTTTGAGCCCAGCGGCTTGCAACTTTGGACCATGGATGGGGGTAAGCCCCGGTTGCTTTGGGAGCGGCAGACAGAGTGGGGCTGCACTCAACCGCGCTGGCTCGACAACAAAACCATCCTGTTCGAGCAGGACTTCTTTGATAAGGGCGACGTGGACACCCGAGTAGTGCGCCTGAAGGTGGTGCCATAGCTTTTTCCAGTGACCTATATTGCCAAAAAAGCCCCTCCGACGAAAATCAGAGGGGCTTTTTTGGCGATATGCGCACTACTTAAGGTTCTGCTGACTTGGGTTTGGATTGTGCCGGGGCTTATTGGCTTGCGAAGTCCGCTGTTGTTCACTGTCGCCACCACCGGGGGCGTTATTTCGGGTATGATTACCGGCTTCGTTCAGGCCGTTTTGATTGTCGTTCTGTACGTGCGTGCCGCTACCCCGCATATCGGGGTCAACCGAAGATGCGTGTTGCAAGGCATCGGGGCCCATAGCTGAGTCGCTTTTTTGATTCGAAACCGGGGAATCTTTTTTATGCTTAGACATGGCAGTAGAGGCTTAAGGATGAGAAATGTATTCTCTTTTACCCCCTAGCTTTCTACAAGGTTGCCAAAAAGAAAGGGCCTTTGCCTCTGAGAAAGCTCAGAAGCAAAGGCCCTTTTCGCAGAAGACCGGAAAACCTACACGTTTTGCACGGCCGTAGCGGGAATTACCGCTACCAGGTCGGCAAACTGCTGCTCGCGAGCTTCAATTTCTTCCTGAGTCAGGTTCAGCAGACGTTCCGTACCGAACTTTTCCACGCAGAACGAAGCCATGGCCGACCCGTGAATAACGGCGCGCTTCATGTTGTCGAAGCTGATGTCGTCGGTGGCGGCCAGGTGGCCGATGAAGCCGCCCGCGAAGGTGTCGCCGGCTCCGGTGGGGTCAAATACTTCTTCCAGCGGCAGGGCCGGGGCATAGAACACCTTATTCTTGTGGAACAGCAGCGCGCCGTGCTCACCCTTTTTGATGATGAGGTATTTGGGGCCCATCGCCATGATGATTTTGGCCGCTTTCACCAGGGAGTGCACCCCCGACAGCTGCCGCGCTTCTTCGTCGTTGATGCTGAGCACATCCACCATTTCGATGGTGGTTTTCAGCTCATCCAGGGCCACATCCATCCAGAAATTCATCGTATCCATTACGATGAGCTTGGGGCGGTTCACGAGGCGCTGAATCACCAGCCGCTGAATCTGGGGTGTGAGGTTGCCCAGCATCAGATACTTGCAATCCTGGTACGAGTCGGGAATGATGGGGTCGAAATCAGCCAGCACGTTGAGCTCCGTTACCAGCGTTTCGCGCGAGTTCAGGTCGTTGGAGTATTTACCCGACCAGAAGAACGATTTCTCTCCCTGCTTGATCTGCAAGCCCTCCGTATCGACGCCGTGCTCCTGCAGCGACAGAATATCGGACTGCGGAAAATCGTCGCCGACTACCGCTACTACCTTCACGGGTTTCACGGAGTAGGAGGCCGACAGGCCGATGTAGGTGGCGGCACCGCCTACAATTTTGTCGGTTTTGCCGAAGGGCGTTTCCAGGGCGTCGAAGGCCACTGTGCCGATAACAACCAGACTCATAGATCAGAGGGGGAAAAGTGGTTCATGTTCTACTATTACTGCCCCGCAACACAGCGGTGTTCCAAATCCTTCCGGACTAAGCCAAAAAAGAATAAAAATGGACCGGCAGGGGCAAAGAAAAAGGCCTCATACGTTACGTTTGAGGCCTTTTCGGGGTGGGTAAGTAATGGGGCTCGAACCCACGACCTTCGGAATCACAATCCGACGCTCTAACCAGCTGAGCTATACCTACCGTGTTGGGTATTGGAGCCACAAAAGTAGCGGGCGGCAGGTTATTTGCAAATGTTTGACCGAGTTTTTTTCTAATCACGAGTCTAACTAGCTGGTAGGCTGAAGGCAAGGCTTAGGGCTCAACCCCTGCAGTTGCTACCCCATGCTGAGGGCCAAGCCTTGGCCGGGCACCGCGCACTGCCCGTATTACCCGTACCTTTGTGGTTTACAATACGCTTTTACCATGTCTGAGACGCCCCAGCCGCTGTCCTTCGCCGATTTCAAGCTCAACAAGCAACTCCTCATGGCCGTGGAGGAGGCCGGTTTCGAGCAGCCTACCCCCGTGCAGGAGCAGACGATTCCGCTGCTGCTGGCCGGCCACGACGTGCTGGGCATTGCCCAGACCGGGACAGGTAAAACCGCAGCCTTCGGCCTACCTCTGCTGATGAAGGTAAAGTATGCCCAGGGCATACACCCGCGGGCGTTGGTGCTGGCCCCGACCCGGGAGCTGGCTATGCAGCTGGAGGCCCACCTCAAGAAGCTGGCAACCTACACTGACCTGCGCATTTTCGCTATATATGGCGGTTTAGGCCCCAAAACGCAGATTGAAACCATTGCTAAGGGGGTAGATATTCTGATTGCTACCCCCGGTCGCCTCATGGAGCTATACCTGAAGGGCGACCTGGTGCTGAAAGAGCTGAAGACGCTGGTGCTGGATGAGGCCGACAAGATGATGGACATGGGCTTTATGCCCCAAATCCGGCGCATCCTGGAGGTGATTCCGCGCAAGCGCCAAAACGTGCTGTTCTCGGCCACCATGCCCGAGAAAGTAACCACCTTGAGCGAGGAATTCCTGGAGTTTCCGGTGCGGGTAGAGGTTACGCCGGCCGCTACCTCAGCCCAGAATGTAAGCCAAAGCCTCTACGAAGTACCGAACCTGGTCACGAAAATCAACCTGCTGGAGTATCTGTTCCTGGACTGGGATACGTTCCACCGGGTCATGATTTTTACCCGTACCAAGGAGCACGCCGAAAATGTAGCCAGCTTTCTGCAGCGCAAGGCCCACGGCGAGGTGCGGGCCATACACGGCAACAAGGGCCAGAACGTGCGCATCAACGCCATGGAAGCCTTCAAGGCTGGGGACGTGCGGTTTCTGGTAGCTACCGACGTAGCGGCCCGCGGCATTGATGTGCCCCAGGTTTCGCACGTTGTAAACTTCGATGTGCCGCTGGTGTACGACGACTACGTGCACCGCATTGGCCGCACGGGCCGGGCCCAACACACCGGCGCAGCCATCACCTTCGCCAATGAAGCCGAAATGCACCATATGCACCGCATTGAGGAGCTGATTCGGCAGCAGATTCCGGTGCTACCCCTCCCCCCCGAGGTAGAAATTGCCAAGACCAGCTTCGATGAGCAGCAGAGCATGGACCGCGAGAAAGATGAGCGCCGCAAGCGTGAAGACCCCACCTTCCAGGGAGCTTTCCACGAGCGCAAAGAGTGGATCAAGCCCGGCGTAACCATCGACAAGCGTACCGGCCGCGAGTTTGTGGCCGGGCCCAACCGCAGCCAGAAGGGTAAAAAAGCTAACCCCTCAAAAGGTAAGTCTTCGTCGCCCGCCGCTAAAGCCGCCAAGGCCGCCAAAGGCCGCGCCGAGCACCGGAGGAAGCGGTAAACTGTCATGGCGAGGACACCGAGGCCGCCCTTCCTCTGCATGTGCGAAGCCTGATAAACAGACAAGCCCCTGACGTATGGTATCGTCAGGGGCTTGTCACGTTTCAAGGGGGTAGGGAATTGTCAGGAAGGATGGCTTGGGTGCCCTCGCCATGACACACTTCAATCATTTACTCGCTACCTATAATGGTCGAAGATGGGGAGGTGGCTGAATTTAACGGCCAGCAGCGTGAAGGTGATGCCCCAGAGGGCGGCGCTCCAGAGCATGTGCAGCATAATGCGCCAGCGCGGTACGTGCAGTTGGGTGGCAATAACAGTTCCGCCCACCGGGCTAAACAGGATAGGCGTCAGGAAGGCAATGCCCACCATGCCGAAGCGCCGATAAATACTGACCACGGTCCGGCTGCGGCGGCTAAACAGGGGCTTGCCTTTCTCCTCGCGCTTGCGCCGCTGGTGCAGCGCCCAGCTCCGGCCCAGGCCCGAAATGAGAACCACCGTCGTCATCATGCCGGCCACCGATAACCCCCAGATCAGCATTACGGGCAAGCCTGCGGCTACCCCGGCAATGGGCGCGGCCACAAACTTGAACATGCCAATGGCAAAAACGGAGGCGTATTTGAGCAGGGCAGGTAACACGATACGATGAAATAGGCGGAAGAAATACAGCAGGCCGCATCTGTGAAGATAACAGGTTTGGGCTACCGCAAGGTTGTGGCGGTGTTACAGATTCGCTACGAAAAACCGCTGGCGTTGCTACAATTTACTGCCGTACGACAGGTCGCCGGCGTCGCCGAGGCCGGGGATGATGTAGGCCTGCTCGTTGAGGCCCTGGTCGATGGCGGCCACCCAGAGGGTAGCCTCGGGCACTTCGCGGGTTACGTACTCCACGCCCTGCGGCGAGGCAATAACGGCGGCAATGTGTACCTGCCGGGGCGTGCCGAAGCGCAGCATGGCCCGGTACGTTTGCACCAGCGACTTGCCGGAGGCCAGCATGGGGTCGGCCAAAATCAGGACCCGCTCATCGAGGCTGGGGGCCGAAAGGTAATCGACCTGCACCTGCACCTGGGCCGTGCCCTCGATGCGGTACGCGGCGGCAAAGGCCGAGGGCGACTGGTCGAAGTAATTCAGGAAGCCCTGGTGAAACGGCAGGCCCGCCCGTAGCACGGTGGCCAGCACCGGGAAGTCGTGGAGGAGCTTGCCGCTGGACTCGCCAAGCGGAGTGCGCACGCTTTGGTCGGTGTAGCTGAGGTGGGAGCTGATGCGGTAGGCAATGATTTCGCCGAGGCGCTGCAGGTTACGGCGGAAGCGCAGAGAATCCTGCTGCACCGTCACGTCGCGCAGCTCAGCCAGGAAGTGGTTGGCAATGGAGGGCTCGGCACACACCTCATGCACGCGGCTGCGGTCGGGAGCAGGGGTAGCGGCCGAGGCAGCAGGGGCAGAAGAATCGGCGGAAGGGGGCGTCAGCGCATCCATTTCAGATACCAGGGGCGTTGGGTGAACGATAGGGCCGCGTAGGGTACGGGCTCGGCCCCGAAATTGGCGAAAAAACGAGCAATTGACGGTATCGTGCCGCCTTCAAAATCCAGAACCAGCCCGGGCGTACCCGCGTGCCGCTGAATTACATCATCGAGCAAGACCAGCGGAGCCCCCGCCTTTTTTCCTTCCAAGGAAGCCGCCGCGAAAAAATAGATCAGCCGCGTCCGGTAACGCACAAATAAGGCCCCAGCCAACAGCTCCCCTGTTTCGAGCTGGCGCACTTCCAGGGTTTCCAGCATCTGGCGCTCCTGCAGGGCTTTTATCAGTCGGCGCAGCTTAGCGTAATGCCGAGCCTTCAAGCCAGCCTCGGGGCCTTTGGTTTCCTGGAATAGCTGAAGCAGAGGTTCCGCCGTACCAGCCTTCCGAGCTACCAGGGGGGTAGGGGCCGCTTGGTTGAGGCGCAGGCGGCGGCGGTAGTCGGGGGCGTAAGCGGCCAGGAGTTGCTCGTAGGGCTTAGTCAGGGGCAGGTGGTAGGTCTGGCGCTGATTTACCACCAAACCCTGGTTTAGCGCTGGTGTGAAGGCAGCGGACTCTCCCTCATTACCATCATTGAGTTGGGTGTAGAAACGGGGGTAGCGCGGCAGCTTCCCGGCTGTCAGCATTTGCCGAAGGGTTGGGCTGTGCTCATGGCACGTCAGCAAGCCCAGCTGCTGGGTAAAGGGCGGCTGATACACTTCTTGGCCCCAGGGGCGCCACTTTACGGGCAGAGGCCACACGGCCAGGTAGCGGCCGGTGGCTTCCTCCACCTCCACCAGCGCGTCCCAGCGGCCGGCTGTAGCCTGCAGCCACCATGCGCAGGCGTAAGGCACCACCTGCCGGGCCGAATTAACGCAGGCGTCCCAGGCAGCAAGGTCGATTTCGGGGTAGCGGAGCAGGCGCGTGGGCATGGGGCAAAGGTACTGCCGCGTAACTTGCGACGTTATACCCCGTGCTTCCCCGTCCAATACTGCGCAAACTCCGTAGGTTTGCCCACCCGAGCGCCCGCCCCGGCGTAAACGGCTCTGCTTATGAGAAAATCCTACCTTCTACCCCTGGCTTTTACCAGCCTGCTGGCTACCTCGGCGGGGGCCCAGGACACCCCTACCCGCCCCACCGACGGCAAAGGCACCTGGCTTGATTACTCGGGGGCGCCCAAGCCCTACCGGCCCGCCGCCTGGAACCTGGACTCCGATGAGCCGTCTAGGTCCACGATGGGCTCTACCTACGTGCCCCTGGATGCCGACGTGTATCGCCTCATTGACCGGTATGCTATTCTGCACGGCTCCGATTCGCTGGTGCGCCTGCACACCGGTATCCGGCCCTACACCCGCGCCGATGTAGCCCGGCTGGCCGAGCGCATGCTGCTGGATTCCACGGCCGGCTTCTCGCGCCAGGACCGCTTCAACCTTCGCTACCTGCTGCGCGACAACTGGCACGATGCCCGCCTGGACTCGGCCACGAATCTGCGCGAGCAACCCATTCTGAAGCATTTCTACGAGCGGCGCTCGGACCTGTACAGCATCGAAACGCCCGATTTCTCGCTGCGCGTAAACCCCGTGCTGGCCCTGAGCCTGGGCAACTCCGATGGCTCCAAAAGCTACAGCTTCCTGAACACGCGCGGTGTGCAGGTAGAAGGCACCATTGATAAGCGCCTGGGCTTCTACACTTTTCTGGCCGATAACCAGATGGCGGTGCCGCTCTACGTGCAGGAGCGCATAGCCCGCGACAGTGCCGTGGCCCACGAAGGGTTCTGGAAACCATTCAAGAACACGCCCGGCCAGTATGATTTTCTTTCGGCCCGCGGCTACCTCTCGTACGCGGCCGGCAAGCACGTCAGCCTGCAGCTGGGCCACGACCGGAACCAGATTGGCAACGGGTACCGCAGCCTGATTCTGTCGGATTACGCGGCGCCCTACCTCTTCCTGAAGATCAATACCCGCATCTGGAAGTTTCATTACCAGAACCTGTTTGCCCAGTTGGTGGCCGATAACCCGGCTCTTGACCGGGACTACCAGCGCAAGTATCTGGCCTTCCACCACCTGAGCTTCGACATCAAGCCCAACCTGAACGTGGGTGTGTTTGAAAGCGTGATGTACAGCGGCTACCAAACGGTGACTGACTATATAGGGCCCAACAAAACTCCGGTAAACCGCCAGCGCCGCCGCGGGTTGGAGCTGCAGTACCTGAATCCCATCATCTTTTACCGGGCTGTGGAGCAGAGTGCGGGCTCCGAGGATAACGCCCTGCTGGGGGCCGATTTTAAGTGGAACATCCGCAACCGGGTGCAGCTCTACGGTCAGCTGATTCTGGATGAGTTTGTACTGAGCGAAATCCGGAGCGGCAATGGCTGGTGGGCCAATAAGCAGGCCGTGCAGTTGGGGGCCAAATACCTCAATGTGGCCGGCATCCGCAATTTCGACCTGCAGGGCGAGTTCAACTTTATCCGCCCCTTCACCTACCAGCACGAAGACCGATTCCGGGCCTACCAGCACGCGGCTCAGCCCTTGGCCCACCCCATGGGCGCCAACCTCTGGGAACTGATTGGCATTGCCAGCTACCAGCCCCTACCCCGCCTGAATGTGGTAGCTAAGGGCTTCCTGGTAAAGCAGGGCCTCGACCCAGCCGGGGCTGATCCGGCACTCACCAACTACGGCAACAACGTGCTGCGCTCCTACAACACCCGGCCCACCGAGTACGGCTATAAAGTAGGCGCGGGCCTCACCTCCTACCTCTTCCACGGCGACCTGACCGGTACCTGGCAGGCCGCTCACAACCTCTGGCTCGATGGCAAACTGGTGTACCGCCACCGCTCCTTCGATGGCCCCGTAGCTCCCAACTTCACCGCCGATGGCGGGGTACTGGCCTCGGTAGCCCTGCGCTGGAACATCGCCCAACGCCTGCACGAGTTTTAATTTTTGGGTGATGGGGTAATAAGGTCAATAGAGAATGGGCAGGAATGCCCAGCCGGGCCAGACAGCGAAAACTCTCCACCTCATTACCCCATCACCTCATCACTCTATCACCAAAATGCGCCACGAGTCTGCCACGACGCTGCTGTACCGCCCCGTAAATCAGGCGGAGCTGGATTTGATTGCGGCATCGGGGTGGCTGGCGTTTCCGCCGCGCCTGCCGGAGCAGCCTATTTTTTACCCGGTCCTGAATGAACAGTATGCGGCCCAGATTGCCCGCGACTGGAACGTGCCTTATTACGGCGTAGGCTACGTACTCCGCTTCGCGGTGGAGGCGGATTATGCCGACCAGTTTCCGGTGCAGAACGTAGGCGGGCCGGAGCATGATGAGTTGTGGATACCGGCCGAAGAGCTGGCGGAGTTCAACCTTCATATCATTGGTCAGATTGAAGTGGTAAGCGTGTTTAAGGCCGAGTAAGCAGCCCGAGGCCCTACCCCCTCAGGCTCGTGAAGCCCTGCGCCCGATCCGGCGCGGGGCTTTGCTCTTATGGCAGCTTCCAGAATGCCCTACCTTTGCCTTTCCGATGAAGACCTACCTCCGCATTCTGCAGTACGCCCGGCCGTGGGCCGTATTTCTGCCCCAATACCTGCTGTTCACCGTGCTGACCATCTTTTTCAGCATTGCCAACTTCACCCTCATCATTCCGCTGCTGAAGGTGCTGTTCGACAAAACCGGCACCGTGGAAATGCAGGCTCCTGACCATATTCCGGCGTTTCGGCCTTCCATTCAGTGGGTGACGGACACGTTCAATTACTTCTTCGCCGATGTGCTGGCCGACCGCGGCAAGCTTGGGGCTCTGGCCTTTGTGTGCCTGGTAGTGGTAGGCTCGGTGCTGCTCAGCAACGTGTTTCGCTACCTGAGTTTGCGGCTGCTGGCCAAGGTGCGGGCCCGCGTGATTCGGAACCTGCGCCGCGACCTGTACCACCGCATCGTGGGGTTGCAACTGGGCTTTTTCAGTGGGGAGCGGAAAGGTGATTTGATGTCGCGCTTTACTTCTGATGTGCAGGAGGTGGAAACATCCGTGGTGAACACCATGACGGCCGTTATCAAGGAGCCCCTGACCATCATTGCCTACTTCGCGGTGCTGTTTCATATTTCGATGCCCCTGACCCTGTTCACGCTGATTCTGCTACCGATTTCGGGCGGCATTATTGCCACGGTAGCCAAGCGCCTGCGCACTCAGGCCAAACAGAGCCAGAGCACGCTAGGCACTATGCTGTCGGTGATTGACGAAACGCTGGGCGGCATCCGGGTTATCAAGGCATTCAACGCTCAGGACTACATCAAAGGCAAATTCGAGGACCAGAACGACCAGTACGCCCGCACGTCCCGCGCCATCGACAACACCCGCGACCTGGCCTCGCCTTTCTCGGAGTTTGCCGGCGTTTCGGTGGTAGCGGGCCTGTTGTACTTCGGCGGCACCCTTATTCTGGGCGGACAGTCGGAGCTGAACGGGGAAACGTTTATCGGCTATGTGATTCTGTTTTCGCAGGTGCTCACACCGGCCAAGGCTTTGTCGTCGTCGTTTGGTAACATTCAGCGCGGGCTGGTGGCCGGCGAGCGGGTGTTGAGCATTATTGACACCGAGCCCGTCATTCGGGACAAGCCCGAGGCGCGGGTCCTACCCCCCTTCGAGCAACAAATCGAGCTGCGGAATCTGCAGTTTGGCTACGGCGATACGCCCGTGCTCCAGGACATCAACCTGACGATTCCGAAGGGCAAGACGGTGGCGCTAGTGGGTCCCAGCGGCGGCGGTAAAAGCACCCTGGCCGATCTGCTACCCCGCTTCTACGACCCAACCGGCGGGCAGCTCCTCATCGACGGTCACGACGTGCGCGACTGCACCATTCATTCCGTGCGCGACCAGATGGGCATCGTTACCCAGGAAAGTATCCTGTTCAACGACACCATTTTCAACAACATCCGCTTCAATACCCAGGCCACCGAGCAGGAGGTGATGGAAGCCGCCCGCATTGCCAACGCCCACGATTTCATCATGGCCTCGCCGGAAGGCTACCAGACGGTTATCGGTGACCGGGGCTCGCGGCTTTCCGGGGGACAGCGGCAGCGCCTGAGCATTGCCCGCGCCATTCTGCGCAACCCGCCCATCCTGATTCTGGATGAAGCCACCTCCGCCCTCGACACCGAAAGCGAAAAGCTGGTGCAGGAAGCCCTGACGCGCCTCATGCAAAACCGCACTTCCCTGGTTATTGCCCACCGCCTAAGCACCGTGCAGCACGCCGATGAAATTGTGGTGCTCCAGCACGGCCGCATTGTGGAGCGCGGCACCCATGAGCAACTCCAACGCCGCGAAGGTGGCCTTTATCAGCGCCTGAGCCTGATGCAAACCAGCAACGCGGCCCTGGTATAACACCGGCGGTTGTAAAGTAACCCCTGTCATCCTGCGCTGGTAACGCAGGATGACAGGGTTTTTTGTCGATTAGCCAGCGGAGCTCCTACCCCCTTCCAGGCAAGAAGCCACACATAAAAGGACACACGCAAGCGGCCACTACAGCGAGCTGAACCATAGAGCCTATTCCCATTGTGAAAAGCCTATATTTAGTCCGCGAATTGGGCTGCTCCGTATGAGGGCTAGTTCTGTACTCCACCACAACCTGCTACTGCTCATGCTTGCTCTCAAACGACTGGTTACGATTCTGGTGATGGTATTCCTGCTGCTGGCGCTGCTGGTACTGCTGTTGCCCTCCGTGCGCGCCAGTTTTGTGGGCATGGCTGGCACCCCAGAAGCTTTGTACTTCGGGATGCTGGTAGCGGCCGTGGTGCTGCTAGGTCTGCAGCTCATCACCGAAAACCTGGATAGCGTGCTGCTACGCCGCGAAGTAACGGCCCGCGACGCGAAAATTAACGAGCTTAAGGCCCGCCTCTACGACTACCAGATGGAGCAGCGAACCACCGCCGAGCGGGCTCCCGGCGCCCCCCGGACTGGCACCACCACTTACCCCGATGGCGAGCCCCGGTCGGGCTATTCCGCCGCCGACCCGGGCCTGAGCAACGCCCCGCGCCCTACCCCCCTCTCGCCGCCCGATGCTCCGAACCGGCCGCTCTAGTATCTTTGGGGCGTGACTCAACTCCCGCTTTCTGACCTCATTCGGGCCGAGCTGACCGAAGCGCAGTCGGTGCTCGACCGTTTTCTGCAAGATCCCGCCAACCTGCAGGCCATTGAACAGGCGGCCCGCCTGATGGCCGCTTCCCTGGACCAGGGCGGCAAAATCCTGACCTGCGGCAACGGCGGCTCCCTCTGCGACGCCCAGCATTTTGCCGAGGAACTAACCGGCCGCTACCGCCAAGACCGCCGCGCCTTGGCCGCCATTGCCCTCACCGAAGCCTCGCACATGAGCTGCGTAGCCAACGACTTCGGCTACGACCGGGTGTTCAGTCGCTTCGTGGAAGCCCTGGGCCGCCCCAACGATGTACTGCTGGCCATCAGCACCAGCGGCAACTCGCCCAATGTGTTGCTGGCCGCCGAAGCCGCCCGGGCGGCTGGTATGCAGGTGGTAAGCCTGACGGGCAAGGACGGCGGCAAGCTGGCCGGCCTGAGCGATGTAGAAATTCGGGCTCCGCACTCCGGCTACGCCGACCGGATTCAGGAAATCCACATCAAGGCCATTCACATCATGATCATGCTTATTGAGCAGCTGGTGAAGTAACGTAGCACGGGCTTCAGCCCGTAGCCGGAGTTTCGGAAGAATATATTTCCAAACTCCGGCTACGGGCTGAAGCCCGTGCTATATTTCCTGTATTTTCGCTATCCGTTACCTTCTATCATTTTCTTAGTTACAGTATGCTTACCAAGACCTACGGCTCCGCCGTTCAGGGAGTTAACGCCAATACCATCACCATTGAAGTTGTAGTATCACAGGGCACGGGGTTCTTCGTGGTGGGCCTGCCTGATAATGCCATCAAGGAAAGCCAGCAGCGGGTGGAAGCGGCCCTGAAGTTTCGGGGGTACCGCATGCCGCGCACCAAAGTGGTGGTGAACATGGCGCCCGCCGATATCCGCAAGGAAGGCTCGGCCTACGATTTGCCCATTGCCCTGGGTATTTTACACGCCTCTCAGCAGCTCACCACAGAACGCTTGAACGAGTACGTCATCATGGGGGAACTGGCGCTGGATGGGGAGCTGCGCCCGATTCGAGGTGTACTGCCCATTGCCATTCAGGCCCGCAAGGAGGGATTCAAAGGGTTTATCCTACCCCGCGGCAACGCTCAGGAGGCGGCCATTGTGAACAACCTCGACGTAATTCCGGTGGACACCATGCAGGAGGCCGTCGATTTTCTGGAAGGCCGGCTGGAAATTGTGCCCGTAACGGTGGACACGCGCAACGTATTCCAATACACCGCCAACCAATACGCCGCCGACTTTGCCGATGTGCAGGGCCAGGAAAACATCAAGCGGGCCCTGGAAATTGCGGCGGCCGGCGGCCACAACGTTATCATGATCGGCCCGCCCGGCGCAGGCAAAACCATGCTGGCTAAGCGCCTGCCCAGCATCTTGCCCCCGCTGAACATGCAGGAGGCCCTGGAAACCACCAAAATCCATTCGGTGGCGGGCAAGCTCGGCGCTGATGCTTCCCTGCTGAACACCCGTCCGTTCCGCAGTCCGCACCATACTATTTCCGATGTGGCGCTGGTAGGCGGTGGGGGCAACCCGCAGCCCGGCGAAATCTCGCTGGCCCATAATGGTGTGCTGTTCCTGGACGAGCTGCCCGAGTTTAAGCGCACGGTGCTGGAAGTGATGCGCCAGCCGCTGGAAGAGCGGCGCGTGACTATCTCAAGGGCCAAAGTCAGCATAGATTTCCCGGCGAATTTTATGTTGATAGCCTCGATGAACCCGTGCCCATGCGGGTATTATAACCATCCGGAAAAAGAGTGCGTGTGCGGGCCAGGGGTAGTGCAGCGCTACCTCAACAAAGTGAGCGGCCCCTTGCTGGACCGCATCGACCTGCATGTGGAGGTGACGCCTGTTACGTTCGATCAGATGACGGAAATGCGCCGCGCCGAAGACAGCCGCTCGATTCAGGAGCGGGTGGAGCAGGCCCGGCAGCGCCAGGCGGAGCGGTTTCGGGAGTTTCCGGATATCCACTCTAACGCCATGATGCCCTCCCAAATGGTAAAGGACATTTGCCGGGTTGACGCGGCGGGACTGGCCCTGCTCAAAACCGCCATGGAGCGTCTCGGCCTCTCGGCCCGCGCCTACGACCGGATTCTGAAGGTAGCCCGCACCATCGCCGACCTGGCCGCCACCGACGACATCCAACTCCCCCACCTGGCCGAAGCCATTCAGTACCGCAGCCTCGATCGGGAAGGCTGGGCGGGGTAGCAGTGAGATAGAGATGGTGAACTAGTGAGTTGGCGAGGGCACCGAAACCGTCTGTCCTGACCAATTCCCTACCCCCTTGAGACGTAATAAGCCCTTGACGACTGTGCGAGCGTCAAGGGCTTGTCTGTTTATCAGGCTTGTCACACGGAGAGAAAGCATGGGTTCACACCGCTCACCATTTCACAATTTCACCACCTCACCACCTCACTCTCTCACCATTTCGCCACCTTTGCGGTGCCATGTACAAAGCGCTGCTTAAACCGCTCTTCTTCCGGCTCGATGCGGAGGATGCTCACCATCTGGTGTTTAACAACCTAAAACGGGCCCACCGCCTGCCGGGCGCGGCCGCCCTGCTGCGCGGGCTTTATGACTACCAGCACCCGAGCCTGGAGCGGGAAGTGTTTGGGTTGCCCTTCCGCAATCCGGTGGGCATAGCGGCAGGGTTCGACAAAAATGCGGAGCTGACTGATGAGCTGGCGGCCCTGGGTTTTGGCTTTGTGGAAATAGGCACCGTGACGCCCCGCCCCCAGCCCGGCAACCCCCAACCGCGCCTATTCCGCCTACCCCAGGATGAGGCCCTGGTGAACCGCATGGGTTTCAATAACCAGGGCGCCGAAGCCGCCGCCGACCGCCTGCGCCAGCGTCGCAACCGAAACCTGATTATCGGGGGCAACATCGGCAAGAACAAGGACACCCCCAATGAGCTGGCCGCCCAGGACTACGTGGCTTGCGTGGAGGCCCTGCACGAGGTGGTGGACTACTTCGTGGTGAACGTATCGTCGCCGAACACACCGAACCTGCGGCAGCTGCAGGAGCGGGAACCCCTGATTGCCTTGCTCCAGCAGGTGCAGGAGCGCAATCAGGCCCTGCCCACCCCGCGCCCCCTGCTGCTCAAAATTGCCCCCGACCTCACCGACTCCCAGCTTGACGACATTCTGCTGATTGCCCGGGAAGCCGAGCTGAGCGGACTGGTAGCTACCAACACCACCATCAGCCGCACCGGGCTTACTACCCCCGAAGCCCAGGTGAATGCCCTGGGCGCGGGCGGCCTGAGCGGCCGTCCCCTGCGCCAGCGGGCCACGGAGGTTATCCGCTACCTCAGCCGCCAGAGCCGGGGCAAAATGCCCATTATTGGGGTTGGAGGTATTCACTCAGCCCAGGATGCCCAGGAGAAGCTGGCCGCCGGTGCGGCGCTGGTGCAGCTGTACTCGGGCTTCATCTACGAAGGGCCTTCCCTGGTGAAGCAAATCAACCAGGCCCTGACGGTTTCCTGAGCCAAACCTGCCGGCTGGCGCCGCGTAAAATCCGGGTAGTTTTCACCTTCTAACCGTACGTAGCACCATGGGCAAAGGCGACATCAAAACCAAACGCGGCAAGCGTAACAACGGCAGCTTCGGCGTGCATCGTAAAAAGAAGCAAGCCGCGAAAAGCACCGTTAAACCGGCCGAGAAAAAGTAACTCTTTGGCCCCAAGCTACGGCTTGGGGCTTTTTTATGGGCTACGCCCGAGCACCGGGCCTACAGCTTCACCCCCAGCCGGCACTCAATTACATCGGCGGCGCCGCGGTGCACTTTTAGGTCCACGTTGCCGAACAGGTGCTCGGTGAAGTGGTATTTCAGCCCCAGCCGCTCGTAGTAGAACTTATTGGATTTGTACGGATTGTAGAGGTAAAAGCCCAGGTGCGACACAAATGCCAGCCGGCCGAACAGCAGCTCGTGGCCTACATACACACCGGCTTTTTTAACGTCGGGCAGGTTGGTGTCGGTGCGGGCAGTGTCCCGAAGCTGGGCCCGCAGGCTCCGGTCGTAGAAGCCTTCCAGCCCCGTTACCAGGTTGCTTTTGCGGTTGAGGCGCCACCCGGCGGCCAGGGTTACCGAGTTGACAAGGTAGCGGCGGGGGTCGGTTTCGTTACGCTGCTTCCAGCCCACGGAGGAGCTCAGGTTCAGGAAGGTGCGGCCTACATCGGCCGGCATTGGCTCGGGCGGGGTATCGAGCGGGCGCGCCGGGCGCTGCTGGTGGTAGTTAAGGCCCAGCAGCAGGGTAGGCAGGTTAATGCCAAAGTTGGGCTTGGTAGTAGCGCCGTTGGAATAGTGGTTGAGCCCTACCCCCACCAGCAGCCCCAGGTGCTCGGTCAGGGCCCTGTCGTACTCCAGCCGGGTTTGAATGGTGGCGTTCAGCCGCGAGCTGACGATGGTGTTCTTGTGGTTGCTGAGTTGGTCGTAGCGCACGGGAAAGTACCCTACCCCCGTGCCAATCCGGAAGCTGATTTCCTGTCCCTGACGCCGCCAGAAGGCCTTATTGATATAGATACTGGCCGCGTACGACTTGCCCAGCACCGGGTTGTGGTAGTCGTAATACACCAGGGCCAGGCCCACTTTGGGGTAGCGGTACCACGCATGCCAGGGTTCAGAGCCGTTGGTTTGCCGCTGCAGATTCAGCTCGAAGCCGGTGGGGTGCGAAACGGCCAGGTGCTTCACTGCCGGCGTATGGGCAATGATGAAACTGCCTTGGGCGTACGCTCCTACCACCACAGGAGCAGGAGCTACGGCCGGGGCCTGCCCGTAGCCCAAGGCCGCGCTACTGAGCAGAACAGCTACCAGCAGTCCGTTCCGAATTGTCATAGAAGGCCGATTGCAAAAGGTACCAAAGTACGAAAACCTGCCTGTGTTGCCACGGAAACCAGCCGGGTATAGGGCGCCGGTAAGATGCTTCTACTGTTGATGTTTACTGGAAACGAACAAGTTATCCTTTCTTTATTCTTAAAGAAAAAGCCTGCTCATCCGCAACCTTGTACACCAAATTTGCGCTAATAGGCCCAGAAATCCACACTGCGCGTGGTAGTTGTGCGTCTGACATTGTGTTGTTGACCGCGTCCCCTAACTCCTTCTCCTCTTTTGTTATGAAAAAACTTGCAGCCCTCTCGCTTGCACTCGTATCAGCCGCTTCTATTGCTCAGGCTCAGGACGCCGGCGGCTTCCGCATCGGCCTGAAAGTTGGCGGAACCTACTCTAACATTTCTGGCGACAACGTAAGCCAGATTACCGGCTCGGGCTACAGCACGGACCTCGGCGACTACAAGCTGGGCTACAACGCCGGCATTGGGCTGAGCATTCCGCTGAGCAGCGACGGGTTCTTCTCCTTCGCGCCGGAACTGCTTTACAACCGCAAAGGCTACGAAATCCAGTCGAAGCAAACGGGTAACCTGGGCACCGAAAACGGCAAGACCGTGGAAAGCCGCGAAATTGAGCAGAAGCGCGTGCTGCACTACCTGGATGTGCCGCTGCTGGCCAAAATCAACGCGGGCGGCTTGTTTTTCGAGCTAGGCCCGCAGGTAAGCTACCTGTTCGGCTCGAAAAACAAGCAGCAGACGACCACCAAATACACGGACGGCACCAAAAACAAAACCGATAACGACGGCGGCTTCCTGGATTACAGCGGCATTAAGCGCGGCGAATCGTCGAAGTCGGACCTGGCCCAGTTTGATATCAGTGGGGTGGCCGGCGTAGGCTACATGACCGATGGCGGCATCAGCCTGGGGCTGCGCTACGCCCGCGGCTTCAACTCCCTGATTGACACCAAGGACCAGGACAACGAGCCCAAGGCCTTCAACAACGCCTTTACCTTGCAGCTGGGCTATCTGATTCCGACCAAGTAAGCTGCCCTGCACACATTATACAAAGGCTGCTCTCCACGCGGGGGCAGCCTTTTGTTTTGGCCCTGTCTGTAAGCTACCTCATACCCTACTGAGCAAGAGAAACTTCAGCGCAAACGCAGCCAAGCGTGGAACTTTTTCGGGATAAAACTGCAAGGCTGGCACACTTTTCGAAGTTAGCTCAAGCGTGCATCTTTCACTCAACCTTCTTTGCACCATGAAAAAGACCGTCTTTTTTGCCGCTGCCCTGCTGGGTGTAGCCGCTGTTTCCTCTTCTTCCTACGCCCAGGGCGTGCGCCTGGGTCTGCGCGCCGGCGCCAACTACTCTAACCTGGCCGGCAACATCCGCAACGAAAATACCTTCAACAACAAGTTTGGCTTTCTGGGCGGCGTGATGCTAAACGCCGACGTTACCGGCGACGGGTTCTTCTCCATCCAGCCGGAAATTCTCTACTCTCAGAAAGGCTTCGAAAACAAGCCCACCGAGTACACCAACACCGTGCTGGGGGTAGGATACACCGAGAAGCGCGAGGGCAAGGTAAACTACAATTACCTCGATGTGCCCGTGTTGCTGAAGGTAAACGCCGGCGGCCTGATTGTAGAGGCCGGGCCGCAGTACTCCTACCTGCTCAGTGCCAACGATGAAACCCAGATAACCCGCACGCGTCAGCCCAACGGCACGCCCCAGGTAACGGAAGTGCAGAACAAGAAAGACGTGAGCGGCTTTAAGCGCAGCGAGTTGGGCTATGTGGCGGGGGTAGGCTACCAGGCCGATAACGGCCTCAGCCTGAACCTGCGCTACACCGGCGCGTTCAGCGACTTCGTGAAGAGCGACAATGGCAGCTACTTCAACGGCGACCTGGCCAACGCCCGTCACTCGGCGTTTCAGCTTTCTTTGGGCTACCTCTTCCCGAGCAAGTAAGCTCCGGCCCGACCCCACATCCCAGCCCCGACTGCCCTGCCCGGACCGTCGGGGCTTATTTTTGCTGATTCCGGCTACTTTTGCCCGGCTTTCACATTTCATCCTCATGAAAAAAATCACCCTTTCCCTGTTGCTGG
Organism: Hymenobacter sp. DG01; assembly: GCF_006352025.1. Taxonomy (NCBI): domain Bacteria; kingdom Pseudomonadati; phylum Bacteroidota; class Cytophagia; order Cytophagales; family Hymenobacteraceae; genus Hymenobacter; species Hymenobacter sp. DG01. Next base: position 3,070,096 of record NZ_CP040936.1, read on the forward strand.
TCGCTGGTGCGGCTGGTCTGGCCCGGGCACAGTCGGTGCAGGTAGGCATCAAGGCCGGTGCTACGCTGGCTACCATCACCGGCGACGACGCCAATGATGCCAACAAGTACAAGGCCGGCCTCAATGCCGGGGTAGCCCTGCAGTTTGGGCTGGCGCCTAAGAATTTCATTGCTCTGCAGCCTGAAATCCTGTACTCCATGAAGGGCGCCCGCACCGAAAACGGAGCGGTAGAATCGAAATCGACCCTACACTACATTGACGTACCGGTGCTGCTGCGCATCAATGCCGATGGCCCCTTCTTTGAGCTGGGCCCGCAGGTAGGCTTTCTGGTAGGCGTGAAAAACGAGTTGAAAAGTGGTACAGGCTCCATTTCGGGCACTGATAAAAGCCTTTACAACACGGTGGATATTGGGGGTATAGCTGGGGTAGGCTACCAGTTCGGCAGCGGCCCCAGCCTGGGTATCCGCTACAACATGGGCTTCACCCCGATTTACAAGGACGTGCTCGGCAACCGGATAAAGCAGTTTAACTCGGCTTTTCAGTTGCAGCTGGGCTACCGTATTGGGGGATAAGCCGCCGGGGCAAGTAGCTCTTGCGGCTAAGCGCACCGCTGTATAAAAAAGGCCTGCCCGGTTCCCCGGGCAGGCCTTTGTGCGCGAAACAAACCGTACGGCTACTGCATGCGGGCCGCGTAATTGCGGTAGAAGTGCGGAATGGTTTCGATGCCCTTCAGGAAGTTGAACACGCCGTAGTGCTCGTTGGGCGAGTGGATGGCATCGGAGTCGAGCCCAAAGCCGAGCAGCACGGAATCCAGGCCCAGCTCCGTCTTGAACATGGCCACAATCGGGATGGAGCCGCCACCGCGCGTTGGGATGGGGCGTTTGCCGAAGGTGGTTTCCATAGCATCGGCAGCGGCCTGGTAAGCCACCGAGTCGGTGGGGGTTACTACCGGCTCGCCACCGTGGTGGGGCTTTACTACTACCGTTACGCCGGCGGGCGCAATGCTCTCGAAGTGCTTCTGGAATATTTCCGTGATTTCCTCGGAGGTCTGGTGGGGCACCAGGCGCATAGAAATCTTGGCGTAGGCCTTGGAGGCAATAACGGTTTTGGCGCCCTCGCCGGTGTAGCCGCCCCAGATGCCGTTCACGTCCAGCGTAGGCCGGATGCCGATGCGTTCCACGGTGGTATAGCCTTCCTCGCCGTAGGTAGCGGGCAGGCCGATGCTCTGCTTAAACTCCTCATCGGAGTGAGGCACACGGTTTAGCTCGGCGCGCTCGTCTTCGCTCAGTACGGCTACCTTGTCGTAGAAGCCGGGGATGGTGATGTGGTTGTTTTCGTCGTGCAGGGAGGCAATCATCTTGCAGAGCACGTTGATGGGGTTGGCCACGGCGCCGCCGTAGAGGCCGGAGTGCAGGTCGCGGTTGGGGCCGGTTACTTCCACCTCGTGGTAGCTCAGGCCACGCAAGCCTACCTCAATGCTGGGCTGGTCGTTGCTCAGGATGCCGGTGTCGGAAATCAGGATAACATCGGCCTTGAGCTTCTCGCGGTTGTTGCGGACGAAGATGGCCAGGTTGTTGGAGCCGATTTCTTCCTCGCCCTCAATCATCACCTTCACGTTGCAGGGCACGCCGCCTTCCTGGTTCATCAGCTCCAGAGCTTTTACGTGCATGTACACCTGGCCTTTGTCGTCGCAGGCGCCGCGGGCGTAAATCTTGCCGTCCTTGATAACGGGCTCGAACGGACCCGAATCCCACAGCTCGTAGGGGTCAGCGGGCTGCACGTCGTAGTGGCCGTACACGAGTACCGTGGGCAGCGCGGGGTCAATGATTTTTTCGCCGTACACGATGGGGTTGCCGGCCGTGGGGCACAGCTCCACGTTTTGCAGGCCCACTTCTTCAAAGCGGGTTTTCAGGTACTCGGCGGCGCGCAACACGTCGCCATGAAACTTGGGGTCGGCGGATACGGAGGGGATGCGGAGCCAGTCAATCAGCTCACTCAGGAAACGTTCCTGGTTCTGCTCGAGGTAGGAAGCCATGCGGCGGTGGGGTTGGTTGGAAATGCGGGGGTAAAGGTAGTAGGCCTTACACGAACACTATAATTCAGCTAAACTGTTTTCTATACACTGACTGCGTCTTACTCAAAACGCATTGTCAGTAGATTGTAGAACAAGATTTTTTTTGTAGCGGCTACCTCAGGATTTAGTTCGGGTGTAACACAAATTCTTACCCTTTTAGAATTAACGTACTCTACACCGCAAGCCCACACAGTAGAAGAGGCACTTCGGGGAAAAGATGAAATGGGAAAAGGGCTAAAGTCTTTGAGCGAATAGCTTCGGCCTAGCATCCCTTTAGGTCCATAAGCAACAAACACATTAGCCCCGCGCCCCACAGAACCCCAATTATCAAGTGCTATAATGGAACTACCGTCGGGAGCTACAACTGCACTTGCAGGCGCTTCTTTATTCAGAAGATTTCGCTGCCATTTTAGCGCTACACCTTTTGCTCTGTTTTCATATACTTTTACATAGCAAGCAGTGGCACGGTTTGCTGGAATGACATCGGCAAAATATGCACGATTAGATGAATAATAGCGCTTCTTCTGTAGTTCCGGCCACTCGTCGGCGAAGCTGTATGATGATAAACAACACCAGAATAGTAGTAGGTTAATTTTCATATTAATGGCTTTTACTTCTTATCCCACGGCATGGGCACGCGGCTTTCGGTGCCGGCACGCAGGCGGCCAATGTTAGCGCGGTGGGTGTACACGAGCAGGGCGGCTAGCACGAAGCCAAACCAGAGCAGCAGCGAGTTATCGGGCCGGAACTGGGGTAGCAGCTGCAGCAGGGCAAATACCACCCCGGCCGTCATGGAGGACAGGGACACGTAGCGCGAAATCAGCAGCACCGTGATGAACACCAGAATGCACACGCCTACCGTGGCGGGGGCAATGGCCAGCATCATGCCCAGCACAGTTGCTACCCCCTTGCCACCCCGGAACCCTGCCCAGATAGGGTAAATGTGCCCTACCACCGCCAGTACCCCACAAGCCAGCTGATAATACAGTAGCTGCTCGGGCAGAATGGCGCCCTGGTTAAGCATGACCTGAGCCAGAGAGGTAGCAGCCCAGCCCTTGAGCACGTCCACGGCCATCACGAAGGAGCCCGGCTTCTTGCCCAGCACCCGGAAGGTGTTGGTGGCTCCGGAGTTGCCCGACCCATGCTCCCGAATATCCAACCCGAAAAACATGCGGCCTACCCACAGAGCCGTCGGGATAGAGCCAATGAGGTAAGCGGCCACCAGCAGGCCAAGCACTAAGGGGAGATTCATGGAAAGGGTGGGTAGCAGTTCAATCAATGAGGTAAAGATACGAGCCGAGTGGGGTGATGGTAGAGGAAGAAGGCAATGGAATAGCATGATGAAGCTATTCACCTCACTTGTCATCCTGAGCTAAGCAAAGGACCCTTACCGTTAGTAGTCACTACCCCCAACGAAGCGGGAGAGGTCCTTTGCTTAGCTCAGGATGACAAGCGGCGTGGCTCCTACCCTACCCTACCCTACCCTACCCTACTGGCCAGCAAAAAGCCCCGGCAGATTTTCTGCCGGGGCTTTTTAAGTTACTCGTCGCCGAAGGGGTCGTTGGCGTCTTTCTTCTTTTTCTTTTTCGACTCCTTCTTCGGGTCTTCAGCGGGAGGCGTGTCGGTAGGCGGGGTAGCCTCTATTGCCTCTTTCTTCTTTTTCTTGCCAGTGTCCTCGGCGGGAGCGGCCGTAGGAGCGGCCTCTACGGGCTCGTCTTTTTTCTTCTTTTTCTTGGAAGTAGGCTCTTCCTCAGCCGGGGGGGTAGCGTTGGGGTCGGCCTGCAGGGCCTCCTCTACCGGATCTTTCTTCTTCTTTTTCTTTTTAGAGTCAGCCTCCATGAAGTCGAAGTTGCCGGTGCTCTGGGGCTGGGTGGTGTTTACTTTCCGCTTGCCGGTTTCCTTGAGGTAGTCTTTGCGGAAGTGGTTGAGGAAGGTTTGCACCTCTTGGTCGTCGCCGAGGTAGAAGCCGTATTCCGTGGCCGTGTTGTAGTCGCCTTTGGCTTTCAGGCCGATGATTTCGTCGAAGGAGCCGTGCTGAGCTTTCGCCAGAACCACGTTGTTGGAGTACTTGATGTAGTACCAGGTCTGGGGCTCGGCTTCCAGGTACAGCTCCACGGCGTCGCCGGTGCTTTCCTTCTTGATTTCGATGTAGCCGTCAATCAGGGCGTTGATGTCCTTCTTGCCCACGCTCACCAGGCCTATTTTGCCGACTGAGTACCAGGCCTTGAACTTCTCATTCCAGCGCAGATTCACCTGGCTCAGGACCACCGTGTGCAGGAACTTAGCCGATACCTTCTGGAGCGGCACGTAGCCTCCCTTGCGGGTGCTGTAGTCCTGTACCACCTTGCTGCCTACAAACTCGCCCATCTTGTAGAGCTGAGCCGCCGAGCCATCGAGGGCCTCGGGGGCGCCTTTGGCGTTGGTGGCCAGGTCAGCGGCCATGGCCTCCACTGCCTTCTCCGGCAGGTTAATGTCGAAGGTCAGGAAGGAGTTCAGGTCGTAGATGGCGCTGTCGGGCTTGGCGTAGCCCAGACCGGCGGCCGTGAGGGTGTAATCTTTGTTGGAGTTGATGAGGTTGAACTTGCCCCGGAAGTCGAGGGCGCCCGTCGAGTCGGTGAGGGTCAGCACGGAGCCCTCGTACACGTCGGGGTTAGCGGGGTCGTGGCGGCTGATGGTGTACTGCCCGCGCTTTTGGTTGAAGCGCAGGTCACCGTCCACCTCAAACAGGTTCATATCCGTTACGCCGGGCTTGGTAGCCACGAACAGCGGGTACACCTTGCCGGTACCTTCCGAGAGGAACAGGCCCGACAGCATCGGCGTCCCATCCTGCGACTTGGGCTCATTCAGTTTGATGCGGATGCCTTTGGGGTCAATAGTATCCTGCACAGCAAACCAGTCAGAAGCCGCCGTCGATTTCACGAAGTTCAGCTTGGCTTGCCCATCGAAGGTAAAGCCCTTCTTCTGGGAGTTCATAGTTACGCCGCCCCGGTAGGCAATGCGCGGAGCCAGGTGAAACTTGTCGGTGGCCTGCAGGGTAGCTACGGCAATAGTGGGCGGCGAAGCCGGCTGGTCCTCGTCGGACGGGCCCCGCTTGAGCAGGCCTTTCACGCCGCCTTTGCTGCCGTTCTTGCCCAGTGAGGCTGTCATGGTCGCCATCGAATCGACGTGGAAGTTGGCGAACTTAATGGCGAACGAGTCGGCGGAGGCGTTTTTGTAGTTGTACAGGGCGTTGCCCGAGAAGGCCAGGCGCGAAAGCACCCGGATTTCGCCCTTGTACAGCTGGTGGTAGCGGTGCAGCGTATCCATCACCACGCCGGCATTCTGGAAGGCGCGCATCTCGGCGTTGGGCAGGATGTACACCTTGCTGGAGTCGGGCGTAACCCAGGCATCGGCCGTGGAAATGCGGGGCACGCCGCCGGCCACCAGCCGGTAGCGGCTCAGGTCGTACTGGCCGGTAGCGGCCTGGAACTTGAGGCCCTTCTGCTCGGGCTTGGTGCTGTAGAAGAAAGAGCGCGAAGAGTCGGCGCCGGGTGCCACGCGCAGCTGCACCAGCTTCTTCTTGAAGTCCCACTTACCACCCGAAAGCGTAGTGCGGTACTGCGAATACGGCAGCTCGATGCTCGATTTGTTGTCGCCTTCTTCACGGGCAAACTCGGTGTTGCCGGCTTTCAGGTCGTAGGTGAAGTTTACGTTGTTGGCCGTCAGGGCCGGCTTGTTCACCTCCGCCGACTTAATGTTCAGGGTAGCCTTTTTGCCGGTATAGCGGGTAGGCTTGAAGGCAAACTGCGTAGAGCGGATAAATGACTGGGGGCCATCCATGCGGCCGTCGCCGTAGAGGCCGCCGGGCGTGTAGGTGAGCGTGCCCTTGAAGCCGTTGAGGTTGTCGTAGAGCTTGAAGGACTCGCCCTGCTGCTGGGAGGTCAGGTACATCGAGTCCTGCTTCACGGCCCATTTCATCTGGTAGCCGGGCAGCAGGGTTACTTTGGCAAACTCCGTCCCGTTGAGGGGCCCCGGCAGAATAGTACCGGTTTTGCCCACCGTCACCACCGAGTCGCGGTAGAACACGAACTGCTCGCTGTTAAAGTCGCCGGTCAGGTACTTGATGTTGCCTACCCCCTGCAGGCCCTGGTTGTTCATGCGCACCTTGTTATAGAGGCGGCCCTTACCCCCATAAAGCGGGAAACCGTCTTTGGGCAGGTTGTACACAAAGCCCAGAGAACCGTCTTCCTGCATGCTGAGCTTGGTCTGGAAGTCGGGCATGATGCCGCCCGACACGAACGTGCCCTTGAAGCCCACGGCAACCCGGTTTTTGTTATTGAGCGAATCCAGCTTAAAGGGCGGAATGTCAAAGTACATGGTGGTATCGTAGGCCCCGCCCAGCACTTCGGGCTTATCGAAGTACACGTAGGCCCCGGTACTGGCATCAAAGGTGGGGTAGGCACCCAGCTTCTTGCGGCCCGATTTGTTGTTGGGCGCATTGATGTAGAGGCGGCCGGCCGAGGTTTTCTTTTTATTGGTCAGGGTCCAGTCCACGTCCTTGCGGGCCTTCATCACCGAGCCCTTCGAGCCCTTGCCCTTCACGATGATGGAGTCAATCTTCACCAGATCGATATAGAACCCGTCGTAGTCGAACTTAAACTCCTTGCCCTTAAACACGAAGGCCGAGGCCACCACGGTACCGTTGAACTGCACGCCCCGGTTTTTCTGGATGCGAATCACGCTGGAGTCGGGCTTCACGAACACCGTCACGGAGTCATCGGAGAAGTTGAAGCGGTCCACGCCCCGCACAATCAGGTCGTTGGAGTTCAGGTCGAGGGTAGCGTTTTTGCCCGAGGGCGAGAGGCTCTTAATGGCAATGTGGTCGTAGTCCTTTTTGCCCCGCGAGGAATTTACGTAGTGCATGGCTTTGGGCAGCAGCACTATCTGGTCGGTTTGGGGGTACCAGGCCACGTAGCCGTCACGCGCCAGGCCGGCCACCGCCGTGCGCACGTTGTCGGGCTTCAGCTGGCGGAAGGTGGCGATATCCTGCACCGTAAACACCTTTTTGTTGCCGTTTTCCAGGCTGTAGCCCACCACCATCTGCAGGGGGTGGAGCTTATTGATGGCCTTGATCTGCTGGTAGCGGGTGTTGGTATAGAATTCCTTGGACTCGAAGTTGGCCGTTACCTGGTTCTTGGCCGTCAGAATGGAAAAGTCGATGTAGGGCGTGCGCACGGGCCAAGTCAGCAGCTCGGCCGTCACTTCCATCTGGTGGTAAGAGTCGTAGAAGGGCGTGGTTTTGTAGAGGCCACTTTCGCGGGCCAGCTGCAGCACCTGGTTGTTTTTGCTGTACTTAAGCTTTACGCCGGGGTGAGTCAGCGAGTCCTGCTTGTCTTGGTAAATGGTTACGGAAGCGTGGGCAGCCGTAATTACGGAGTCGCCCAGCTCATACACCCGCGAGGCAGCCCGGAACTTGGGCTTACCGTCCACATCCACGATAATGCGCGACAAGGCCCCGTCCAGCGACGAGGACAACGCCCGGTTACCCGAAAGCGAAAAGCCCCCGAAGTAGCGGATGTTCTCCCCGATGTTTTTCACCTGGGCATCGTTGGTGTTGGAGATAAAGCGGGGGTAGCCCGTATCAGTAGTGGGCGTTTTGCGCTTGAGGCTGCGGTAGGCCAGCCAGCCCTGTACGGGTTGGGCCAGCACGGCAGGGTAGGTAAGCGTAACGGGCTGGGCCGTAAACTCGGGCCGGCTGATGTCGAAGTCGTAGGTGGTCAGGTCGGCCGTAACGGGGCTGGTGTTTACCTGCCAGCCAAACTGCCCCCCGTAGCCCACAAAGCGGCTGCGCGTAGCCACTACCGCCCCGCTGGTTTTGCGGATATACACCGAGTCGCCGGAGGAGGTCAGAAACAGGTCCGCGTCCTTCAGCAGCAGCACCGGGCCGCGGGTAGAAGGTGCCATGTAAGTGTTATAGCTAGGCGCCTGATCGGCCCAGCCATTGTCGGCGGCCGGCTTGGCCGCCGTGCCGCTGCCCTTCTTGGGCGTATCCCAGCCATTGTCGGAGCCCCAGGGGTCTTCGTCGCCCCAGCCGTTGTTTTTCTTGGCGGCTTTGGTGTCAAGCTTCTTGGTAGAAACCGTGGCGGGGGCCGGCGTTACCGGGGCCGCCGGAGCGGGCGGCGCCATGGAGGGCATGTCGGTTTCGTTGTAGGCGAAGCTGAACGTGCCGCCTACCACCCGCAGGGTGCTATAACGCGAGCGGTAGAGAAACTTGCCGTCGAGGAACTGGGCGGCACTGGCCAGAAACTTCTCGGCGTCGGTAGGCTGCTCCTTTTCCAAGGTTTTGCCGGCCACGCTCAGAAACTCGGTCATCTGCTGATCCGAGAAATTCTGCACCAGGTTACCGGCCGCAATAGCCGTAAAAAAATGCTCGAAGTGCGGTTTGGGCCGGAACTTACGGGCCAGCATGTACTGGCTCAGGGACACGATGTAGCGTTGCTGGGTGGCGGTAAGGCGGTTGCTGGCCCAGACCTGCAACAGCCGGTTGCCGGTGGCCCGGGCCGTACCGCTGTTGGTGCTGGCCATCATGGCCTGCACATCCAGCATAAACTGCTGGGGGTCTGAGCTGAGTTTACCCGACCATTTCAGGGGGGTAGCGGGCCCCGCCGTACCAGCGGGCTGCTTGGCTGGCTCTGGCTTTTGCTGGGCCCAGGCCGGAGCGCTCAATCCCAACAGCAGCGTGCAAACCAACCCAAAAAGAGTACGCTTCATATCAAATTCGTCAAAGCCTGGTTAATCGCCTACAATTTCAGCAAAACCCGGCACTTTTCGCGCCCAATTGGCGCGTCCCTCGTCACAATCATAAGGCACCCTTTTTTTGTACCATTCTGAGGCTCAGCCTGGTTCCTTATTGGGTTGACCGGGTTGAACCGCCCATTGGGAAAGCTCCCAAAACGACGCCGCCCAAGCAAAATTGTTGCTCGGGCGGCGGGACCAAGTGGGCGCGGCGGCTGCTTAGGCTGGCTGCCGGAACACAGCCGATACCCAGTGGTTTTGGGTGCGGTGGCCTTCGTACTGGAAACCGGCTTTCTCAGCGGCCTCCCGAATCAGGGGCAGGTCATCTTCATAAAAGCCCGAAAACAGGATAGGGCCGCTGGGCTTGAGGTAGCGGGCGTAGGCGTCCATATCTTCCAGCAGCACGTTGCGGTTGATGTTGGCCAGAATAATATCGAAAGGCTCCTCTCCTTCCAGAGCAGTTACGTCGCCGAGGCGGGCTTCTACTTTGTCCTGCACGTTGTTCTCGGCGGCGTTATCGGCTGCGTTTTCCGCGGTCCAGGGTTCCACGTCCACGGCCAGCACGTAGCTGGCGCCCAAGTGCACGGCCATTACGGCCAGAATACCAGTGCCGCAGCCCATATCCAGCACGCGCTTGCCCTGGTGGTCGATGCCGAGCTGGTTGGTAATCATGAGGGCGGTAGTATCGTGGTGGCCGGTGCCGAAGGACATGCGCGGCATAATCACGATTTCGTACTGCAGGTCGGGGCGCGCCTCGTGGAAAGGAGCCCGCACCGACACTTTATCGGCAATAACCAGGGGCTGGAAGTTCTTTTCCCACTCGGCATTCCAGTTTTGGCGGGTAATTACGCGGTGCGAAAATTCCAGCTCACCCAGGGCCTCGTAGCGGCTCATTACCTCGGCTACGGCATCGGGGTTGAACTGGTCTTCGTCGATGTAAGCACAGAAGCCTTCTTCATTGTCCTCGAAGGTATTATAGCCTACCTCGGCTAGTTCGGCCACTAAAATATCCGCCAACTCGCGGGGCGCTTGCACGCGCAGTTCAACGTAATCCATCTGGAGAGTTCGGTAAGAAAACGAATTAGACAACCGGCCAGGCCGGGCCTGCAAAGGTCGGCCAAAAAACCGGCTTGCTCCTAGTTGGCATATGCTGGTGCGTGTAGCCGTAGAATATATTACTATAAATACGTTTTTCTTTGACCATCCAAGTTCACTCCTCTCTTATCCTATGAAAAGGACACTTCGCTCCCTCACGCTTGCTCTTGTTGTTGCTACCACGTTTTCTGCCTGCGGCAGCAAAGACACAGCGGCCGAAACCACCACTGAGACTCCATCAGTAGCCACCACAACAACGGAGCCAGCCACCACAACGCCAACCGCAGAGGAAACACCTACTGCTTCGGCCGCAAGTTTTGATATCAATACTGTCCCGGTTTCCAGCGCCAACCTGGGCCAGTTCCCGTACCTGAGCGCCTTGAAAGGCTACGAAGAAAACACCAGCAACAGCGAGGACTACGACTTCGAGCGGGCCTACGTGTTCGATGGCAAAAGCCTGATACCAGTAGAGGGCAAAGTGTCGCAGCGGCTGTTCGACGAGCAGAATGGCGAGAAAAAAGCCTCTGAGCTGATGATTCAGCGGAACTATGAAACTTTACTTAAGGAGCTGGGCGCTGTAAAAGTGTTTTCCGGTGAGATTCCTCAGGAAGCCATTGATAAGGTTGGATCGGGAGAAGTGTATAAGCACAACAAGTGGAGCCTGAGCCCTGACCACGAAACATCTATCTATGTTATCCGCCAGAAGGACAAAGAAGTGTGGGCGCTGGTAACTGCGCTGGGCGGCGACGGTAACTACAACATCACCATGATTGAGCGCGCCGCTATGCCCCAGCAGGCCACCATCATCAAAGCCGACGAGTTAAAAAAAAACTAGATACGGATGGGCGCGTGGCCCTCTACGTGAACTTCGACACCGACAAGGCCACCATCCGGCCTGAGTCGGAGCCGACGGTGGCCGAGGTACTCACGCTGCTGCAGCAGAACCCGAAGCTGCGCCTGGCCGTGCAGGGTCACACCGATAACGCCGGTACCAGCCAGCACAACCAGCAGCTTTCCGAAGCGCGGGCAGCGGCCGTGGTGGCCTCCCTCAGCCAAGCCGGTATTGCCGCTGCTCGTCTGCAAGCCGCCGGATTCGGCCAAACCAAACCGCTGGCCGATAACTCTACTGAAGAAGGCAAAGCCAAAAACCGCCGCGTGGAGCTCGTGAAGCTATAAGCCTCCTACCCATCCAATAACAAAAAGCCCTTCTGCTTCATAGCAGAAGGGCTTTTTTGTGCTATAATCGTTCACACTACTGTTTCCGACAGCCGGCAAAGGAGCGCACCTTGGTGTAGTGAAAGGAGAAGTCGGCCAGGTTGCGGTTGTCCGTCACTAATAGCACGTAATCGGCAAAGTCGCGGGAGTCGGTCAGGTACCACAGGCCAGCCTTATCGGCGAAGAGCTTGTTGGTTTCCCGATATACCAGCACATCGGCAAAGGCTTCGTCAGGCTCCTGATACACTACCCCGAATGCCTGGCTGCGGCGCCGCGGGTCGGTTTCCAGATACACCGAGCCGTAGAGGCGGCACGGGTCCACGGAGCCGAGGGGGGTAGGCGCGGCCAGCGGAACAGCCGGCGCAGACCGAAACGGGTTCAGAGCTAGCAGTCCGGAAAGAAGCAGGGTAGTGAGCATGGCAGGCGTAATGCAGACAGATCAGAAAACGCATGTCATCCTGAGTTCTGGCGAAGGACCTCTCCCGCTTCGCTGTAACACTACTTGGCTACTAACGGGAGAGGCCCTTCGCCAAACGCTCAGGATGACAAGAGCAAACTTGCTGCCGGATACTTAGAACGACTTAATAATCTCGGTGAAGTCGCGCGACTTGAGAGAGGCACCACCGATGAGGCCGCCATCTACGTCGGGCTGGCTGAACAGCTCGCGGGCGTTCTGAGCATTGGCCGAGCCGCCGTACAGGATAGTCGTATTCTCAGCGGCTTCGGCGTCGTAGGCGCGGGCAATCTGTTCCCGGATGAAGGCGTGTACTTCCTGAGCCTGGGCACTGGTGGCCGTTTTGCCGGTCCCGATGGCCCAAATGGGCTCATAGGCTATTACTACCTGGTCGAACCCCTCATTGGAGAGGTGGAACAAGCCGTCTTTCAGCTGCTTGCTGATGAAGTTGAAAGTCTCGTCGGCTTCGCGGGTTTCCAGGCTTTCACCTACACAAAAAATGGGCTTTAGGCCGGCAGCCAGGGCAGCTTTCAGCTTCTGGCTCAGCAGCTCATCGTCCTCCCGGAAATACTGGCGGCGCTCCGAGTGGCCCAGAATCACGTACTCAGCGCCTACTGACCGTAGCATCTGCGCCGATACTTCGCCCGTGAAAGCGCCGGTTTCCTTCTGGTGGCAGTTTTGGGCGCCGAGGTGGAAACGGCCGCCTTCGGGCAGCTGCTTGCCAATGGCCGACAAGAACGGGAAGGGCGGGCACACGACTACCTCTACCTGGGAGCCGGTTACTTCGTCCTGCACCATGTTCACAATTTCGGAAATCAGCGCCTGGCCATCTTGGAGGGTGGTGTTCATCTTCCAGTTACCGGCCACAATATTCTTACGCATAGCGGAAAGGATTGAGGTTGGGAGTTGGGCCGCAAGTTAGGGAAGAAGTAATGGGGTGAGGAGGTGAGGAGGTGACAGGTAGTAGGTAACAAACGGAATGACGTTCTTTTACCCTTTACCTCATTACCCACTTACCTCATCACTTCCTTACCCCTACCCCACCACGCCAGCCCAAGCCCGGCCACTGCTACCAGCCCGGCGGCGGCCAGAGCCATCCAGGCCAGCACCTCGGTATCCGTCTCAAATCGGCGGGCGGCCCAGATGCCGGCCAGGCCCCAGGCCACGGCAGCAGGGTAGGCCAGCTCCCGGAACCGACGGGTCACATTCAGGGCCAGGCCGGCGATGATGCCCACCAGCACAATGGCTATTTCGATGCTTTCCTCGGGGCCGGGTTGCCATTGGGTACCCAAGGTAAGCGTGGTGTTGACCACCGTCGCCACCGAAATCCAGCCCAGATACAAGCCAAAGGGTACGCTGCTGTACCAGGGTGCCTCCTGGCGCCGCACGAAGTGGCGGGCCCGGCCGTACACTACCGCCAGGCTGGCCAGTATCAACAGCATGACTACCGCACTCGGCACCAGCAGCTCGTAAGCAAACACCACCAGCCACAAGCCGGTCAGTAAGTTAGTGAACACCAAGGGGCGCGCCACCGCGTCGGGCAGAGGGTTGCGGCGCTGGGCCGGTAGCAGCTGCCACACGGCATAGAACAACAGACTCAGGAAAATCAGCCCCCAGATGCTGAAGGCATAGCCCGCCGGCGTCAGTATCGTTGGGTATTTATAAGATACCTGAGCGTTGGTCTGCCCATTGAAGGGGTAGCGCTGCGACACATAGTTTAGGGCAATGTTGCCGACGATAGCCGCCGAAGCAGCCCAGCGCCACGCGCGGCTCTCGGTGGGAGCCGTCAGGGCGTTGAAGGTTTCTTGAGTGGTAGCAGAGTTCATAGAGCGAATAACTGGGAAATACTCGATTCTTCTCTTTACGAACCTGCAACAGTTCTGAAGGTTGAGCTTATCCCTCTTCCCTACCCCCTTTCACAACGCAAAGCCCGATTACGCTTCCCAGCATAATCGGGCTTTATAAGTGGTTAGGCCGCGCTTACAGCTTTTCGGCCAGGAAGCGGGCGGTGTGGTTGCTGTCCTTGAGCTTCACCATTTCTTCGGGGGTTCCCTCGAACAGCAGGTGGCCGCCGTTGATGCCGCCCTCGGGGCCAAGGTCGATAATCCAGTCAGCGCACTTGATGATGTCCATGTTGTGCTCGATGATGAGCACTGAGTTGCCTTGTTCCACCAGCGCATTCAGGGCCGTCATCAGCTTATTGATGTCGTGGAAGTGCAGGCCGGTGCTGGGCTCATCGAAAATGAACAGGATTTTATCGTTCTGCAGGGTGTTGCCCTTGGTCAGGAAGGAGGCCAGCTTCACGCGCTGGGCCTCGCCGCCCGACAGCGTGTTGGCCGACTGCCCCAGACGGATATAACCCAGCCCTACGTCGTCGAGAGGCTTCAACCGTTCCACTATTTTGGGCTGATCCTTGAAGAACTCGATACTGTCCTCGATGGTCATTTCCAGCACCTCGTTGATGCTTTTCTCCTTGTAGAGCACGTCCAAGATATCCTGCTTGAACTTGCGGCCTTCACAGGCTTCGCAGGTCAGGTAGATATCGGCCATGAACTGCATTTCAATCTTTACCTGGCCTTCGCCCTGGCACACCTCGCAGCGGCCCCCATCAATATTGAAGGAGAAATGCGAGGGTTTGAAGCCACGGGCCTTAGCCAGCTGCTGATCGGCAAACAGGCTTCGGATGGCATCGTAGGCCTTCACGTAGGTCACTGGGTTCGAGCGGCTGCTCTTGCCGATAGGGTTCTGATCCACGAACTCAACGTGGGTTACCTGCCCGTTCACGCCCATGAGGCGGTCAAACTTGCCGGTAGCTTCGCCGGCGCCACCGCCAAGCTGCTTGAGCAGGGCTGGCGCCAGAATCCGCCGAATCAGGGTGGACTTGCCCGAGCCCGAAACGCCCGTTACCACCGTCATCACGTTCAGCGGAAACTTGACGCTCACGTTTTTGAGGTTGTTCTCGCGGGCGCCGGTTAGCTCCAGGGCATTGCGCCAGGGGCGGCGCGTTTTGGGCACTTCTACCGCCATGCGGCCGCTCAGGTACTGGCCGGTGTAGGTGTCGGAAGCCAGGACCTCGGCATAAGTGCCCTGAAACTGCAGGGTACCGCCGCCGCTGCCAGCCTCGGGCCCGATGTCGATGATCTGGTCGGCCTGCTCCATCATTTTGTCCTCGTGCTCTACCACAATTACGGTGTTGCCGAGCTGCTGCAAGGAGCGTAGCACGCCAATGAGCTGCTCGGCATCCTTGGGGTGCAGGCCAATGCTGGGCTCATCGAGAATATACATGGAGCCCACCAGGGCCGAACCCAGGGAGGTAGCCAACGAAATCCGCTGGCTTTCCCCGCCCGAGAGCGTGCTGCTCAGGCGGTTCAGGGTGAGGTAGCCCAGCCCTACCCGGTTCAGGTACTCCAAACGGTTAGTTACTTCCGTCACAAGGCGCTCGGCTACTTTAGCTTCGTGCTCGGGCAAATCAAGGTTCTGGAAAAACTCCAGAGCCCGGCTCACGGGCAGCAGCACCAGGTCAGTGATGCTTTGGCCCTGAATCTTGACGTACTGGGCGTCTTTGCGCAGGCGCGTGCCGCGGCAATCGGGGCAGGTGGTGCGACCCCGGTAGCGGCTCTGCAACACTCGATACTGAATCTTGTGCGTCTGCGTCGATACCCAGTTGAAGTAGGCATCGAGGCCCTGGAAATACTTATTGCCTTTCCAAAGCAACGTCCGCTCAGCTTCGCTGAGCTCGTTGTAGGGCCGGTGAATGGGGAAATCGAAGCGGATGCCATTCTTAAGCAGGGGCTTCAGCCACTCGCTCTGTTTGTCGGTGCGCCAGGGAGCAATAGCGCCCTCATACACCGTCAGACTCTTATCCGGAATAACCAGATCCTCGTCGATGCCCAGCACCGAGCCGAACCCTTCGCAGGTCTGGCAGGCGCCGTAGGGATTATTAAAGGAGAAAAAGTTGACGCTGGGCTCCTCAAACACCATATCGTCCAGCTCAAACCGGTCGGAGAAGGTGCGGGTTTCCTCGTCCAGCTTCACCAGGCAGGTGCCATGGCCCTCGAAAAAGGACGTTTGCACCGAGTCGGAGAGGCGGAACACCAGGTCTTCGTCGCCGGGCTGAATCACGGCGCGGTCAATCATGATGTACACGTCGCCCTGCACTTCGGGCTGGCCTTCGGCAATCAGCTCTTCAATAAAAGCCGTTTCGCCGTTTACTACCACCCGGCTGTAGCCTTTCTGTAGCAATAGATCCAGCTCCTTGCTCATGGGCCGGCCATCTTCGGCAGGCAGCAGCGGCGAGAGCAGCATCACGCGGGTGCCTTCGGGCAGCTTCATGAGGTAGTCCACCACATCGGCCACGTTGTCCTTGCGCACCTGCTCCCCACTCACGGGCGAGTACGTGCGACCTACCCGCGCGAAGAGCAGCTTGAGGTAGTCGTAAATCTCGGTGCTGGTGCCAACGGTGGAGCGGTTGTTCTTGATGCTGACCTTTTGCTCAATGGCAATGGCCGGCGAAATGCCCCGGATGTAGTCCACATCGGGCTTGTCCATACGGCCCAGGAACTGGCGGGCGTAGGAGCTCAGGCTCTCCACGTACATGCGCTGCCCCTCAGCGTACAGCGTGTCAAACGCCAACGACGACTTGCCCGAGCCCGAAAGGCCCGTGACAACGATAAACTTATTGCGCGGCAGCGCCACGCTCAGGTTCTTGAGGTTATGAACCCGGGCGTTTTTTATCAGGATAAACTCGCGCGGGTCGAGCTGGTCAATGGGGTCGGCCGCGGGGGCGGCTACTTGCAAAGCGGAGTTATCGGCCATAGGTCGGGTAACAACTGCGGCCGGGGGTTTGGTTTCCGGCAGCTGCGGTTTGAATTAGCGAAGGTAAGGTGGGAGCAGTTGGGTTGCCTTATGCGCAACAGCCAAGCATACTGACTGCAGTATGTATATAACTATTAAAATATTTTACTTTATTATAGTAGGTTATAGAGACAAGCCGCCGTACGGAGCCCGACATAGCTCTGGGGGGCGCCGGCAACCTTAAGCAGCGGACAAGTGGCATGAAAACGACGAACCAACACTGGCTAAAGCAGCTACAGGCCTTTTTCGTTGCTCTTAGCATGCTGTGCGCAGTAAGCGTGCACGCCCAACTTCCGCCCGCAAACAAATACAACACGTCGTCTTATCCGGAAGACCGGAAAGCAATAGAGCTACTCAGCCGGAAAAACGACAGCACCCGCTTCCATAACGACGACTACATTGCAGTGGGGCCGGAAGGCAGAATATCGTATGGGTTTGCGGAATGGGAAAAGGGTTTCAAGGAAGCCGGAGCAACTTTCAAATCAGCTAGGCCGGTGCCGGGCAGCACAGTTCTGCGCATTTACAACGGAGACGCAGCTGTGAAAACCTTTATGCTGGATGTGGTATTCGCGACTACCAAAGGAGATTTTCCCTTAAGAGTAGTCCGGACGGAAACCTACATCAAGCAAAACGGCAAATGGTATTTCGTGGCCGGGCAAGGCACCAGAGTCCTATCAAAAGAGGAGTACGACGAGCACATGAAGCCCTAGGGACGGTGCAGCAACCTCACACCGCTAAACTCCAAAGCTGAACACTGTCTCTTCGCTTGATGCCTTATGAAAGCCCTACCTCCCGGCGTACTGCTGTTTCTGGCCACTGGTGTTGCATTTGGACAGCAGGGTCCTGCTAATGCTGCTCTACAGGAACAAATCAGGAAGCTGGACATGGCGCACGCCCGGGCCATATTCAGGAGTGATGCCGCCGCTCTGGACAGCCTGATGGATGACGACGTAACAGTTAATCATCCTACCAACCGCATAGTAAAGGAGAAAAAAGAGCTGCTGCAGCTTATGAAACAGGGTGTGATTCGCTACACCTCGTTTGAGCGCAGCCCCGAAACATTCCTGTTTTTCAAGGATATGGTAGTAGTGATGGGTAGCGAAGTGGTGGTACCGGCCGCAGGCGCTCCTAACGCCGGTAAAAAGCTACAGCGCCGATACGCTAACGTGTGGATGCTGCAGGGAAGTAAATGGCGCCTTACAGTTCGCCACGCCAATAACATCTGTGCTGGTATTTAGGCACCCGAACCGCGCAACAAGATTGATGGCCCCTACCCCCTCCCGTACCGGCTAATCTGGGGGTGTCATGTGCTGGATGTCGGGCACGCCTCTCTGTGGGTGAGGCTTGCTATTTGGACTAAGCATAAAGGGGTAGCATCGTCCCCACATAACGCAGGCATCTAGGAAGCTGCAGTTTAGATAAGGACGAATAGGCGGGGGAGAGAACAGCATCCTCCAGTGCTACTGGTTGCTGCCTACAAATTCATAACATTGTATTGCCGCCTATTCATTAGCTCAATGTCTTTTTCAAGTCCACTAGCTTCGCTCTATACAACTCTGCAATCCGTTCGTTTGAGTGCGGAAAACAACGCAACCTTGCTTCGCAAAAACGAAGCTGCTACCCGCGCTGCCCTCATTGACCCTATCCTACGAGCCTTGGGCTGGGATACTGCCAATGTGCAGATGGTGGAGCCGGAAAGAACTATAGGCGGCGAACTGCGAGTAGATTACCTGCTACATAATGCCGCTGGCAAGCCTCAGGTGGTCGTAGAAGCCAAATGCCTGGGGGCTAGTCTTGACAAGCACGGCTACGTGAGCAAGGTGCTGGGCTATGCGCTCGGATTCAAAGTGCAAACCGTTTTCATTACTGATGGCATGCAGTGGCATTGCTACTCCAACCTTCATAAAGGCAACACCGAGGCAACTATATTTTCTTTGGCTGAAGATGATCTGCTCACGGCTGCGCTGCAACTGATTCAGTGGCTGGATGCCGCCCAGAGCGGACATGGAATTGTAGAAGCTCCTACCCCTGATCTGGCGGCAAACCCAGTAGCGACGGAGCCTGCCAAGGCCCCAAAAAAAGCTATTGCTAAGACCTCAAAGTCTGTCACGGCTTCCGCGGACAGTTTCGTAGAGTTAAACCATATCAACACGCTACAGCTGGAGCCGAATCAGAAGCCGAAGCGGCTGCGGCTGCCAGACGGCTCCATGAGAGATATAAAATCCTGGAAGGATATTCTATTGGAGGCATGTGAACTGCTCCTTCAGAAAAATACGACCCTCTCGTTTCCTTTCCCTGATAAGTCAGGAAAGAAAACTGCTTTATTTTCTCGTCAGAAACCACTCAAAGGCAGCAGTTACGCTACTGTGTACCAGGGGCAGCCTCTTTACGTTTACACCAACTACAGCGCGCCATCTTGTCTGGCCAATGCGCTGTATGTATTTGGTAAGTTGTCAGACCAAGATAAGCAACAAGCCGCGGCAGTAGCTTTTTAGTTACTTCTTCAACGCCTTTTCCACTACCCCCTTCCACACAGCATACCCTGCCGGAGTCATGTGCAGGCTATCCGAAACGTAGAATTGTGGCTGCGGCTTACCGTTTGGCCCTAGCAGAGGGGTAGCCGTATCCGCGTAGCGCAGGCGTTTGGGGTGCTGCCGAATGTACTCCTGGATCAGGCGGTTGGCTTCCTGCACTTTAGGGTACAGCGCCCAGCGCGACGGACTGGGCTTGATGGCTAAGAACACCACCGGCACCTTGGGCAACTTCTGCTGCATCAGCTTCTCGAAGGCTAGGAACGATTGGAACACTTCCTGGGGGGTAGCACCCGAGCCGATATCATTGTCGCCCTCATAGAGCACCACCTGCCGGGGCTGGTAGGTCACCACCAGCTGGTCGAAGAGGGCAAGGGCATCGGGGAAGCGGGAGCCGCCGAAGCCGCGGTTGAGCACGGCCCGGCCTGGAAAGGCCTGGGGTAGCGCCGGCCACAGGCGCACCGATGAGCTGCCATAAAACAGAATGGGCCGCCGGGGCGGAGGCGTGAGACTATCCTGGCGGGCAAAAGCCCGTAGCTCCGTACCCCACGTTGTTGCCGGAGAAGCCGGCACCGTCTGGGCCAAAGCCGCGCCGGTGAGCAGCCACAGCAGCCCTAACTGTAGTCCGGTGAGAAGATGATGTTTCATCATGGGAGGCAAAAATATGGGCCGCAGCTCCCGGCAAACGGCTGCTCTGCAGTATAGTCATCTTTGAGGAGCCCGCATAAATTATCCAATAAGATCATTCGGCCGGAAGCAGCGACGTGCCTACCGCAGGCCACCGGAATTTGGGTCCAAAGCAATATTTATATAATATAAGCTACTTTATATGTTTGAAAGCTCGACTGTAACGCAGAGCAGCTAAAAAAAATTAGCCCTTTTAGCAGCCTCAACTCCTATTCTACCGTAACGGGCCAAGTACAGGATGGCAGATATGCCACAAGTTTGATATTTTCATTCCAAGTCTGCACCCCAAGCGGTAAAATACCCTTGTTGACTTTCACTTTATGAAGAAAACCCTACCCACGCTTTTTCTTTCCTGGCTGCTTTTTTGCCTTCCTCTACTGGCGCTGGCGGGCATTGAGCAGCCCCCTGCTCTCAACGGCCAGTGGAAGGGTCCGCTCAAGGTGCCGGGCGGTCAGCTCACCCTCATTATTACGCTGGTCCCACTCTCCAACGGCACGTACTACGCGGCCCTGGATGCCCCCCAGCAGCGCATCAACCGCATGCCGGCGGAGGTTACGCTCAAGGGCACCGATATTGTCATCAGCATTGAGCAGGCCGGCAGCAAGTTCGTGGGTAAGGTGAAGGATGCAGGGGCCACGTTCCAAGGAACCTGGACGCAGCCCGGCCTAACGGCTCCTCTCACGCTTACCCGCATGAAAGCTACGCCCCAACCCGTAGCCACCGGCAAGCCCCGCCTCACCCCGCCCTACCGCGAGGAGGAAATCAAGTTTCTGAATACCCAGGCGAACATTGCCTTGGCCGGTACGCTCACCATTCCGGCCGGGCCGGGCCCGTTTCCGGCCGTAGTGCTGCTCTCCGACAACGGCCCCCAGAACCGCGACGTGGAGCAACAGGATTACCGCATGTTCGGGTCGTTGGCCGACCACCTTACGCGCCGGGGCATTGCGGTGCTGCGCTTCGATGACCGGGGCGTGGGTAAGTCGCAGGGCAACAACCTGTCGGCTACCACCGCCGAGCTGGTGGGTGACGCCCAGGCCGCCATGGTATTTCTGCGGGCCAAGCCCCTCATCGACCAGCGCTACATTGGCCTGGTTGGTCACGGCGAAGGCGCCAACGTGGCCCTGCTGGCTGCCGCCGAGCAGCAGCCCGCGACTCCGGCCTTCGTGGTTTCGCTTTCGGGCTACGGCATTCTGGGGCGCGACGTGATTCTGCGCCAGCAGCTGGAAATTATGCGCCTGATCGGCTCTAACCCCGCTCAGGTGAAGGCGGCGCTGGAGCTGCACAAGGAAATGGTGGAAATCATCCGCCAAACCCCCAACGACAACCAGGCCCGCGGCAAGGTGGCCGCTACCCTGCGCTTCAACAACACCGACCTGGACCCCCACATGGCCCGCGCCCGCGCCGTGCAGCTTACTTCGCCCTGGTCGCGCTACTTCCTCGACTTCGATCCAACCCGCACGCTGGCCGCCGTGAAATGCCCAGTGCTGCTGCTGGGCGGCGGCAACGACCTGCAGGTGGACCCGTCCCAGAACATTTCCCCCCTGAAAAAAGCGCTGAAAAGTGCTTCCGTCGAGTCGCAGAAGCTGGCCGGAGTCAACCACTGGTACCAGCCCGAAATGAAGGACTGGCCCCTCGTGAACGGGGAGCAGCAGCCCGTTTTCTCGCCCAAGGCCCTGACCACCATCCGGGAATGGATTTTCGACAACACCGAGCGGCCCCGCCCCCTGCCTGCTTCCGCCACCGATGTGAAGGCTGCGACTTCCTCGGCCAAGGGCCCCCGCAAAGCCCCCAAAACTGCCCAGGCCAGCCGTTAGCCCTTTTGTTTTTACCTGGAAGCGCCGAAGCATAGCTTGGGCGCTTTTTGTTTTTGCCTACCCCGGAACCTCGCCCCAACGTTTAGGTTTGTACCCTATATGCTGGCCCTGCGCACTGATATACACGACATCCTCTCATTTGGTATGCTGAGCCGGCATACCCTCGAGATTCTGCGCCACAAGCATGGGGCCAGTGAGGGCGAGCTGTTTTCGGCTCTCATGCAGGCCCTGCGGGAACAGCGTATGGGTCAGGCCGACAAACCACTAGCGGGACCCCGTTTGGTCTGCGGGCCGGAAGAGCATATCTGTCGGCACTGTGGCGAAATCCTGCGGAAGAAAGATGCCATGAAGCACTTGTGGCAGGCCCACGACCTAGTAGTGCGGCATGCTCCTGAAGCACACTACAGCACCGACGTGCGACTGGCCGCGCTTTACCGGGAGGCCCGGGCCGCCGGAGCCGACCCGCAGGCGCTGGTAGCAGCCTGGGCCGCGGCGGAACAGTTCGGGGAGCAGTTTGCCGGCATCCGGGGGACGGGCGTGCGGCGCTACTTAGGAAGTGTTAACAGTGAATATCTTGCGGTATGGAGCAGATGTTAACCGAGGCACAATGGGCGCGGCTAGCGCCGCTGCTGCCGGGCCGGCCGGGCACGAGCGGGGGGCGAGGGCGCGACAACCGGCAGTTCGTGGAGGCCGTGCTGTGGCTGGCGCGCAACGGGGCCCGGTGGCGGGCGCTGCCGAAAGAGCGCGGCAATTGGCACACGACGTACACGCGCTTCCAGCGCTGGGCCGCCTCGGGCGTGTGGCAACGCGTGTTCGAAGCCGTACAGGACGAGGCCGCCCTGCACACGCTGCTGGTGGACTCGACCACCGTGCGGGCGCACCAGCACGCGAGCGGCGCGCGCAAAAAAACGGGCCGCAAGCCCTCGGCCGTTCGCGCGGCGGGCTGACATGCAAGCTGCACCTGGCCGCCGATGCGCGCGGCCGGCCGCGGCGCTGCCGCCTGACGGCGGGCCACAGCCACGACGCCCCGCAGGCCTTGCCCTTGCTGGAGGGCCTGGCGCCGGCTTATGTGGTGGCCGACCGCGGCTACGACTCGGACCCGCTGGTGGCCGCGCTAGCCGCCCGCGGCACGCAGGCCGTGATTCCGCCCCGGCGAAACCGCCGCCAGCCGCGGGCCTACGACGCGGCCCGCTACGCCCAGCGCCACGCCGTGGAGCGGCTCTTCAGCCGCCTCAAGCAGTTTCGCCGCGTCGCCACGCGCTACGATAAGCTCGATGCCCATTTCTTGGCCTTCATCCATCTCGCGGCAACCGTCGTCTGGTTACGTGATTGTTAACACTTCCTAGTAAAGCGCCGCGGCTACACCATGCTGATAGTAGGCAGTACTTCTCTCAATGGAACCTATCAGCGCCAGGACCTGAACCGCGACAGTCAGCGCAACGGCTTTACCCGGTGCTTGCGAGGTACTTTTCTGGTGGTACCTATGCGCACGTAGCGGGCAGTTTGAAATAAGCAGAAAATGTGTATAAGCTTATGGTTATCCACACACTTATCCACATTCAACAGAATACTCTGGGTTAGGTCCTGTTTTCTGTATCTAATAAGGCAATGGCTGCGTAGGCAATTCACCTCTCATAGCTGCTCCTTATGACTTTTTTTCGCTCATTTCTGTGTGCTGCATCCGGTTTGTATCTGCTGACGGCCTGCCAGGGCCGGGAGCAGGCCTACGGCACCGGCCCCGAAAATCCGGCGGCTGACAAAGATGCCGGGGCGGCCACCCTACCCCTTGCCGGCGTGTACGCCGATACCGTGCCGTGCAACGACTGCCAAGGCATTGCCACCCGCCTGACACTTAAGCCCGACAGCCTTTATGAGCTGCAGGAAACGTACCTGGGGCGCCCCTCACCCACCAACTACCGGCGAGGCCCATGGCGGGTACGGGGGCAGGTAGTAACCCTGGAGCCTAGCGGCAACGACCCCGTGCGCCGCTACCGTGTGGAGGCCGGACAAGCGCTGCTTTTGCTGGATGCCACCGGCAAGCCTATGCAGGATGACGGCCAAGACTACACGCTTAACCGTACCTCCGACGGCAACCTGAGTGAGGCCGGCGTCCGGCGCGAGTTTACCGGCAAATACATCTTTCAGCCCAACGCGGCCACCTTTGTGGAGTGTGGTACCGACAAGCGCTACCAGCTGGCTGCCTCCGGCGCTAATACGGAGCTGGAGCGCCGCTACGCTACCACCCGCAAAGACGCCGGCCAGCCGGTATTCGTGCGGGTGCAGGCCACCCTACAGGGCGGAAGCGGCGCGGAAGCGCTGGCAGTGGAGAAAATTCTGGAAATGAAGCCCGACGCCATTTGCCCGCAGGCCCAGAAGCAGGCCTTCCAGCAGTAGCTCTTCATTACTTCCTATTTTGGCCCCTTACCGGCCCGCGGAACTACCGTTCTGCGGGCCGTTGTCGTTTGCGGGGCCGTGCCGGGTGGATCAGGCCTGCTGCTTTTCCGGGGTCATGTCCAGCTTGCGCAGCTTGTCGGCCAGCACGGCCGTGGCTCCAACCACGCCCAGGGTCATGAAGCCCCCAAATACCACCGAGTTGACCACGCCCAGCAGCCGCGCCGCCACCCCCGACTCAAAGGAGCCGATTTCGTTGGATGACCCGATAAAGATGTTGTTCACGGCAGACACCCGGCCTTTCATGTGCTCCGGCGTAAAGGTGTGCAGCAGCGTAGAGCGCACAATCACCGATACCGAATCGAAGGCCCCCGTCAGGAACAGCAGAAACAACGACAGCTCGTAGCTATCAGACAGGGCAAACAGAATGGTGGCTACCCCAAAGCCAGCTACGGCCCAGAGCAGCTTGCGGCCCGCATGCCGCCGCAGCGGGAAATACGTCAGCAGCGCGGCCATCAGCACCGACCCAATAGCCGGCGCCGACTCCAGGTGGCCCAGCCCCGCGGCACCTACGTGCAGGATGTCCACGGCAAATACGGGTAGCAAGGCCACCGCCCCCCCGAACAGCACCGCAAACAGGTCGAGGGAAAGCGCGGCCAGCACCAGCTGGTTGCCCCAGATAAAGCGCAGCCCGCTCAGAATGCTTTCCTGCAAGCCAGGCTTTTCACCTTCCAGCGCGGGTAGGGGCCGCGAGGCAATAGCGGCAAACTGCACCAGCGCCACCAGCAGCAACACGCCCGCCACCATGTAGGAGTTAGCTACCCCCCAGGTAATGAGGTAGCCGCCAATGGCTGGCCCCAGCACCGCCGCGGCCTGGTAGGTGGTGCTGTTCCAGGTAACGGCATTGGCCAGCCGCTCCCGGTCGGGCAGCAGCTGGGGCATAAAAGAGAACAAGGCGGGCCCCAGGAAACCGCGCGCAATGCCGCTCACGAAAATCACGAGGTAGAGCGGCCATGTGTAGAAGGCCTGGCGGGAAAGCAGGGGTAGGCCGGCGGGCGAGGCCAGCAGCGCCAGCGCCAGGGCGCACAGCCCCAGCACCGCTACCGTAACCACAATAATATTCTTGCGCCGCACCGAGTCGGCAACGTGCCCGGCGTAGAGCGATACGCCAATGCTGGGAATGGCCTCGGCCAGGCCAATCAGCCCCAGGGCCAGCGGGTCGTCCGTGAGGCGGAAAATCTGCCAGCCCACCACCAAGCCCTGTATTCGGGTGGCAATGGTCAGGCAAACGCGGGCCGACACCAGCCGGCGGAAATCAGGAATCCGTAGGGCCGCGTAGGGGTCATGGGAGGAAGTAGAGGAAGCAGACATAGAGGGGAGTGCCTAAAACGCGCGGCCCGGCAAAGGTAGCCGCTACCAGCGGGTTGGGTGGCCCAGCCGCCGTACTTTTGCCGCTATGCCGGGCCCTGCCTACGCAAGCCCTTTTGCCTTCGTTACCGTATGCGGATAAAAGCGGGGCATCCGACCGGCACTTTACGTACCCGCGGCGCGGAGGTAGTTGCCCACACCTGGGCCCCAACGCCTCCGCCGCGGCTTTCAGCGTTTTCCCTACCCCCATGCCAGCTTCCGCTTCTGCCCCCGATTTTGTTGAGTTTCACCGCCGCGACGAGCTGGGGGTACTGGTAGTGCGCTGGACTCAGCCAGTTTCACCTCTGGCCCTGCAGCAGAGCTACACAGCCGCCCTGGCAGCTGCCCGCCCTACTCGTACGCGCTTTTGGCTGGTTGACCTGCGCCACCGTGGCCCGGCCAGCGAAGACGACACGCAGTGGGTGCTGTCGGAGTTTGTACCGCAGGCCTTTAAGCAGCTGAAAGGGCGCGTGTACTGGGCTTTTCTGGTGCCGGCCGCCCAGCTCAGCCCCGAGGAGCAGCAGGCGGGCTCCCCCATGGTTATGCATGATATGGCCCATGTGCGGCTATTCGGAACGGAAGAGGGCGCCCTGCACTGGCTGGCCGGCCGCCAGCACCACGACAGCGCCTGACCCCGCCGGAACCGGAGCGCCGTAGCCACAACAAACACTCATACGTATGTGCCTATACGTTCTGCGTTCTACCCTTTCCCAGCTGCTTTTCTATGTCTTTCCCCCTGATGCTTATTCGTTCTTTGGCGGTTGTAGCTTTCCTGGGCACAACCGGCGCCGAGGCCGTAGCCCAGACTAAACCCAAAGCTGCCACCGCCGCTACGGCGGCCCCGCTGAAAGATGGTGCCTTCCGGCGCAATGGCAAGGTGTACCGGCTACAGGCCGGCAAAGCCTCGCCGCTTACTGCCTCCCTGCGGTTCAGCAACGGCTCTACGCTGCTGACCAATGGCACACTGGTAACCAAAAACGGCGCTAGGCAGCTTCTCGGCGAAGGTAAAGCCGTGAACATGCAGGGCGACGTGGTCATTTACCGCGACGATATGATGAGTGCCCGGGCCATTGAGCGCCACGACGAGGCCACGACCGGGGCCAAGCCTACCGTGGTTGAAATTCCGGTAAGCACTAACCTGGCTGCTCTCGGGGCGGAGCTGCAGCGTACCAGCCAGCGCCTGGAGCAGCTGCGGCAACTGACTGACCTGCTGGCCGAGCGAGCGGCGGCGTCAGCGGCCGGCACTACCCCTACCCCCGCTTCCGAGCAAAAGCTTCAGGCTCTGAGTCAGCAACTCAAGCCCTGACCCATAATTCTGCGCTACCCCTGCCCCGGAAACCGAAGTTCTTCTTAACTTAAGAGAGCTTCGGTTTTCTGCTGTTATGGGGGCACTCAATCAGTTGTGGCATACTTATCCATACCTAATTCCAGATATTATATATTTTGGTTTCGAATTAGTTATAAAAAATTTTGGCTTCAAGCTGTATCGGGCATTGTGTTTGGGCTGGCGGTTTTCTACATTTGATTTCACTGGGTTCTTCACCTCCCCTTCACCTTCTAGGTTTTCACCGGCAACTGCACTCTATGGCCTAAAGCTCTACGTCCCCTAACTCTCGTAGTCTTTATGGAAACCATGCAGCCGAGCGACTCCGCTCTTATTTCGCTCTACATTGCCGGCCAGGAAGAGGCCTTTGCTCAGTTGCTTGAGCGGCATAAAGCCCGTGTATTCACCACTATCATGCTGATTGTGCGCGACGAAGACGTGGCCGAAGACCTTTTACAGGACACGTTCATCAAGGCCATTCACACCATGAAGAGTGGCCGCTATAATGAAGAAGGCAAATTCTCGTCCTGGATTTGCCGGATTGCGCATAATCTGGCCATTGACTGCTTCCGCCGCGAAAAACGCAGTCCTTTATTGAACCTTGATACAACAAGTCATGCGTTCAACTCGTTGTCGTTGGCAGAAGAAGGTGCTGAAGCTGCGCTAACGCGGGAAGAAACCCACGCGCGGCTTCGGGAGCTGATTCAGGAGCTGCCCGCGGCGCAGAAAGAAGTCCT
The DNA here is from genome assembly GCF_006352025.1 of Hymenobacter sp. DG01. Classification (NCBI taxonomy): domain Bacteria; kingdom Pseudomonadati; phylum Bacteroidota; class Cytophagia; order Cytophagales; family Hymenobacteraceae; genus Hymenobacter; species Hymenobacter sp. DG01. The sequence goes on from NZ_CP040936.1 coordinate 3,097,453, forward strand.
GATCATGCGCCACTACGGCGACATGAGCTTTCAGGAAATTGCCGATGCAACGGGGGTCAGCATTAATACAGCGCTAGGGCGGATGCGCTACGCGTTGATTAACCTGCGGAAAAAGATGGCCGCGCAACCCGTTTTCTATGATCAAAACCTTTACCCACGAGAAACTGCTCCGGTACGTGTACAACGAGTTGCCGGCTGATGAACAGCAGGAAATAGAGCAGGCTCTGGTGCACGACGCCGACCTGGCCGCTACCTGCGCCGATTTGCTCCTGGCCCAGCGGGCCCTCGATGGAGCCCGGCGCACACCCGGTAAGCGTACCACCGATGCTATTCTGCAGTACTCCCGCACCTTTCTCAAGGCCGGGTAAGTAGTTTCCCAGGGGAAAGAAATACGTCCTTGTGCGGGCCAGCTGATAACAGCTTACCCGCGCAAGGACATTTTTTTGCCTGTACTTTGCAGCGCACTTCACCTTTGCCGTATGCGTAAGCCCGAGCGGTTCCGCCTCTTTCTTGACTATTTCACCACCAACTTCCCTGAGCCGAAGACGGAGCTGGTGTATTCCAACCCCTACGAGCTGATTGTGGCCGTGGTGCTCAGCGCCCAGTGCACCGATAAGCGCGTCAACCAGATTATGCCGGCCCTGCTGGAGCAGTTCCCAACTCCCGCGCACTTGGCCGCCGCGTCCGCCGAGGAGATATTCCCCTTCATCCGCAGCGTTTCCTACCCCAACAACAAAGCCAAGCACCTTGCAGGCCTGGGCCGCCTGCTGGTGCAGGAGTTTGGGGGCGAAGTGCCCAGCACCATTGAGGAGTTGCAGCGCCTGCCGGGGGTAGGCCGCAAAACAGCTAACGTGTTAGTATCCGTGATTTATAACCAGCCCGCCATGGCCGTGGATACCCACGTCTTTCGGGTATCGCACCGGCTCGGGCTGGTGCCGCGCACGGCTACTACCCCCCTGGCCGTGGAAAAGGAGCTGGTCCGCTATATCCCGCAGGAACTGGTGCCCAAGGCCCACCACTGGCTGATTTTGCATGGGCGTTACATCTGTGTAGCGCGCCAGCCCAAATGCAGCATTTGCCCCCTGAAAAGCTGGTGCAAGTACTACACTGATGTAGTGGCTAAACAGGCACTTACGCCCGATAAAAAGCCCGTAAAACGCGCAGTACGCCCCAAATCATTCGGCGAAGGCACAACTTAGTATATAAGTGGTACTAGGTAGTTTATAGTAAGACAGAGCTCAGGGCTTTTGCGCGGCCTGCTCCAGAACCTGCAGGATTGTGGCTCCAATTTGCTGCCGGTCGAACTGAGTTCTGGCTACCTGCTGGCCGGCCGCTCCGGCAGCGCGTAGCTGCTCCGGGTTGCTTAGTACATTGGCCAGCAGCTCTGCTAGAGCTTTGGGCTCACCAGCCGGGGTAACCCAGCCACAACGGTGCCTTTCCACTAGCTCTTTGGTCCAGCCTTGGTTGGTAACAATCACCGGGGTTCCTACGGCCAGGCTGTCGTAGAGCTTGGCCGGTGAGTTGGCATCCAGCACCGGCAGCCCCAGAAAGGAAACTACCGCTACGTCGGCCAGCCGGAACCACGCAAACACCGCGTGGCGCGGCTGGGGCGGCACCAGCCGGATGGCCGGACAACGGGCCGCGGCGGCTTGCAGCAGAGGCTCATCGTAGCCGTGGCCCATAAACAGCCAGGTAACGGCGGGGTGCCGCGCAGCCAGCAGCTCGGCGGCAGCTACCAGGGTAGGCATATCATTGGCCCGCCCGAAGGTACCGGCATACAGAATTACCTGGCGGCCTGCCAGGCCCTGCTGCTGGCGGAGGGCCGCCACGGCCGCATCGGTAGCGGCGGCGGCTAAGTCCAGGTCGGTGCCGTTGAGGGAGGTAGTCAGCTTTTCGGGCGGTATGCCCAGGCCCTGTACATAGGCCGTCATATCCGGTGAGAGGGGCAGAATATGGCGGGCCGACTGGTAAAGGTTCTTTTCCAGGGCATACAGCCTGCGTTGCGCCAGTTTGTTGGGCACCGCACCCATGGCAACAGGAAAAGCCGGCCACAAATCCTGCACCTCAAACACCCACGGCACCCGCCGCAGGCGGGCTACCTGGGCCGCTGCCCAGGCGGCCGTGAGGGGCGTGCTGATTCCCCAGATAACATCGGGCTTTTCTATGCGCAAGCCTTCGCGCAGGGCGTAGGCGGCGTATTGCCCAAAGGCGAGGGCCCGGCGGGCTACCCCCATTTTGTTTTCGTAAGGCACTGCCGCCGCGCGCATTTCTACCCCTTCGGGCAGCCACGGAAACGCCTGGGTCAGGCGTTGCGGCTCCCAGGTGCGGGTAGTAAGCAGAGTAACGCGGTGCCGGCGGGCCATCTGCGCCAGCAACGAGTAGTGCCGACTAGTGGCGGGGCAGTCGGGGTTGGTGTGGTACTGGCTGAAGACGGCAATGTGCATGGATGGCTAACTGAGGCGGCCCCGGTTCTGCTTGGGCCGATAGCGCGACTCGTTGAGAATGCGCTGGGCATTTTTCTCGGCCATCAGCTGCTTAAGCGTTACGTTGGGGTGCTCGGCCATGTACTTGCGCACAATCTGCCAGCCAATCCAGGCCCCTACCCTGCCGGGACAGGTCTTGTCAATTTCCGGGATGTTGGGCCGCTCCCCGATGTACTTCTGAATCGTGAAAGGAGCCGTGTTATACAGCAGATTCTTATCGAGGAAGTGGGCCCAGATCTTGCCTTCATTAAAGTTTACTCCGGCCATTTCTTTACTGGTGTAGCCCATTATCAGCGAGTCAGCGGTGCAGGGCAGCACTTTCTCGGCGAAGTACAGCGCCTTGCCAAACTGCACCATCTCGCCCAGCATGGTTTGGTTGGCAAGCTGCTTCTGGTTGTACTTGCTGCTGATGGCCAGCGCCAGGGCGGGCAGCAGATGCTCTTTGGTGTAGCGGCGCTGAATATAGGAGGGCACGTTGGGCAGATAGGCCGCCTTAGGACCCACGAAGAAATCGGTGCTGATGACCAGCAGGCTGTCATTTACGAACAAATCCTGGCTGAGCCCGCTCACGAAAGTTTTTACCGGCGGCACCCGAAAATCGGGGAAGTAGTAGCGGATGTGCTGGAACAGGGGCTGCAGCTGTTGCTTCAGCTGCTCGGCCCGGAAAGTGGTATCGGCCTGGGCACCCAGTTTTTGCAGGCCGGGGTTGGTGGCCAGGCGCGCCAGCGTAGTGCTCAGCACCTCACCCGGATACTGACCGCTCTGTAAAAACTGCCGCGCAAATAAACCGTGCGCCTTTATGAACTGAGCGGCATCAGCGGGGCTCTTGATTTGAAAAAACGGCTTTTCCAGGCGTTCCAGCGCCACCGGCGCCGACACCTTGGCTACCGCCGGGTCTAGTTCACAGCTTTCTTGGCCGCGACTACAGGCGACCAGACCCAGCCCGGCCACCACTACGGCCGCCAGCCAGGCCCGCATACGGGTAGGAATGTGCATCACGCTTCTATCTTTAAGGCGAAATTAGCCAAAACGGAACGGCCAACCGCCGTGGCTTCGTGTTTCCCCTACCTGTTATTCCGTCCTTGCCATGAAAAAAGTTCTGCTTTCCCTGCTGCTCAGCGGCGCTACCCTGGGCGTAGCCTCCGCTCAGGTTGAAATTGGGCTAAAGGTTTCGCCCTCTATTACCCACCTGCGGGCTGGCTCCCTGGAAAACGGGCTGCAAAATGAGAAGGCCAAGCTGGGCATTGGCGGCGGCATCATCGTCGATTACTTCTTCGGTGAAAACTATGCCTTCGGCACGGGCCTGGAGCTTACGGGCAAGGGTGGCACCATCAGCTACTTCGACCCCGCCCTGAATCGGCGTGAGCAGCAGAAAATCGGGTTGCAGTACCTACAGGTTCCCGTCACGGTGAAGCTGTTCACCAACGACATTGCCACCGATACCAAGCTGTACTTCCAGCTGGGCGGCTCGCTGAACGCGGCCATTGCCGGGCGCCTCGGCGGCGAGAAATACTATACGGACCCCGCCACACAGGAAAAAACCAAAGCTGCCAAGCACGTCATCATCCCCGATGTAGGGCTGCGGGCTGGTTTCGGTGTGGAGCGCCAGCTGGGCAAGAGCACCCGCGTGCTGGCCGGCCTGAGCTACCACCGCGGCCTGCTCAACATCGACAATTACTTCGAAGACGAGCGGGGTTTCAGGGAGGTAGAGCTGAAGAACAGTGAGTTTGCTCTCGATTTGGGCATGAAGTTCTAACCCAGTTATTCTGTTAAGCAACAGGGCCCGCGCACCTATGGTGCGCGGGCCCTGTTGCTTAGCTTAACCCCGAATCGGAGGGTAGCTCTCGGGGGAGTTCGTGCAGGGCCTGCCGGAGCTTTGCTGCTACCTGCGCTACGGCAGCCTGGGCCGTAGCACTAGCCGACTCACTGGCTGGCAGTGGCTGCTCCAGTGCCTGCACGGCCGCCCCTACCCCCCGTATGCCCAGCGACTCTACCCCTGGCCTGATATGATGGATGATGGCCGCCACCTGAGCCCAATTCTGGGTAGCTGCGGCCGTTTCCAGCTGAGCCAGACTAGTGGGCATGCTCCCCAAAAACGACCGGATGATCTTGGCTACGAAAGCGTCGCGGCCGTGCGCCAGTCCCCGTAGGCGGGTCAGGTCGTAGCTGGCTTGGGCCGCCGGGGTAGGGGTAGCATCAGGCTGCAGCAAGGCTTCCAGGTTTCGGTACAGGTCAGCCTCCTCAAAGGGCTTGGTCAGGCAGGCATTCATGCCGGCGGCCAGGTAGCGGGCATTATCCGAGCGGAAAGCGTTGGCCGTCAGAGCCAGAATGGGCACGTTGGCGCGGACCGGGTCGGGCAGCTGCCGGATAACTGCCGTAGCTTCCAGCCCACTCATACCAGGCATCTGAATGTCCATCAGTACCGCATCGTAAAGACGGTGCCGGACCATTTCCAGCCCTACCTGCCCGTTTTCGGCCTCATCTACCTCCACGCCCCATTCTTCCAGCAGCATGCGGGCTACGTCGCGGTTTACCTCGTTGTCTTCTACCAGCAACACCCGGCGGCCGCGCAGCAAGCCGGTATCAAAGGCAGAAGGCGTTGGCTCAGGCGCCACGGCCGGAGTGCGCGGCAGCGTCAGGACAAACCGGAACGTGCTACCCTTGCCGACCTCACTTTCTACCGTCAGCACGCCGCCCAGCTGCTCTACGATGGCCCGCGAAATACTCAGGCCCAGCCCAGTACCGCCAAACCGCCGCGTGGTGTCGGCGTAGGCCTGCGTAAAACCCTCGAAAATGCGCTCCTGCTGCTCCGCCGGAACCCCTATGCCCGTATCCGCTACCACAAACTCCACCGTAAGCGTGTCGGCGTCAGAGCTTAGCTGGCGGCTGGCAACGGTAACGTGGCCACCGGGCTCGGTAAACTTGATGGCATTGGCCACCAGATTAATCATCACCTGATTGATGCGGTGCGGGTCGCCGATAACCCAAGGCAGCGGGCAGGAGTCGCGGAGTGGGGTGCCGGCCACGGTCAGGCCCTTCTCTACGGCCTGCAGCACCAGGGGCTGCAGGGCCTCGCTCAGCGAGGTACAGAGGTTAAAGGAAGTTTGCTCGAACTCCAGTTTGCCGGAGGTAATCTTGGCCATGTCCAGCACATCGTTGATGATGCTGAGCAGGTGCTGCCCAGAGCTGCGAATGATGCCCACCAACTCCTGTTGCCGGGCATCGAGGCGGGTTTTGGCGAGCTGCCCGGCCATGCCCAGCACCCCGTTCATGGGCGTCCGGATTTCGTGACTCATATTGGCCAAGAAATTTTCCCGGGCCCGCAGAGCCGCCTCGGCCTCATCCTTCGCCTGGTTCAACTCCTGCTCTACCAGAATGCGCTTGGTGATGTTGATCAGGTAAAGGTTCGCGTATCCCTCCGTGGCAAAGGGCGCCACAAAAGCCGCGTAGAAATTGTCGCCTACCGGAATATCTACCTGCCAGGGCTGGCTATGGGTCAGGGCGGTAGCGGCCAGCCGCTGGGTTTTAGTCAGTAGCCGGCTCTGGTCGGCCTCGGCTAGGGACTGAAACAGGGCGTTAGCGGCCGGGTTGGTATACAGCAGCTGTCCGCTTGCATCCAGCCGGAAAATAGGGTTGGGATTCTGGCCCGGAATACTAGCCACGGCCCTCAGTTGCACTGTGGCCCGGTGGTACTCCGTTATGTCGCGCAGCCGGATCAAAACGTTTACCGCGGTATCATCGTCGCCCTGAATCGGCATAAAATCCCGTTCCAGTACCCGGCCATCCAGCAGTTCCACTGGGTCGTTAAACACTGGCGTCCCCTTCTGGCGCTTGCTACGCACCTGCTGCTCAAAAGCAGCCGGGTCAACAGTCAGCTGCATCAACACGGCCGCCAGCTCCTGCCACGCCCGGCCTACCCAGTATGCGGCCGGCTCCTCTATGTCCCACAGCGCACAGAACCGCTCATTCACCAGGGCGATGCGGCCGGCTGCATCCGTGAGCAGAATTCCTTCCTGCAAATGACTCAACAGCTGATCCAGCCGGCTGGCAACACTACTCGCTCGGCTGCTAACCTCCTGCAGCGCTGCTTCCAGCTCCTGAATGCGCAGGTGGGCCTGCTCCAGACTCAGGGGGGTAGCAGCTGATGCGGAGGGGGAGCTATTCATAGTTGAGGAAACAGGACACTCCCGAAAGTACTAGCATCCTCGCCCAACGGTTCCAAAGTCTGGCTGAATAAAAGGTTTCTCCCAGCCAACCGGGCGTTCGGGCAAGCGAATAGCCAAGCTGCCCCGGCCGCCGCGCTACGCCCGGGCCTACAAAAAAGCCCGTGCTACCAGGGGCAGCACGGGCTTTCCTTCTATCAGGAGGAGTTTTCTCGCAGAAAAAATCCGTTAATCAGTTATTTCCAATTCCCGGTCCTGCAACCGGCTCATGGCCGCCGCGGCCGAGTGCAGCTCGATTTCCTCGCCGTTCTCGTCCTCGATGCGGTACTCGGTGAGGCCCAGACTAGTGTCCTTCATCACCTTTACCCACTTGTAATACTTCAGGTACCACTTCATTTGCCGGCTTACCAACCCTTTGGTATAGTAGGCATGCAGGAAGGGATGCACCGAAAGCGTGATACCCGACTGGTTTTGAGCTACCAGCAGATCGTCAATGCTGTTGTCGATTTCGTCCGTCACGAGGATGGAAGCCGAAATCTTGCCCGTGCCACCGCAGGTAGGGCACACCTCGCCGGTAACAATGGCTTCGGCCGGCCGCACGCGCTGCCGGGTAATCTGAAGCAGGCCAAACTTGGTAATGGGCAGAATGGTGTAGCGGGCCTTGTCCTGCTTCATGATGCTGTGCACCGCGTCTTCCACCTTTTTCCGGCTCTCGCCCGACTTCATATCAATGAAATCGACAACGATGATGCCGCCCATGTCGCGCAGCCGCAGCTGGCGGGCTACCTCTTTGGCGGCCGCGAGGTTCACGTGCAGGGCCGTGGCCTCTTGGTCGCCCTCCTGGTTGCTCTTGTTGCCGGAGTTCACGTCGATGACGTGCAGGGCCTCCGTGTGCTCAATGACGAGGTAGCCGCCCCCGGGCACCGTCACGGTTTTGCCAAACAGCGTTTTCAGCTGCTTTTCAATGCCGTGCTGCTCAAAGATTTTCACTTTGCCGGTGTGCAGCTTCAGCAGGCCCAGCTTATCGGGCGCAATCTGCTGCAGGTAGCTGCGCATCTCCTCGTACATGGTCGGCGAGTCCACGGTAATGGCATCGAACGACTCATTGAGCATGTCGCGCAGCATGGAAGAAGTGCGGCCCAGTTCGCCCAGTACCTTGTCGTTGGGCTTGCCCGTGCGCAGGTTCTGGAAGAGGGTTTCCCACTTGCTTACCATACTTTGCATATCCTTGTCGAGCTCAGCCACCTCGCGGCCTTCGGCTACGGTGCGGATAATCACGCCAAAGTTGTCGGGCTTGATGGATGCAATGAGCCGCTTGAGCCGCTCCCGCTCCGTCTTGCTGACAATCTTCTTGGATACGCTGATGGTATTCGAAAACGGAACCAGCACCAGGTAGCGGCCGGCCATGGAAATATCCGTGGACAGACGCGGGCCTTTGGTGGAAATCGGCTCCTTCACAATCTGAACCAGCAGTTGCTGGCCCTTCTTGAGCGTGTTGTCGATTTTACCGACTTTGTCGAGCGTCCCGTCAAACTGAAAGGTTTTCAGGGGCCCAACGGTAATTTTCTGCGATTGTACGCCTTTGCCCCACTTCACCAAGGAAGGAAAATTCTCCCCTAGGTCGCCGTAGTGCAGAAAAGCGTCTTTTTGGTACCCGATGTCAATGAACGCGGCGTTCAGACCGGGCATAACTTTCTTGACCGTGCCCAGGAAAATGTCACCTACTGAATAAGCGGTGTCGTTGCGGTCGAAATGATATTCGATGAGCCGCTTGTCCTGTAGCAGGGCAATCCGTTCTCCGTCCTGAGTAGAATTAATGATTAATTCGTTACTCAATGGATTAAGCGGTTAGGAAAGGCACTCCGAAACAGGCCTTTGGTGAAGCTGCTACCCCCGAAACCCGCAAAGGGAAGCCAGCGCACGAGGCGCCAGCTTCCCTTTCAAGCCACGGGGAAAGCAAACTTCTGGCCACTCTCAGAGAACCTAAGTGAGAGATAGACGAACGTTATCCGGGCAGGAAAACGCCGCCAGCAAACCCCGGGAGGGCTTACTTCTTCTTGTGACGGTTCTTGCGCAGACGCTTCTTCCGCTTGTGAGTGGCAATCTTATGACGCTTTCTCTTTTTACCGCAGGGCATGAGTTGAAGTGGTTAAGGGTGTAAAAAATACTTAGTTCAGCTTCTGGAGTTGCTCATCTACTGAAGCGGCCAGGGCCGGATCAGTGCTGAGGCTTTTAGCCTTTTCAAAGGCCTTCCGGGCTTCTGCCTTAGCTCCGGTCTGAGCTAAAGCGACGCCAAGATAAAACTGTCCGTTGACGTTTTCGGCGTTGACCTTGATCAATTCCTGGAAACGCTCCACAGCCCGATCGAACTGGCTGCTCTGAATAGCCAGAAAACCAAGGTTATAGAGAGCTTTTTCGTTGCGTGGGTCGGCAGCTAAAACTTCCCGGATCAGCGTGATGCCTTTCACCGGATCGGCGCTGGCCATGTAGGCCATGCCGAGGTTGGTTTTGGCGTCGAGGTTGTCGGGGTTGTTTTTCAACACCTTCTCGTACAGTTCCTGGCACTTAGCGCCCAACAGCTTCTGCCGCTCTTCGGTGGCCGCAAAGCTGTAGGCCTCAAAGTACTCGTCGGCGGCCCGTTTCCAGGCTTGTTCGCCAGGCCGAGCCAGGGCAACCTGCTCGAAATAGTAACCCGCGCTGTCGAACTTCTCAACGGCTTTGTACTTGGCAGCCAGCTCCTGAGCCAGCCGGAGGCGGCCCGTCAGGTCGGCGGAGTTAGTGGCCTTGTACTTCGCCAGCAGACCATTGATTTCGCTGCGCTGGGCAGCTGGAATCGTCATGTGCGGCTGCTCAGCGGTTGCGCCTTCCGGTTTGCCCATGGCATCCATGCCCCCCACCGATGGAGCGGCCGCGCCATTATCGCGGTTAGCGGTGCGGGCACCATCCTGGGCCAGCGTAGCCTTGGCCTCCTTGGGCTTGACGATTACCTTCGGCAGCAAAAACAGCCCGGCTACCAGCGCAACGGCCAGAGCCAGAATCAGAAGTTGGTGCTTGGAAGTAGTAGCCATCAGGACGAGAAAAAAGCAGGCCGCCGGGCCTCCCAAACGGGAATTCCCAGCGGCTCAGCCGGCAATATTACAACAACAGGTGATTAGGCAGCCAGTTCTTTGATCTTCTTGCTGTTCTTGATCTTGCCAATGAAGGTTTTGGACGGCTTGAAGCTCGGGATGAAGTGCTCGTCGATGATAATCGACGTGTTTTTCGAGATGTTGCGGGCTACTTTCTTCGCGCGCTTTTTGTTCACGAAGGAGCCAAAACCACGCACATAGATGTTGTTGCCTTCGGCCATGGAGTCCTTCACCACTTTGAAGAAGGCTTCTACGGTAGCCGAAACGTCTGCTTTCTCGATGCCGGTTTTGTCGGCAATTTCGGCAATTACTTCTGCTTTAGTCACGCTGGTAAGTGTACTAGGGAGTGAAAAATGTTCTGCTGGCAACTTATGCCGTTCCCCAAAACGTAAGCACTTGCCCGGTAAGAGTTTGCCTACGTTTTGAGGGGCACAAAGGTAGCCTGCTTTTTTGGTTTTACAAACGGTTTCGCCGCATTCCACCGGGCTTCCCTGGTTGCATCCAACTTATTCTTTCTCAAAGCCTTGACTTTTCCTCAAACTCCTTCTTCTTACCCTTGGTTTGCAGCAGCGCTGCTGGATTGGTACCCGCGCCACCGCCGCGACCTGCCTTGGCGCCACACGCGCGACCCGTATGCCATCTGGCTGTCGGAGGTAATTCTGCAGCAAACCCGTGTGAAGCAAGGCCTGCCTTATTACCTCGATTTCATTAGCAGCTACCCCACCGTTCATGACTTGGCCGCCGCCCCGCAGGATGAGGTGCTGCGCCATTGGCAGGGCCTGGGCTATTACTCACGGGCCCGCAACATGCACCATACGGCCCAGCAGGTGGTGCAGGAGTTTGGCGGTACGTTCCCTGACTCTTACGATGGGTTGCTGAAGCTGAGGGGGGTAGGACAGTACACGGCCGCCGCCATTGCTTCCTTTGCTTACGATGAGCAGGTGGCTGTGCTCGATGGCAACGTGTACCGGGTGCTGGCGCGCGTGTTCGGCCTGACCCAGGACATTGCCGCCCCGGCCAGCCGCAAAGTGTTTCAGCAGTTGGCCGACACCTTGATTCCGGCGGAGCATCCAGCGGAGTTTAATCAGGCCATTATGGAGTTCGGGGCCATTCAGTGCACGCCCGTAAAACCCGACTGCCTGTTCTGTCCGCTGCAAAGCCAGTGTTATGCGTTTCAGCATGGCTTGGTGCAGGAGCTACCAGTGAAAAGCAAAGCCAAGGCCGCCCGCACGCGCTACTTCCACTACCTCGTGTTGCGCCACGAGGACACCCTATATATGCGTAAGCGTGGCCCCAAGGACATTTGGGAGGGTCTCTACGATTTTGCCCTGCACGAAGCGGAAACCGCTGAGCTGCCGGCCCAGCAGGTGGTTGACGCGGTGGAGCTACTTGGCGGCCGTTTTGCCACCAATCAAGCAGAGGAGCCGGTGCACAGCCTGCGCCACGTACTGAGCCACCAGAAAGTGGAAGCGCGCTTTCACCCGGTGCGGCTGGCTGCCCCCCTACCCCCCGCCGCACTGGCGAAGGCTGGCCTAGTTGCTTACCATGCGGCAGCTATTGAGGAGCTGCCGAAACCCATGCTTATAACTAACTACATTAGCAAAATAAAGATTTAGCCGCCTAATATATTTGGCAACATAAATCTTATTTTGTATATTTATACCAGTAATCAACTCCCTATTTTACATCCTCAAGCAACTAAGAAGCAAGCATATGGCAGGCGTAAACAAAGTCATTCTGGTGGGCAATCTGGGTAAAGATCCGGAAGTACGTCACCTGGAAGGTGGGGCCAGTGTAGCTCATTTCACCCTGGCTACCAACGAATATTACAAAGACAAGCAGGGCAACCGCGTAGAGCGTACTGAGTGGCACAACATTGCGGCTTGGCGTGGCTTGGCGGAGTTGGCTGAGAAGTATCTGCGTAAGGGCCAGCAGGTGTACGTGGAAGGGAAAATCCGGACCCGGCAGTACCAGGACAAGGACAACCAGACCCGCTACATCACTGAAATCATAGCCGACGAAATTTCCATGCTCGGCGGCCGGCCCCAGGGCGCCGAAGGGGCTGCTACTCCCGCAGCGGCCACCGAAGCCCCTACTACCTTCCGGCAGGAACCAGAGCTGGACCAACTGCCGTTTTAAGCAGGTCTGGCACCTGCGCGCAAAAGCCCCGGCAAAACCGGGGCTTTTTGCATTAGTTTGGCTTTTCACAAAGGGTAGCAAGCCACGAATGCGCACCTATTCTTACCTACCTTTGATAGTTCATTTGCTTTTGCATCGCATGGCTGTTTCCCGAATGCTGCGCGCCGGAGGCGCGGTTTTTACTTTATTGGCTTTAGCGGTGGGTTGTACCTCGGCCCCCGATTTTACGCCTAAGCCTAAAGGATACAACCGCATCGATCTGCCGCCCCACGCCTACCAGACGCTGGCACCGGGGCATCCGTACCGGTTTGAGTACTCGCGCTACGCCAAGGTGCTGCGCGACTCTTCCTACCTGGCCCAGCCTCACTGGATCAATATTTACTACCCCACGCTGCAGGCCAATGTACAGATTACGTACGCTGACCTGGCCAAAAAGCCGCAGCTCTACGGCAAGCTGCTGGAAGATGCGCGCAAGCTCACCAGCAAACACGAAATCAAGGCGACGGCCATTGACGAGAACGTGCTGAAAACCCCGAATGGCATGCGCGTTTCGGTTTTTGAGCTACAGGGTGAAGTACCCAGCCAGTTTCAGTTTTATACCACCGACAGCACCAAGCACTTTTTCCGGGGTGCTCTGTATTTCCGCACGGCCACGGCCAACGACTCGCTGGCGCCGGTTATCGAGTACGTGAAGCAGGACATCGTGCGGATGTTGAACACGTTGCAGTATCAGTGAGCCCGGCAGTATAGAGAAGGTGGAGCTGGTACCGCTCAGGCCTGCTTTATTCTGGTTTTGCGAGGCTCATTCCTCATAGCTATATGAGTAACTTTTTTCAGACCAAACTTGAGTATCTGCGCGGGGTAGGGTTACAGCGGGCCCAGCTGCTGCAGAAAGAGCTGAACCTGTTCACCTACGGCGACCTGATTCAGCGCTACCCCTTCCGCTACCTCGACCGCACCCAGTTTTATAACATCTGCGACCTGCACGACGACCTGCCTTACGTGCAGGTAAAGGGCATTCTGCGCAACCGGGAGGTAGTGGGTGAGGGCCCCAAGAAGCGCATGGTAGCCAAGGTAACCGATGCCAGCGGAGAGTTGGAAGTAGTGTGGTTCAAGGGCGTCAACTACCTCGAAAAGGTTATCAGGAACCACCAGGAGTACATAGTTTTTGGCAAACCTACCATGTTCCAGGGCCGGCCCCAGATGGCCCACCCGGAAATGGAAGAAGTAACCGAGCAGAAGCCCGGTCAGAGCTACTTGCAGCCGGTGTATAACACCTCCGAGAAGCTCAAAAACTACCACCGCGTTGACAGCAAGGCCATTGCCCGCATGGTGGCCGACTTGCTTAAGATTGCCCTGCCCCAGGTTCATGAGACGCTGTCGGAAGACCTCATTCGTCAGTACGGCCTGATGAACAAAGCCACCGCGCTTCAGCAAATTCACTTTCCGCAGAGTACTGAACTGCTGCAAGCGGCCCGCTTCCGGCTGAAGTTTGAGGAGCTGTTTTACGTGCAGCTGAAGCTGCTGCGCCAAAAGGATCAGCGCAAAGTCACGCTGGCGGGGCAGATTTTCAAGGAGGTTCCTACCCTGGTGCACTTCTATAAGAACGTGATGCCCTTCGACTTGACAGGGGCGCAGAAACGGGTTATCCACGATATCTATAAGGATTTCTGCTCCGGCCAGCAGATGAACCGCCTGCTGCAGGGGGATGTGGGCTCGGGTAAGACCATTGTGGCCTTCATCAGCATGCTCATGGCTGCCGACAATGGGGCTCAGAGCTGCCTGATGGCGCCCACCGAAATCCTGGCGGATCAGCACTACACCGGCCTCAAGCACTTTGCCGATATGCTGGGGCTGAAAATCGGGAAGCTCACGGGCAGCACGCGCACCGCCGAGCGCCGGGTGCTGCACGAGCAACTGCGCTCCGGCGAGATGCACATGCTGGTGGGTACGCATGCCCTGCTCGAAGACGTGGTGCAGTTTCGCAACCTGGGCCTCACCATCATGGATGAGCAGCACCGGTTTGGGGTAGCCCAACGCTCTAAGCTCTGGCAAAAAAACCCGCACGTCATTCCCCATGTGCTGGTCATGACGGCAACGCCCATCCCGCGGACCCTGGCCATGACGCTTTACGGCGACTTGGATGTATCGGTAATTGATGAGCTGCCGGCCGGCCGCAAACCTATCGTCACGGTGCACCGCTTCGACTCCAACCGGCTAAAAGTATTCGGCTTCCTACGCGACCAGATCAAGCTGGGTCGGCAGGTGTACATCGTGTATCCGCTCATTGAGGAGAGCGAAACGATGAGCGACTACAAAGACCTCATGGACGGCTACGAAAGCGTGGCCCGCGCCTTCCCGGAATTTCAGATCAGTATTGTACACGGCCGCATGAGCGCCGCCGAGAAGGATGCCGAAATGCAGCGCTTCCTCAAAAACGAAACTCAGATTATGGTGGCTACCACCGTTATCGAGGTAGGCGTAAACGTGCCCAATGCTTCTGTAATGGTCATTGAGAGCACCGAGCGGTTTGGCCTCTCGCAGCTTCACCAGCTCCGGGGCCGGGTAGGGCGCGGTGCCGAGCAGAGCTACTGCATTCTGATGAGTGGCTACAAGCTCAGCAAGGACTCCCGGACCCGCATTGAAACTATGGTGCGCACCAACAACGGCTTCGAAATTGCTGATATCGACCTGAAGCTGCGCGGCCCCGGCGACCTGATGGGCACTCAGCAGAGCGGCGTACTTGACCTGCTCATTGCAGACCTAGCCAAGGACGGCCGCATCCTGACTGAAAGCCGCGCCGCCGCCCAGCAGCTCATCAACGACGATCCTGGACTGGCCAAGCCCGAAAACGTGGCTATCCGGCGGCACATTGAGAGCCTGCCCGTCACGGCTGTGAACTGGAGCCGCATCAGCTGATCTGAGCTACCAGCTTCACCTACCAGTGTAAAACAAAAGGCCTACCCTTACACCTGATTAGGATGTGAGGGTAGGCCTTTGGCTTTCGAAGATTTCATAAAAAAAGCGCCTTTACCAAAGACGCTTACCGCGGAACTACTCTAAGCTGGTGGCATGAACCGTGGTAGGAGCTGTAGCCTGCCAGAAATGGCCGCCCCCACCCTGGTTGGTCTTTCGCTTCACGGCGTTCTGGCTTTCAAAGAAAGAAGCGTTCTGAGCCGGAATCTGCCAAACAGTGCGGTCAGCCGATGCGGAAGCTACGTGGCTCTGCTGGGTCAGCTTGCCGGCAACTACCAGCGAGATCATAAGAACAAAACGAAGTAAAGATTTCATAGTAATCTACCTGATGATGACAGTCCCGGTTAGAGGCAAATTTTAAGCCAACCAGCCAGTTATGAGGTCTGAAGCTGGGATAAAGAGAAAAAGGACAAAATTTTATCAGCCCGTAGCTAGCCTACCCATCCGAATCTTCCTGCACGAGGGAGAACCATTTAAAATTCATATTTCAGAATATTACCCTCCCGTGCACTCAGCCTCGATTTTTTGGAGCCGGCTGCCCAATGCGGGGGCAAAGATCGGAATACAACTTCAGAAAAACACCCATTCCGCGTTAAGAATATATGATATCGACCTTTGCCGGAAAGAGCCTGCATAGGTGCTTCACAAATAATCGGAGTACTGCTGAAGTTAGGTACCTTTGGAGAATCCTGTTTTCACCTGGCTTTCTGTTCTACTTAACCGCTTTTCTTCGTGCGCTTTTCTTTTCTGATTGCCGCCGGGCTAACGCTGACTAGCTTTCTGACGGCGCCAGCTCCGGTAGTGGCTCAACGAGTTAAATCGGGGCCGTTTAGCTACCTGCCCGAGCGGGCCGACGACCGTTATAACCAACGCGTAACCCGCAAGACACTGGCCCTACCCAGCGGCGGCTTTGTAATCCTGGCGCATAAGTCGGCCACGGAGTACGCGGTAGAGCGGTACGATGCCGACCTTAAACGGCTATGGGCTACTTCCCTACCCCTGAGCGCCGGCGAAACCATCGACGCCTTTGCGCAAAGTGCCGGCCAGGCGACTGTTGTTGTGCATTCGGTGGGGGCCGCCCAGCAGCTCAGTGCCTACACCATTGACTTGGCTACCGGTCAGAAGTCGGCTGCCAAAAAGCTCCTGGAAACCGGCCCGCGCGACCGGCGCCCGGGTGCGGCCTTCTCGGCTGATGGCACCAAGCTGGTAGTATGGCGCTACCTCACCCGCGAGGAGCAGATCCGGGCCATCAGTGCCGTGGTGTACGATGAGAAGCTGCAGAAGCTAAAGGAGCGTACTTATGACTTCCATGACCAGGGCGGCTTTTTCTCGACTACCGTGCACGTTGGCAACGACGGCTCCCAATTTGTGACCTTGGTGAGCGACGGCATGAAGAAACTGGCCGTGCGCCGCTACCGCAACGATTCGCCGGAAGTGAAAGTCATGTCGGTTTCCGTAGGGGGCACGTTTGGGGGCAAAGAGGTAAACGTGTTCGACTCGCGCTTTGCCCTGCAACCCGACAACACTCTCTACGCGGCGGCCATCTGTAATGAGCGGGAAACCGGCCTGTACTACAGCCTGAAGGTGGTGAAGTTTGATTTCTCAGGCGAAGGTGAAATGAAATTTGCCCCGGAAGTTAAGTTTACGCCGGCCTATCTGCAGGAGGTAAACCAGGCAACGGCTACCACTGCCAAACGCCTGGAAGACGTGTACCTAACGGACCTGCTCATCACTGATGAAAAGCAGCTGGTAGTGGTGGGAGAAAAGAAATACGAAGAAGGCGGCGACGATTCGCCAGGCCATACCCGCGAGTTGCACTTATTCGGGTACAACGAGTTCCAGACGCCTACCTGGCACCGCATTATCGCCAAAGACCAGGTGGCACCCGCCGCCGAGGGCTTCAGCAGCATCAGCTACCGCGCCGCCCTGTTTGGCCCGGAGCTGCAGGTAGTGACCTGGGAGAAAATCAAAAACAAGTCGGACCTGTACCTGCGCCGCATAAACGCCCTCAACGGCACAGTACAGCCCCCAAAAAGCCTCGGCCTGAATGTAGCTTCGGACCAGAACCCGTCCTATGTAAAGGACTTCACCTCTTGGCTGGACCCCAAAACCATCATCGGAGTAAGCCGTCCCAGCAAAAAATCGGCTGCCCTGATGCTGAACAAGATTGTAGTGAAGTGAATCGCGGATTGACGCAGATTCTTTGGGATGCGCGGATTATGGTGACGAGGCTTATCCTGACATAAGCCTAAAAACAAGTAAGGCTTGCCATATGGCAAGCCTTACTTGTTTTTGCTTTTCTGGATACCCGGTGGTGGTCACCGAAACTCGCGTAATCCAGCAAACCTGCGTCAATCCGCGACTTAGAAAGCGTATTCGTTGGCGGCAATCAGCACATCGGCAATGCGACGACGGGCATCTTTGGCGTTGAAGAGGTCGGCTTTGGTGAAGCGCTTCAGGCCCATAGACAGCAAGCGCTGCTCATCGCCTTCGGTCATGGACGCAATAGCGTCTTTACCGAACTTCTGCACCTGATCCACGGTGTCGTAGAGGTACACGCGGGCAATGTCGATTTGGGCGGCCAGAGCCTCCTCACCTTTCACGCCGGCTTCCTTTTCTACGCGCAGCAGCACGCTTTCAGCAGTGTACACCTTGATGGCCATGTCGGCGATGTTCATGAGTACTTCCTGCTCTTTGGCCAGGGAGTTCATGTACTTCTGTACTGCCGTGCCGGCTACCATCAGGATGGCCTTCTTCAGCTTGGCAATGGTCTTTTTCTCGGCGGCGAACAAGCCGGTTTCCTCTTCTACATTGAAGTCAGGAATAGCCATCAGCTCCTGCTGCACGGCCTGGGCGGGGCCCATCAGATCCAACTCGCCTTTCATGGCCTTCTTCAGGATCATGTCAACGGCCAGCATGCGGTTGATTTCGTTGGTGCCCTCGAAGATGCGGTTGATGCGCGAATCCCGATAAGCGCGGTCCATGGGGTAGTCGGCCGAGAAGCCGTAGCCGCCGTACACCTGTACGCCTTCATCCACTACGTAGTCAAGTACCTCCGAGCCTTCTACCTTCAGAATGGCGCACTCCACGGCAAATTCGCGAGCGGCACCCAGCAGGGCTTCGTTGTGGCTTTGACCTTTGGCCAGCAACTCCTGCTCCATACGGGCAATGTCCATACCGGCGCGGTAAATAGCCGATTCTACGGCGTAGATACGCACGGCCTGCTGGGCCAGCTTGTACTTGATAGCACCAAACTTGCTGATGGGCAGCTTGAACTGCACCCGCTCGTTGGCGTATTTCACGCTCAGGGTAGCCGCCATTTTTGTAGCGCCCAGGCAGGCAGCGGCCAGCTTAATGCGGCCGATGTTCAGGATGTTGAAGGCAATCAGGTGGCCTTTGCCAATTTCGCCCAGCACCGCCGATTTCGGCACTTTCACGTCGGAGAGGAATACCTGGCGGGTAGAGGAACCCTTGATACCCATCTTGTGCTCCTCGTTGCCGAGGCTCAGACCGGGAGTGTTTTTCTCCACGATGAAGCCCGTGAACTTGTCGCCGTCCACCTGCGCAAACACGATGAACACGTTGGCAAAGCCACCGTTGGTAATCCACATTTTCTGGCCGTTGAGCACGTAATGCTCGCCGTCTTCGGTCAGGATGGCTTTGGTTTTGGCACCCAGGGCGTCGGAGCCGGAGCCAGGCTCCGTGAGGCAGTAAGCCCCCATCAGCTCACCGCTGGTCAGGCCGGGCAGGTACTTGGCTTTCTGCTCCTCGTTGCCGAAGTACAGAATGGGCAGCATGGCAATACCCGTGTGCGCCGCAAAGGCAACCGGGAACGAGTGGCCACCGCCTACCCCTTCGGTTACGCGCAGGGAGGTAGTGAAGTCCATGTCCAGTCCGCCGTACTGCTCCGGAATGCTTACCCCAAACAGGCCCAGCTCACCGGCCTTTTCCATGAGGTTACGCATCAGGCCTTCCTCATGGTTGTCAAGGCGCTCCAGCAGGGGCTGCACCTCTTTCTCCACGAAGTCCAGAGCCGTCTGGTGCATCATGTTCTGCTCCTCCGAAAAATCGGCGGGGGTAAATACGTCCTGAGCGTCGGTTTCTTTGATGATGAACTCGCCGCCTTTCACAAGCTTGTTGGTTACTTCCATGACCGGGTGAGATGTTGGAATTAAAAAATCGATGTCTAAAAGAGAAAGAAGATGCTCGGCATACCTACTACTTGGCTGCCACTAGCCCCTTCTGTGTGGGATACCGAAAGATAACAAATTATGTTATGCTTGCCGAGTACTTTGTGAAAAAGAAACCCCGAAGGTCGGGGTTCCTAATCTTTAGAAGCAGAACAGCTTACGTAAGTATCTGGTTCTGAAAATGGAGCGTATCCGGCGGTCGGTGTCGTGGGTCGAGTGAGTTTTCCATTTGAAAACGCTGCCACGCTTTCGGAGCGACGCACGCCACCGACGGCCGGATACGCTGCCTGCTTACTTCAGCAATTCGTAGATACCGGCTACGCCCTGGCCGCCACCCACGCAGGCGGTTACCATGCCGTATTTCTTATTGCGTGCACGCAACTCATGGAAGAGCTGGATGCTGAGCTTGGCGCCGGAGCAGCCTAGTGGGTGGCCTAGCGCAATAGCACCGCCGTTCACGTTTAGTTTGCTCTCATCAATGTTCAGCTCGCGTACAATGGCAATTGACTGCGAAGCAAATGCTTCATTCAGTTCAATCAGGTCAATGTCCTCGAGCTTCATGCCGGCCTGCTTTAGCGCCTTCGGAATAGCCTTGATCGGGCCCATACCCATGATGCGCGGATCAATACCTTCGGTGGCGTAGGTAATCATACGCGCAATAGGCTCGAGGTTTAACTCTTTCACCATGCGCTCCGACATCACGATGACAAAAGCTGCTCCGTCGGAAGTCTGGGAAGAGTTACCAGCCGTTACCGAACCGTTAGCGGCAAATACCGGACGCAGCTTAGCCAGTGCCTCAACGGAGGTATCAGCACGTGGGCCTTCGTCGGTGTCTACTACAAACGAGCGGTTTTTCTTTTTGCCAGTGGCCTGGTCGAGGTAGGTTTCCTCTACCGTGATGGGCACAATCTGCTCCTTAAACTTGCCCTCCTGAATGGCTTTGATAGCCTTCTGGTGCGAGTTGTACGCGAACAAGTCCTGGTCCTCGCGCGATACTTTATAGTCCTGCGCTACAGCTTCGGCCGTGAGGCCCATACCGAGGTAATAGTCGGGGTGTTGCTGAGCCAGCTTGTAGTTGGGCACCGTTTTCCAGCCTACGGTTGGCACCATGCTCATGCTCTCGGTGCCACCGGCCACGATGCACTCAGCCATACCAGCGGAAATTTTGCTGGCGGCCATAGCTATAGTTTCCACGCCGGAGCCGCAATAGCGGTTCACGATAAGGCCCGATACGTTTATGGGCAGCGCCAGCAGCGAAATCAAACGGCCCATTTGCAGGCCTTGCTCCGCTTCCGGTACCGCGTTGCCTACCATCACATCGTCGATGCGCGTGGGGTCAAGGGCCGGAACGGAAGCTACCAAGTGCTTGATGACGTCGGCGGCGAGGTCATCGGGGCGGGTGAAGCGGAAACCGCCGCGGGTGGCTTTGCCAACGGCCGTGCGGTAACCAGCTACGATATATGCATTCATTGTAGTGAGTCTTTTAAGAGTGGGATTGCAAAAGCCCGTTCGTCAAGTGGAGTAGCTCAGATTTTCTCGCGCAAATCGACATTGCTCGCATACTCCCTCTTCATCGAGAGCTAGTGGTGGAAACATGTTCTTGATGTTAGAAGAAGCAAACGTTCCATCAGGCATATCTGGATTGTAGCCTTCTGTTTGGCAAAATCTACATTGCTGTATCCACTTGCGCAGCTTTGGATACATAGTTATGTAATCCTTTCCGCCTCTATGTCTATTAGCTCCCATAATCGAACAGGAACTGTTATTTCTAGTTCCGCAGCGGTTTACCAGTGGTCAGAATCGACTGAATTCGCTCTAGCGTTTTCCGCTCGCCGGTCAGCGAGAGGAAGGCTTCACGCTCCAGATCCAGCAGGTACTGCTCCGATACTTCGGTTGGGCTGCTCAGGTCGCCGCCGCACATGATATAGGCCAGTTTGTTGGCAATCTTCACGTCGTGGTCGGAGATATAGCGACCTTCCTTCATGGCGTGCACGCCGGTCAGGAACATACCGAGGGCGCCTTTGCCCTGCACCTTGATGTTGGTTTTCTGCACCGGCTGGGTGTAGCCATCTTCGGCTAGCTCAATGGCAGCGGCCTTGGCTTGCGCGATGACGCGGTTGCTGTTCACCACTACCTCGTCGCCGCGGCGCAGGAAGCCCAGGTCGAAGGCCTCAGCCGCGGAAGTCGAAACTTTGGCGGTGCTGATAGTCATGAAGGTGTTGCGGAGCAGATTGTACTCTGGCTCTCCTTCTTCGTACTTGGCCGCGGTGCGCAGGGTCATTTCCTTGGTACCACCGCCACCGGGAATCAGGCCTACGCCGAATTCCACGAGGCCCATGTAGGTTTCCGCAGCGGCCACTACCCGGTCGCAGTGCAGGTTCAGCTCGCAGCCGCCGCCTAGGGCGAGGCCGTGCGGAGCGCCTACCACCGGAATGCTGCTGTAGCGCATGCGCATCATGGCCTGCTGGAACTGGGCAATCATCAGGTTCAGCTCATCGTACTCCTGGTCCAGCGCGAACATGTACACAAGGCCCAGGTTGGCACCCGCCGAGAAGTTCGGTGCGTCGTTGCCAACTACCAGACCACGGAAGTCCTTTTCGGCAATTTCCACACCTTTCAGCAGGCCCTGAATTACATCGGAGCCCAGCGCGTTCATCTTGCTGTGGAACTCCACGTTCAGGATACCGTCGCCGAGGTCTAGCACCGAAGCACCGGCATTTTTCCACACCACTTTGCCGGTGGCGCGCAGGTTATCGAGGATGATGAAGTTCTCAACTCCCGGAATGGCTTTGTAGGCCTTGCTCTCGATGTCGTAGAACTGCTTCACGCCCTGCTCGCTCACTTTATAGAAGGTAGCATTGCCAGCGGCCATCATCTCCTGAACCCAGGGAGCAACAGTCTTGCCTTCAGCCTGCGCCAACTCCAGGCCTTTCTGTACGCCCAGAGCATCCCAGGTTTCAAACGGACCCATTTCCCAGCCGAAGCCAGCGCGCAGGGCGTCATCAATCTTGAACAGGGAGTCGGTGATTTCCGGAATTCGGTTGCTCACGTAGGCAAACAGCCCCGCGAAGGTCTTGCGATAGAAATCAGCGGCTTTGTCTTTGCCGGCTACCAGCACCTTGAAACGGTCCGCCAGCTTCTCAATCGGCTTAGTGGTTTCCAGGGTGGCGAACTTCACCTTGGCGCTAGGCTTGTACTCCAGCGTAGCGAGGTCGAGAGCCTGAATTTCGGACTTGCCGCCTTCGCCTTTTACCTTTTTATAGAAGCCCTGGCCGGTTTTGTCGCCCAGCCACTTGTTCTCGGCCATCTTCTTGATGAAGTCAGGCAGCTGGAACACGGCTTTGGCTTCGTCGTTCGGCAGGTTTTGGGCGAGGCCGTTGGCCACGTTAATCATCGTATCCAAGCCTACCACGTCGGAAGTCCGGAACGTGGCTGACTTCGCGTGACCGATAACCGGACCGGTGAGCTTGTCCACTTCCTCCACCGACAGGCCTAGCTGGCTCATCACCTGCACCACGTCCATGATGGCGAAAACGCCCACGCGGTTAGCAATGAAAGCGGGCGTGTCTTTGGCCAGTACGGTGGTTTTGCCCAGGTACAGGTCACCGTAATGCATCAGGAAATCCACCACCGACTGGTCCGTGTCCGGAGTCGGGATGATTTCGAGCAGCTTCAGGTAGCGCGGCGGGTTGAAGAAGTGGGTGCCGCAGAAGTACTTCTTGAAGTCGTCGGAGCGGCCCTCCGTCATCATATGAATCGGGATGCCGCTGGTGTTGCTGGTGATGAGCGTGCCGGGCTTGCGGTATTGTTCTACACGCTCAAACAGGCTCTTTTTGATATCGAGGCGCTCTACTACTACCTCAATCGTCCAGTCGCAGCCAGCAATATCCTTGAGGTTGTCGTCGAAGTTGCCGGTCTTGATGCGGCTGGCGTCGGCTTTGCGGTAGAGCGGCGAGGGGTTGGCCGCCACGGCTGCCTGCAAGGAGCTGTTTACAATGCGGTTTTTAACCGCTGGGTTGTCCAGCTTCAGGCCTTTGGCTTCTTCGGCGGGTAGCAGCTCTTTCGGCGCGATGTCGAGCAGCAGCACTTGTACCCCGATGTTGGCGAAGTGGCAGGCAATGCGCGAGCCCATCACACCGGAGCCCAGTACGGCTACTTTTTTGATGGTACGATTCATTCTTGGGGAGGAATGAGTGGGTGAGAGATGAAAGAAACACGGTTGGCTGTCAGCAGATTACCGCCAGCTTACTATCAACTTACTCGTCATGCCGAATTCATGGAAACACGAAGGCTTCTTCCGGCCTGACAAGCAAAACGCTCCAACCCTCCGGCTAGGCCGGCGACTCGGAGCGCAGGGGCTTCAATTTGAAATCGTCGAAGAGCACTTTGCCCTCAATCATGCCCGTAATCTGGCTAACCACCTTAAAGAACACATCGAGCTGAGGCTGCGGGATTTTTTCGCGCACCTTCTGGTTGAAATGGCGCACGGTTTGGCGGGAAATTTCCTTTTTCTGCAGCCCTTCTTCCGTCAGAAAAATGCGCACCGACCGTTTGTCCTGAGTGTCAGCCTGCTTATAGATCAGGCCTTTCTCTTCCATGGACCGCAGAATTCGGGTGAGGGAGCGGGTTTCCAGCCCCAGCAAAGGCGCTATCTTGGTAGCCGGCGTTCCGTTTTCCTGGTCGATGTTCAGCAGCACGAAGCCGATGCTCGTGGTGATGTCGTGCTTGGCCGCCTGCGTGTTGTACATGCGCGAAATGGCGTGCCAGGCAACTTTAATGTTATAATCGACGGTTTCTTCGGGTGTCATGGGTAGGAACTGCAAGTCCGGTAAACATACAGAAATATGTTATGCTTGCATACTAAGTTACGCAAAAAAAGTTTGGCGTTTTCTGCCACGGAGGCGCCCTTCGGGCTGCTACCTTCGACCATGCCAAGTGTAAAACAGCCCCGGCCGCTCTCATGAAGCAACCAGGGCTGATTTTATGGCTTTACCGCAGTACGCTGCCGAAGCTTAGTGCTTTTCGGCGTGCTGGTAGAGGCTCTCAATGAGCTCTTTGTTGTTCTGGGTTATGATTTTGCGCTTCACTTTGAGGGTAGGCGTCATCTCACCGGTTTCCACCGTCCAGAGCTGGGGCAGGAGCCGGATTTTTTTAACCTGTTCCCACTGCGCGAAGCCGCTGTTGTACTTGTGTACAAGGTCCTCGTACATCTTTACCACCTTCTCGTTCTTCACCAGCTCTTCGTTGGAGCAGTTGCAGTCCACGCCGTTGCGCTTGCACCAACCTTTCAGGTCGTCGAAGGAAGGAATGATCAGTGCCGAGGGAAACTTCTGACCGTCGCCGACCACCATGCACTGCTCCACCAGCGGCGACTCTTTCAGCTTGCCTTCAATCACCTGCGGGGCAATGTACTTACCGCCCGAGGTCTTGAACATCTCCTTCTTGCGGTCCGTGATTTTAAGGAAGCGGCCGTCCACTATCTCGCCAATGTCACCGGTGTGGAACCAGCCTTCCTCATCGAACTCCTTGGACGTCAATTCGGGCTTGTTGTAATAGCCTTTCATCACCGATTCTGAGCGAGTCAGAATCTCACCATCGGGAGCAATTTTCACCTCCGTGTTGTCGATGATGGGGCCCACGGTGCCAATCATGTTGTTCTCCCGCTCATAGCCGCCTACGGCAATTACCGGCGAGGTTTCTGTAAGGCCGTAGCCCTCCATTACGGGAATACCCGCCGACCAGAATACGCGGGCCAGCCGGGGCTGCAGGGCGCCGCCCCCACTCACGATGCAACGCAGATTACCACCCAGGGCTTCGCGCCACTTGCTGAAAATAAGCTTGTTGGCCAGGGCCAGCTGGGTGTTGTAGAAGAAGCCGTGGTCTTTCTGGTTGTCGTACTTCAGACCCAGGTTCAGGGCCCAGAAGAACAGCTGCTTTTTCACGCCTTCCAGCTCGTGGCCTTTGGCTACAATCTTATCGTACACCTTCTCCAGCAGGCGCGGCACGGTGGTAAAGATCTGGGGGTGTACCTCGCGCAGGTTGTCGGCAATGGTTTCCATGCTCTCGGCGTAGTAAATGCTCACGCCGTTAATGAGGTAGATGTGGGTTACCATCCGCTCGAAAATGTGGCAAAGCGGCAGGAAGCTCAGGGCCTTGTCGTTCTTTGTGACGGGCACGAAGCGCTGGGCGTTGCGGCAGTTGCTGAGGATGTTGTTGTGCGTCAGCATCACGCCCTTGGGCTGGCCGGTGGTGCCCGAGGTGTAAATGAGCGTCAGCAAATCATCGGGCTGCACAGCGGCTTTCAGGGGCTCCAGGTCGGCGGGGTTGCCCTGCTTGCCCAGCTCCAGCAGCTCGGAGAAATGGCGGGCTCCTTCTACTTTATCGAAGGTGAAGATATTTTCGGCGGGAATATTCAGGTCCTGCGTAGCCTCCCGGACTTTGTCCAGCAGCTTTTTGTCGGACACGAAGATGGCTTTCACACCGGCATCGGTGAAGATGTACTTGTAGTCTTCTACTGTGATGCTGGGGTACATGGGCACGCTGGTAGCGCCGAGCTGGGAGATGCCGAAATCGGCGAACATCCACTCCGGGCGGTTCATCGAAATCAGCGCTACTTTATCGTCTTTCCCCACGCCCAAAGCCCGCAAACCCAAGCTGACCTGGTTGACCTGTTCCACTACGGAATCGGTGCTGATGGGCGCGTACTGGCCGTTTACTTTGGCGGCGAAACAATCGGGCTTGTTATACTTCTGCTGAAGCTGGGGCAGAATATCGAAGGTGCGACGTATATCCATACGGAGAGAGGGCACGGTGGTGGGAATAGCGAACAGAGAGAGGTCTTGGGGCCTGCTGCCCGGCGCCTAAAAGGAAGCTGAGCAGAAAACGCTGCTTAAATAACGTTTTTTTCGCGGGAAAGCTTTCATCCGGGGCAGAAAGCCGGTAGGGCCGTGGCCCGGTTTTGCGTAGCTTTGTCGGAGTCCGCCTCCTTCGCGCACGATGAATCTGGCCATCTTTTTTGATCCGCTTACTGAAGAACTAGTCGGGCCCACCACGGCCCCAACCACGCTGGCTGCCTACGTCTCGCCGTTTCTGGATTCCTTTCCGGACTGGCGGGCCGCTGATCTGGCGCTGATTGGTCTGGACGAGTGGCGGGGAAGCGCGGCGGGTGCCCCTGCTACTCATGGGGCCAATAACGTCCGGCGCCGGTTTTATCAGTTGCAGAAAGGAACCGGGGTGGTGCGGCTGGTTGATTTGGGCAATCTACGGCCGGGCCTAACCCTGGAGGATACCTACCAGCGCCTGCGCGAAATTATTGCGGCCCTACTCGAGCACAACACCGTGCCCATTCTGCTGGGCGGCTCCCACGACCTGGACTACGGGCAGTTTCTGGCTTATGAAACCCTGGACCGGGCCGTGAGCTTTGCCACCGTAGATGCGCGCGTGGACATGGCCGAGCTGGAGGGAGCCTGCCCCGAGGATAGCCACCTGCGGCGCATGCTGCTGCACGAGCCCACGTTCCTGTTCAACTTCGCTCAGCTGGCCCATCAGCAGTATCTGGTAGCCCCCGATGTGTTGGCCGCCTTGGAAAAGCTGCACTTCGAAACCCTGCGCCTGGGGGCTATTCATGCCGATGTGCGCCAGGCCGAGCCCCTGCTGCGCCAAGCCGATTTCGTGAGTGTGGATGTGGCGGCCCTGCGCTGGAACGATGCCCCAGCGTACTGGCCCGCTAACCCCTTCGGGCTTACCAACGAGGAAGCGGCCCAGCTGGCCTGGTATGCCGGCCACAACGACACGCTGACTTCTTTCGGCATCTACGGCTACCGCCCCGACCACGACCCCCACGGGCTGGCGGCCGCTACCCTGGCCACTATGCTCTGGTATTTTGTGGAGGGCTACTACCACCGGCGTCAGGAAACCGATTTCCAGAGCCGCCGTTTTATGCGCTATGCCGTAGGGCTGCCGGGCACTCCAGCCAAACTGGTGTTCTACAAAAGCAAGCGCACCGAGAAATGGTGGCTGGAAGTAGAAAGCCTGGCCGATAGTGACATCAAGCGCATTGTGCCCTGTAGCTACCAGGACTACCTCCGCGCCGCCCAGGGCGACCTGCCCAACCGCTGGATTCTGACGCAGGCGTTGCTGGGCTAAAAGCTACCTCTGGCACAAGCGGCCTACCCCCTTCTTATGAGCCAAGCCCCAGACCCTACCCTCCCTGTTTACACCAAAGCCCAACTGGCCCTGCGCAATGGGCAGGACCGCGACGAAATTTGGGTGGGGTATGACGGGCTGATTTACGACGTGACCCGCTCCCGCCTCTGGAAACGCGGCAACCACTACGAGCACTGGGCCGGCCAAGATCTCACCACGGAGCTTCACCGCGACGCGCCCCACACGCCTAATGTCTTTGATAAGTTCGCCGTTATCGGGCGCCTGGTCTGAGGCCTAGCCAACTTATACCACCACGTTTCTCTAGCTGTTCCCTACCCCCTCCTTTCTCTTTAAACATGAGCTCCACCGAAAGCGCATCCTTATTCAATAACCTCGAAACCCTTTCGACCCAGGAGCTGCTGCAAGGCATGAACAGCGTTGATCAAACGGTTCCGCAGGCCGTAGCCAAGGCTCTGCCGCAGCTGGAAGCGCTGGTGGAAGCTACCGTGGCCCGGCTGCAGGCCGGGGGCCGGCTGTTTTACATTGGCGCCGGCACCAGCGGCCGGCTGGGCATCCTGGATGCCTCGGAGTGCCCGCCCACGTTCGGGGTGCCGCAGGGGGTAGTAATCGGGCTGATTGCCGGTGGCGACACGGCCATCCGGAAGGCTGTGGAAAACGCCGAGGATGATGCGCAACAGGCTTGGCTCGACTTGCAGGCCCACGCTATTAACGCGCAGGATATTGTGGTGGGCATTGCGGCCTCTGGGCGTACGCCCTACGTAATTGGCGGGCTGGAGCAGGCCCGTCAGCACGGAGTAGCTACGGGCTGCATTGTATGCAATGCTGGCTCGGAAGTAGCTGCCGTAGCCGAGTTTCCGGTGGAGATAGTGACAGGCCCGGAGTTTGTAACCGGCAGCACCCGCCTGAAAGCCGGCACGGCCCAGAAACTGGCGCTTAACATGCTTACTACCGCCACCTTCATCCGCCTGGGCCGCGTGAAAGGCAATAAAATGGTGGACATGCAGCTCTCCAACGCCAAGCTGGTGGACCGCGGTGAGCGGATGCTGATGGATGAGCTTGGCATTTCTCAGTCTGAGGCAGCGGCTTTGCTTCAGCAGCACGGCTCGGTGCGGGCGGCCCTGACGGCGCGGTAGCAGGCAGTAAAAATGCCGGCGCGAGTACCCGAGTAGAGGAACTCCTACCCCCTTTGCGGCCGTGAAACCTGCCGCATCGGTTCGGAGTTAAGGCTGAAAGCCGAAAATGGAATCTTCGTCTTCGGCCTTGCACCGGCACAAGCTCCGGCGTGTGCTTCACTCTTACTTTCGCCATGCATACCATTGAGCCGCACTACGCCTGGATGGAGCAATACTCTGCCTCCGAAGATCCTCGCTCCCCTCTTTTTGAGGCTGAAAACAGCCTCGATACCTACACCAACACCGTGTACGGCTACTACATCCACCCGCAGTGGGACAGCTTGGACTCGGAAACGCTGTACTTGAAAATCCTGTTCGTGGATTACGACTTGGGCATCGGCATCATCGAGTTTATCGGGGAATGGAATGACGCCATCGAAAACGATATTATGCAGCTCAAGCGCAACATCATTGACCTGATGACGCACGAGGGCATCCGTAAATTTATCCTTATCGGCGAAAACGTGTTCAACTTCCACGGCTCCGACGACTCCTACTACGAGGAGTGGTTTGAGGATGTGGAGGATGGTTGGATTGCTGGCGTCAACTTCCAGGAGCACGTTATCCGGGAGATGCGCCAGTACAACATTGACAACTACGTCAACTTTGGAGGACAGCTCGATGAGCTACCCTGGCGTACGTATCCGCCCCGCAAGCTGTTTGAGGTGGTAGATGGCCTGTTGCAACGCCGGCTAGGGTAGCCTTGCTGCCGGCTTCGTTGGCGCGGGCTGTTAGCGGGCGCTTACGGAGTCAGGGGGCATTTCCATGGTTTCGGCCTTAACATCGGCTGAGTCCCGAACCGCATCTACCCGGGCCTCCAGCGCATCTTCCTGCCGCGTATCGCAGCTGCTGCCACACAAAGCAGCGGCACCAACCAATATCAAAAACAATGCTTTTCGCATGGCAGAACAAGAGGGTCAGATAAACAAAGCTGGTCGGAGCTTCATCCGGCAAAGAAAAAGGGCTGCCCGATAAGAGCAGCCCTTTTCAAGTTAACTAGCTTAGTCGATTACTTAGCGTCGGTCGAGTCAGCAGCGTTTTCCATTTTGTCAGCCTGGGCTTCAGTAGCATCTTCTACCGAGTCAGCAGCGGCTTCGTTGCCAGCGTTTTCCAGAGCGTCAGCTTTAGCTTCGCCAGCGTCTTCTACTTGCTCAGCGTTAGCCTCTTGAGCGTTTTCGGTTTTGCTGTCGCACGAAGCGAAGGTGAACGAAGCAGCAGCCAGAGCAAGGAACAGAACCTTTTTCATACTAGGGGTTGATAAAAGTGTGGTGAAAGTCGATTTTTAGTTAAACCAGCGTTTTCCGGAGAAAAACCGCTGATTTCGGGGCTTTATACTTCAGGTTAAAGAAGGTAACCCCGACAGTAGAAAAATTTTCTGTTTTTTCTGCGGGCCAAAGAAAAAGCCGGCCGTGCTTCCTGCACGGCCGGCTTTTGAACAGAGAACTGTTCCGGGTTACTTTTTGCGGAACACAATACCGATGGGCACCCCAGTAAAATCGAAGTTCTCGCGCAGGCGGTTTTCGAGGTAGCGGGCGTAGCTTTCCTTCACGTACTGAGGCAGGTTGCAGAAGAAGGCAAACACCGGATTGTGCGTAGGCAGCTGGGTAGCGTACTTGATACGCACCATTTTGCCCTTCTGAATGGGCGGCGGATACTTTTCGATTTCACGGAGCATCACTTCGTTCAGCTCCGAGGTCGGAATTTTGCGGCGCTTGTTCTCGTACACATCAATGGCCGTTTCAATGGCCTTGTGAATGCGCTGCTTGGTAAGCACCGATGTGAAGATGATGGGCGGGTAGCTGATAGGCGCAATCTTTTCCCGAATCTTCTCTTCGAACTCCTTGGCTGTGTTGGTTTCCTTGTTTTCGATCAGGTCCCACTTGTTCACCAGAATCACGATGCCCTTGCGGTTTTTATCGGCCAGCCCGATGATGTTCAGGTCCTGGGCCTCGATGCCGCGGGTAGCGTCGAGAATCACGATGCAGACGTCGGACTCTTCCAAAGCCCGGATGGAGCGCAGCACGGAGTAAAACTCTACGTCTTCGTGCACCTTGGTTTTACGGCGCAAACCAGCCGTATCTACCAGAATAAACTCCTTGCCGAAAGCATTGTAGCGCGCCTGAATCGAGTCGCGGGTGGTGCCGGCAATATCCGTCACGATGCTGCGCTCGGTACCGAGGAGCAGGTTCACGAACGAAGATTTACCGACGTTCGGGCGGCCTACCACGGCAATTTTGGGTACGCCCGCGTCGGGCTCTTCTACGCCTTCTTCCTCGAAGTGGCTCACCACCATATCGAGCAGGTCGCCGGTGCCGGAGCCGCTCTGGGAGCTGATCGGGTAGATTTCGCCATCGCCAACTCCTAGCGCATAGAATTCGCCGGCGGCGTGGGCGCGGGCATTAGTATCGGCCTTGTTGGCCACAATGTAAATGGGCTTTTTGCCCTGGTAACGGCGTAGTACGCTGGCAAACTCCTCGTCGAGGGAGTGCAGGCCGGCGTCCACGTCCACCATAAATAGTACCACGTCGGCTTCCTCAATAGCCAGCTTTACCTGCTTGTTGATTTCGCCCTCGAAGATGTCCTCGGAGTTGTGCACGTAGCCACCCGTGTCAATCACGGTGAAGTACTTGCCGGTCCAGTCGCCGTAGCCGTAGTGCCGGTCACGGGTCACCCCAGATTCGTTGTCCATGATGGCCTTGCGCTGGCCCACCAGACGGTTAAACAAAGTGGATTTGCCCACGTTTGGGCGCCCCACAATGGCAATGGTATTTTTCATTGGGTCTGACTCCAGCCGCCGGCCCGACCAGTTTCGGCAGTGCCCGGAGTAGTTAAGTGAAGGTTGGTCGGAGTTTTATTAGGGCGAAGGGGTAGGCGGGTATGAGGGCTGGAAGTAGGACTTTTCAGAAAATCTTGCCCTCATACCCGCCTACCCCCTTACCCTACTGCTGGTACCCGAAGCGGTTCAGGGCTTTGGGATCGGTGCGCCAGTTTTCGTTGACTTTGACGTGGATTTCGAGGAATACTTTCTTCTGGAAGAACTTCTCCATTTCCTCGCGGGCCCAGGTGCCCACTTTTTTCAGGGCCATGCCCTGCTGCCCGATGATGATGCCTTTCTGGCTGGCGCGCTCCACGAAAATAGTGGCCCGCATCCGGATGATTTCGTCTTCCTCTTTGAACTCTTCAATGGCTACCTCACAACTGTAAGGCACCTCTTTCTTGTAGAGCTTAAAGATTTTCTCCCGGATCATTTCGGCGGCGAAGAACCGCTCCGGCTTATCCGTCAGCTCATCCTTGGGGTAGTAGGGCGGGTGCACCGGCAGGTAGCCCAGAACCAAATCCAGCAGCTCGCCGGTTCCAAATTTCTCCAGAGCGGAAATGGGCAGCACCCGCGCCGCGTTGGGCAGGTGCTCGCGCCAGTACTCTACTTTGGCTTCTACCTCCGCCTGGTCGGCTTGGTCGATTTTGTTGACCAGCAGCAGAATGGGCGTATCCTGCATTTTGCGCAGGCGCTCTACCACCGGCTCCTCATCGTGCTTCTCGTAGATGTCCGTCACGAACAGAATCACGTCGGCATCTTCCAGTGAGGAATACACAAACGACATCATGGCGTTGTGCAGCTCGTATTTGGGCTGAATGATGCCGGGCGTATCGGAATACACCAGCTGAAAATCGTCGCCGTTCAGAATTCCCAGAATGCGGTGGCGCGTGGTCTGGGCCTTGCTGGTTACGATGCTGAGCCGCTCACCCATGAGGGCGTTCATGAGGGTTGACTTACCCACGTTGGGCTTGCCGATAATGCTCACAAAGCCAGCGCGGTGCGGAGTTGGTTCGGTATTCACTTCAGAATCTGAAAATTGGCCTGCAAAGGTACGACTTTTAGACGGCCCGGCCGCCTGACGCTGAAACATCAATAACCGGAAGTTTGTCTGTACCCCAAACCGTAAGAACACGCACCAGAAGTTTCACTTCGCCAAACGATATACGACCTTTGTATCTGCAGGCCAGTGCCCGCCTCAGCCCGGGGTGGTTTTACCACTTGCCACGTACGTAGTAACTTATGCCCTCCACTCCCACTTCTTCGAAAGGCCGCACTGGTGTCCTGCTCGTCAACCTTGGCACGCCGGACTCTCCGCAAACCAGCGACGTGCGCCGCTACCTCAACGAATTCCTGACTGATGCCCGCGTGATTGACATGCCGGCGGCCGTGCGCTACCCCCTGTTCCGCGGCCTAGTGGTGCCTTTGCGCGCGCCTAAATCGGCCAAGATTTACCAGCAGCTCTGGACGGAGCGCGGCTCTCCCCTACTCTACCACGGCCTGGACCTGCAGAAGCTGGTGCAGGAGCAGTTGGGCAAAGACTACCTGGTAGCCTTCGGGATGCGCTACCAGAACCCCAGCATTGAGAGTGCCTTGCAGGAGCTGCGCGACGCGGCTGTGGAGCGCATTATCGTGCTGCCGCTGTTTCCGCAGTACGCGGCGGCCAGCACCGGCTCGGTGCAGGAAAAGGTGATGGAGTTGGTCAGCAAATGGTGGATTGTGCCCAGCATCAGCTTTATCAGCACCTTCGTGGACGACCCGGGCTTTATCAACAGTTTTGCCACGCTGGGCCGGGAGGAAATGGCCAAGCACGACTACGACCACGTGGTATTCAGCTACCACGGTATTCCGGAGCGCCATGTGCTGAAGGGCAGCCACAAGGGCTACTGCAAGCTGGGCAACTGCTGCAACAGCTACAACAAAAACAACCGCTACTGCTACCGCGCCCAGTGCTTCGAAACCTCGCGCCAGCTGGGCAAAGCGCTAGGCCTCAGCCCTGAGCAGTACACCACCTGCTTCCAGAGCCGACTGCAAAGCCGCCTGCGCGACCCCTGGCTGCAACCCTACACTGACGAGGTGCTGAAGGAAATGCCGGCCAAAGGCATCAAAAACGTACTGGCCTTCTCCCCGGCCTTCGTTGCCGACTGCCTGGAAACGACCATTGAGGTAGGCGAGGAATTCAAGGAGATGTTTGAGGAAGCCGGGGGTAGCCACTGGCAGCTGGTGCCTTCTCTGAACTCGCATCCGCAGTGGGTAGAAGCCGTGGTAGATATGATCCGGCGTAACTAAGCCCAGAATCGTTTTCCGAAAAAAGCGGCCGTTCCTCCTCAGGAACGGCCGCTTTTGCTTTCATACAGAGTACTAGCCTACTGCAGACGGCGGCGCTGATAGAACAGCTGGTCATCGTAGCCGGGCTGGTTGTAGAAGTCGGCAGGTGCGGCCGCGGGCAGCGGTAGGTTCAGGGCGCGCAGCATGGCTTCTTCGTACTGCCGGGTAATCTGAATTTCGACATAGGGCGGGTAGTCCAGGGCCCGCTCGGCCGTGAGAGAGGGTACAAACACATTGTCACCGTCCTCATCCAGAGCCGCTACCCCAATGGGCAGCAGAATATGCCGGTCGTGGGGGTTGATGCGCAGGCTGTCGTCCAGCTCCACATCAAGGTAGCGCACCTTCAGCGCATCGATATCCACAATCAGCTCGTGCACCTGCCCGAACTGTCGGCCATCGGCCCCGCGTACGGCCCAGCCGCGTACATCGGGGTTGCCATCGGCCACCTCAAAACTGGTGAGGTCGCGCAGGCGCCGCAGGTGCAAGCCCTGGCCGGAAGGAATTGGGTCGGTAGTAGGTTCCATATGGGAAAGCAAAAACGGGCCGACTTAGCGGGCCGGCGGTTGACTTAGCGCGGTAACAATGGTAGCCGCCCGGGTCAGGTAGTCGCGCAGTTGCTGCTGGTCCTGGGGGGTAGCAGTACGCCCACTCAGGGCCGTAGCCTGGGTAGTCAGCTGGTTGATATCAGCTTCGAGGGCCGGGTAGGCTTTCTGCTGCATGGCCTGCATGAGCGCAGCCGCGGCCACATAGCCTGGGCGCAGGCTGCTACCCTCTTCTGCCAGCCGGGCCGTAGCACTGGTCAGCTCGTCGCGGCGGGTAGCAATGTCCGGCTCGCGTAGGTCGTCCCGATCAGCCAGGCTAACCAAAGCCGAGGTAAGCAGGCGAAGTCCTTCCCGCCCGTACTGGGGCCGGGCCGGGTCACCCTGGGCAAAGGCCGTCAGCACTTCCGGTGTCACCGGGGCGGGCTCGGCGGCCATATCTCCGACCGCATCAGCGGCTGGCGGCCCGGTTTCGGCACCCGTAGTGCTATCCGGGGGGGTCGGCACGCCGGCTCCGGCGGGCACGGGCTCTGGCACTGGCACGTTGGAGTCGGCACGCAGCAGGTAGTACGCCGCGGCACCTATTACTGCCAGCACCAACAGGATCAGCAGCCAGGGGCTGGGAGAAGATTTTTTACGCTGGATATTGATTTCAGCCATCAGACAGAGCGCAAGGTACGGCCCATCCATACGCAGGCCAGCCGCATTCCGATACTTCCACGGCTCAGATTTATGTTCTGTGCCGCCTGTTTGCGCCTCGTCATAGCCTCATGGGCTACTTTACACGTACGCCGGGTTGTTTATTCACTTCTTTCGCATGCACCGAATCCTCACCCTTACCGTGCCGCCCTCGTCCACCGACGAGCTTTGTCAGAAGCTGGCCTCCCTGGAAGAAGTTATCAACCTGACGGTTCAGGCCGGGATTTCGCGCAAGCCGGCCGGCGACGTGCTGACTGTGCACGTCCTGAACCGGGGCGTTGACGCCGTGCTGCGCCAGGCCCGGGCTGCCGTCAGCCACGATACCGACCTGAGCGTGACCACCAGCGAAGCAACCAGCTTTATTGCGCCGGCTCAGCAAGAAGTGGTGGAAAATGACAAAGATGAGGCCCTGTGGGAGGAAATGGAAAGCGGCCTTCGCCACCAAGGCCGCATCACCACCAACTACTTGCTGCTGATGGGTTTGGGCGGTATTATCTGCACGGTAGGTCTAGTAGCCGAGCCCGTACCGCAGGCAGTAGCTTTCGTTTCTTCGGCCATTATTGCGCCGGGCTTCGACCCCATGGCGAAGGTTCCATTGGCCCTGGTGCTCAAGCGCTGGCACGTGGTTCGGCTCGGGGTGGTTTCTACGCT
The DNA here is from genome assembly GCF_006352025.1 of Hymenobacter sp. DG01. Taxonomy (NCBI): domain Bacteria; kingdom Pseudomonadati; phylum Bacteroidota; class Cytophagia; order Cytophagales; family Hymenobacteraceae; genus Hymenobacter; species Hymenobacter sp. DG01. The sequence goes on from NZ_CP040936.1 coordinate 3,132,902, forward strand.
GGTAGGCTATGCCTTTCTGGTGCTGTGCGCCGCCCTGACGATGTATGCCCTGGTAGCTGCCGGCGAATCGTCGGCGACGGCGCTGGCAGGCAACCCCGAGGTGCAGCACATCGCGCATCCTAAGCTCGCGGAGTGGCTGCCCTCGGCCAGCGCCGCCCTGGCCGGTGTGGTAATGCTGGCCGCTTTCCGGCGGAGCTTTCAGGCCGGGCCGCTGGTGGCGCTGTCCATTATTCCGGCGGCGGCCCTCATCGGAGCAAGCTTAGTTACCGGGCAGGCTACTCTGGCCTACGAGGGCCTGGAGCGCTTTATCCTTGACTGGATATTTATCATTGGAGCCGGGGTTATCCTGTTTGGTCTGAAGCAGTGGCTGGTGCATAAGCGCCAGCCGCTGGCTTAGCCACGCATTTTCAGAGGCTCCGGCCGGTACATTCGGGCTAGCTGCTCCACGGCGTAGTCAACTTCCTCGGCCGTGTTGTACTTGCTCATCGAGAAGCGGATGGTCCCACGGTCCGGGTTGGCGCCCAGGGCACTGAGCACGTGGGAGCCAGCGTTGGCCCCGCTGGTGCACGCCGACCCGCCCGATACCGACACTTTGTTGATGTCCAGGTTGAACAGCAGCATCTCATTCAGAGACGAAGGCGGCAAACTCACACTCAGCACCGTGTACAGGCTTTGATCGGCCTCGGCTGAGGTACCGTTAAATTCCACGCCTTCAATTTCGGTCCGCAGCTTCTGAATAAACCGGTCTTTCAGCTCTTGAATGTGGCGTTGGTGGGCAGCCATGTCGCGGCAGGCAATTTCCAGAGCTTTGGCCAGCCCAATAATGCCGTACACATTCTCGGTGCCGGCCCGTTGGTTACGCTCCTGTGAGCCCCCATGAATAAGGGCATCAACCAGTAGTCCTGAGCGGCGGTACAGGAAGCCTACCCCCTTCGGACCGTGAAACTTATGCGCCGAACCTACCAGAAAGTGTGCCTTCAGCTGCTGCACGTCGTGGCGGTAGTGGCCCATAGTCTGCACGGTATCGGTATGAAAAACGGCGTTGTGCCGGGCACAGATGTCCCCGATGGCCTCGATGTCGTTAAGGTTACCGATTTCGTTGTTAGCGTGCATCAGGCTCACAAAGGTGCGCGGATGCGTAGCCAGCAGCTCTTCCAGATGCTCCAGGTCTAATCGGCCCTGGGCATCGTGGCGCAGGTAGCTTAACTGCACGTCGCCGGCTTTTTCGAGGGCCTGCATCGTATGCAGCACCGCATGGTGCTCCAGAGGCGAGGTTATGGCGTGCTTGAGGCCCAGCGTCCGGACGCTGCCAAAGGCCGCGTAGTTATCGGCTTCCGTACCGCAGGAAGTAAACACCACTTCGGCCGGGGCCGCGTTAATCAGGTGCGCAATGGTTTTGCGGGCATTTTCGATGGCGGCGCGCACCTGCCGGCCGTGGCCATGAATGCTGCTGGGGTTGCCAAAATGGTCCCGCATAAAGGGAAGCATGGCATCCAGCACTTCGGGGTCCAGCGGTGTGGTAGCGGCGTTATCGAAATACACATTCATGAGCAGAACCGAAGCGTAATCGTGAGAAACTAAGAAAGGAGGCAGTGCAAAAATACGGATTTCCGGCGGGGTGGCCGGAATTCTGTACGTCGGCCCATGGGTCAGCCACTCGGCTATAAGCGAAAAGCACCCCGCGCAAGCCTCCAAGGGGCTCGGGTCGGGGTGCTTTTCACACAATCGGAGTCAAGGCTATTTGCTGATGATTTCCTTGATGTCGCCGATGATTTTATTGGCCAGGTGGTCGGCCGTGGCGTTGGAGTCCGACTCGGCATAAATGCGGATAATGGGCTCCGTGTTGGATTTGCGCAGGTGTACCCATTCCTTGTCAAACTCAATCTTCACGCCATCAATGCTGTTGATGGGGTGCTTGGCGTAACGCTCCTGCATCCGGACCAGCACCTCATCCGTGTTGATTTCTGGGGTCAGCTCAATCTTATTCTTCGAGATAAAGTAATTCGGATAAGAAGCCCGCAGTCGGGTCATGGTCATCCCTGACTTCGCCAAATGACTCAGAAACAAGGCAATTCCTACCAATGAGTCGCGGCCGTAGTGCAGCTCGGGGTAAATAATACCACCATTGCCTTCACCGCCAATCACGGCGTTGGTTTCCTTCATCTTGTTTACTACGTTCACCTCACCCACGGCGGCGGCGGCGTAGCTGCCGCCCTGCTTCTCAGTTACGTCACGCAGGGCACGGGTGCTGCTCAGGTTACTAACAGTGTTGCCGCCCCCGTTGCGCTGCAGCACGTAATCAGCCACGGCCACCAGAGTATATTCCTCCCCGAACATGGTGCCGTCCTCGTTTACCAGGGCCAGGCGGTCCACATCGGGGTCCACCACAATACCCAGATCAAAGGAGCCCTTTTCCAACACCCGGGCAATATCGCGTAGGTTTTCAGGCAGAGGCTCAGGGTTGTGAGCAAAGTCGCCGGTAGGCTCACAAAACAGCTTCTCGATAATCTCCACGCCCAATTGCTCTAACAGCATAGGCACTGCGAAACCACCCGTTGAGTTCACGGCATCCACCACTACCCGAAAGTTTTTGGCTTTGATGGCTTCCTTGTCAACCAGCGGCAGGGCCAGAATGGCGCTGATGTGCTCCTGCAGGAAAGTGTCGTCGGTGGAGTATTTGCCCAGCTTCGTGACGGGGGCAAAGTCGAACGCCTCGGAGTCGCCGAGAGCCAGCACCTGCTTGCCATCCTCGTCCGAGATAAACTCGCCAGTAGCATTCAGTAGCTTAAGGGCATTCCACTGCTTGGGGTTGTGCGAGGCCGTAAGAATGATGCCACCACCGGCTTGCTTAGCTGGCACGGCCATTTCCACGGTGGGGGTAGTACTTAATCCCAGATCAATTACGTTAATGCCCAGCCCCTGCAGCGTCGCGGACACCAACCGGCTTACCATATCCCCCGACAGCCGGGCATCGCGCCCGATTACGATGGTATTGTTTTGTGTTTTTTGCAGCACCCACGTGCCAAAAGCGGCGGCGTATTTAACCACGTCAATGGGGGTAAGGCCGTTGCCGGCTGCTCCCCCAATGGTTCCTCGTATGCCCGAAATGGATTTAATCAGTGCCACTGTGCTGTCTGTATGATGAAGTACTCGGTAAGCGTAGTAAGAGAAGGCAAAAGTAGGCAACTACCCCTGCTTTCCCTACGTGGAATTCAGCAGGGTGGGTAACTGGCCTCCAACTAAGGCCCCAAGATTGGCCTCATCAGGACGGGTGTTGTATATTTGGTTTAATGGAAAATACCTCTTCTGCCCGTCGGCCGGCTCAGCTGGAAGCTTTCGGCCGCCTGCTCGACGTACTGGACCGCCTGCGAACTGAGTGCCCCTGGGACAAAAAGCAGACTCTGGAAAGCCTGCGACATCTTACCATTGAGGAAACATACGAACTCAGCGACGCCATCATTCGCGGCGACTTAACCGACCTGAAAAAGGAGTTAGGCGACGTAATGCTTCACCTGACTTTTTACGCGAAAATTGCCAGTGAACAAGGCGCATTCGATATTGCTGATGTGCTTAACGCGCAGTGCGAGAAGCTTATATTCCGGCATCCTCACATTTACGGCAACACTACTGCCGACACTGAGGAGGACGTGAAGCGCAACTGGGAGCAACTAAAATTGCAGGAGAAAGGGAACTCCTCGGTCCTGGGCGGCGTACCAAGCTCGTTGCCCGCCTTGGTAAAAGCCATGCGCATCCAGGAAAAAGCCAGAGGCGCTGGTTTCGACTGGGAGCGGCCGGAGAAGGTGTGGGAGAAAGTACAGGAAGAGCTACAGGAGTTTCAGGCTGAGTTTGTAACTCCCTACCCTTCGGAGGCTAACCAAGCGTCAGCTGCCGCCGAATTTGGCGATTTGCTCTTCTCTCTAATCAATTTTGCCCGTCACGCCGGAATCAACCCTGAAGAGGCCTTGGAGCGCACCAATCGTAAGTTTATTCAGCGTTTTCAGTATCTAGAGTCGGCAGCAGCTGAGGATGGTCACCAGCTCCGCGACCTTACGCTGGCTCAGATGGATACATACTGGGAACAGGCGAAAAAGCTACCCCCCGTAACGCCTCCAACCCCGGGTCTGAAATAGCCTTTTAGAAAGAAGTGTATTGCCTTATCGTCGTTAAACCCATTTTTCATTTGGCGGCACACAGGTTTTTAATTAGGTTTGCCAAGGCTAGATCTATTTTCGAACCGGGCCCCGCGCACGAGCAGACCCACGCTATCCAGGCTTTTAGAAGCTATGCGTGCGGGTGAGCGGGGTTTCTCCGTCTATAGCCTAGCCACTCGTTTTCCATTTTTTTTAATCGTACTTCAACCTTTCACCAACAACCCCCTAATTCTCCGGAACAATGGAACAAAAGAATGCCATGAACAAGCCCGCGGCTCGGCCCGCCGCTGCTGCGCCGAAAGGCGAAGCCAAGGGCGGTGGTTCTTCGATGTTTGCCATTCTCGCCATCGTATTGGCGTTTATCGTAAGCGTAGTAGTCTACAAATTTGTATTAGGTGATGGCAGCCACTTCCAAGGCGGCAACAACGAAAACAACCCCCTCCCCGGCGACTACTTCGGTGTAGTTTACAAAGGTGGTCCGGTAGTACCCGTACTGATTACCATGTTCCTGTGCGTAATCATCTTCTCGATTGAGCGCGCTCTGACCATCAGCCGTGCAAAAGGCAGCAAGAGCATTGAGTCCTTCGTGCGCACCATCCGTCAGAAACTGAACGTGAACGACATCACGGGCGCTATTGCCGCCTGCGACCAGCAGAAAGGCTCGGTTGCCAACGTGGTAAAAGCTGGCCTGGGCAAATACCAGGAAATGGCTCGTGAGCGTGGCATGGAGAAAGATCAGAAGATCCTGGCCATCCAGAAAGAGATTGAAGAATCGACCGCTCTGGAACTGCCTATGCTGGAGAAAAACCTCGTTATCATCTCGACCCTGGCTTCTATCGCTACCCTGGTAGGTCTGATCGGTACGGTACTGGGTATGATCAAGGCCTTCTCGGCTCTGGCCCAAGGTGGTGCTCCTGACGCAGTAGGTCTGGCTAACGGTATCTCGGAAGCACTGATCAACACGGCTCTGGGTATCAGCACCTCGGCTCTGGCTATCGTAGCCTACAACTTCTTCACCAGCAAAATTGACGAGCTGACCTACAGCATCGACGAAGCTGGCTTCAGCATCATTCAGACCTTCGCTGCTCAACACGGCGAAACCGAGCACCACACTGCTTAATTTTAGTGCCGCAACGCACTAAAGCACAGGTTACTTCGTTTCTGAATTACGCTAACTAACTACACCAGCAATGCCCAAAGTAAAGCCTCATAGAACGTCACCGTCGTTGGATATGACCCCGATGGTGGACTTGGCCTTCCTGCTGGTGACTTTCTTCATGCTCACCACCAAGTTTGCCCCGGAAGAGGCTGTGGTGGTCGATACGCCTTCTTCTACTTCTGAAATTCGCTTGCCTGAGTCGCACGTAATTACCATTGCGGTTGACAAAGAGAAGCGGGTATTCTTCGGAGTGGATGATGACGCTATCAAGTCGGATTTGCTGACCCAGGTAGGAGCTAAGTATGGAGTGAGCTTCACTCCCGCTCAGATCCAGGCCTTTAGAGGCGTCGCTTCGAGCTTTGGTACTCCCATCGAAAAACTGCCCGCGCTTCTGAGCCTGGACAGTGAACAGCGGAAGAACGTGAAACAGGAGGGTATTCCTGCTGACTCCGTTAACAACCAGTTCATCGAGTGGGTACAAACTGCTCAGGCCCTGAGCCGTAAATCGCCCTACGGTAAGCCTGCCTATGTGGCTATCAAGGGTGACGGTAGTGCCGACGTGCCGACTGTGATGAAAGTCATTAGACTGATGCAGGATAAGAACATCAACCGGTTCAACCTGATTACTGACCTGGAAACCAAACCCACGGCCAGTAACTAACCCGCACAGACATGGCAGAAATACAACAACAAGCCTCCGGCGGAGGGAAAGGCGGAAAGAAGCGGGCCAAGAAAATGTCGACCAAAATCGACATGACCCCGATGGTGGACTTGGCCTTCCTGCTGCTTACCTTCTTTATGCTTACGACCACCTTTAGCAAGCCTACCGTAATGGAGGTAGCTATGCCGGTGAAGCCGAAGCCCGATGATCCTGAGCCCCCAGCTATCAAAGCATCCAACGCTTTGACGCTGCTCTTAGGCGAAAACAACAAATTGTATTACTACGATGGGTTGTTGAGCAGCACTGAGAAGCCTGAACTGAAGCTTACCAACTACGGAGCCGATGGAGTTCGCAAAGTGCTGCTTCAGCACAAGAGCAATCCGGACCTCGTAGTTCTGATTAAGCCCGAAGAGAAGGCCGCTTATAAGAACATGGTGGACATTCTGGACGAGATGAACATCACCGAAACGAAGAAATACGCGTTGGTGACCATCACGAAGAATGACACGGAATTGATTAAATCTTCTGGATTATGATGGACAACGCACAGTTGGCCAATGCCTCCCTCGATGACATCGTCTTCGAGGGGCGCAATAAGGCCTATGGAGCCTACGTAATCCGGCGGGTGTATGGCAAGCACGTAACCCGGGCAGTTCTTCTCTCCGTTGCGCTCTTCGCTCTCATGATTGCTTTCCCTCTGGTGGCACGCATGCTGAAGAAAGAAGAGGTAGTAGCCGATGAGAAGATGCTAAAGGTGAACGTACTAGAGGCCCCACCCCTGGATGCCACTAAGCCGCCACCCCCACCGCCGCCGCCACCAGACGCGCCGCCACCGCCGCCGCCAAAGCTCTCCACGATTAAGTTTGTGCCGCCTGTTGTGAAGAAAGACAACGAGGTGCAGAAGCAGGAAGAAATTCCGGATCAGGAAGAGCTGAAGGATAAGGTGGTTGCCAACGAGACCGTAAAGGGCAACACCGACAATCCTGCCGACCTGGCTGGTTTGGAACCCGGTGAAGGCACCAAAGCGGTAGAGGAGGTAGTGGAAACTAAGCCCTATACCTACGTTGAGCAGATGCCGGTTTTCCCAGGCGGACAAGAGGCCCTGCTCCAGTACATTGCTAAGAACATTAAGTATCCGGCAATGGCACTGCGCAACCAAGTTGAAGGCCGCGTTTTCATTAAGTTCGTAGTAGGCCCCGACGGGTCGGTTACGAATGCCGAGGTGCAGAAAGGTATCGGTGCCGGTTGCGACGAAGAGTCGCTGCGGGTTATCAAAAACCTGCCTCGCTTCACTCCTGGTAAGCAGAACGGTCGGGCTGTTTCGGTGTACTACACTGTTCCGGTAACCTTCGCTATCAAGTAGATTTCGCTTTTTGGTTCACCAGGAACGCAGCTTAGAACCCGAATCAGGCTTTGGCCTGGTTCGGGTTCTATTTTTTTATAGAGAATAATAAATATAGTAGGCTCGCATACTATACGCGTTAGTTGTGGCGTTTAGTAAGGTGAAAGCCAGAGAGTAGCGGTAAAAGAGCAGAGGTTAGGGCTTGAGAAATTAGCAGCGTTTAATTCCTTGTTCACTTCATAATCTATACCTCATGACCACATCCGCGCACACCTCTCTCCCATCTCTGGACGATATCGTATTTGAAGGGCGCAACAAAGCCTATGGAGCTTATGTACTCCGGAAAGCTTATGGTCGTCATGTTATCACAGCCATAGGTATGGCTACTGCTTTAGCCGCTTTACTGATTGCTACCCCCCTGGTGATTCAGCGTTTCTGGCCCTCAGAAACGATAACGCCGGAAGTTCCGGTTGACCCTCTTAAGCCAATTACACTGATTGACCCTGTTTTCGCGACTCCCAAACCCGCAGAGCCTGCCGCCACTGCTACAGTAGTAGTAAGGCCACCTAGTGCTACTGCTACCCGGGTTGTGCCTGATGAGCAGGTGCAGTCCGTCCCAGATGAGCAGATTACGGCTCCGGTAGCCGATGGCCCGGTAGTGGTAGGTGATGTGCCTCAGGAGGGGACTGGAGGCAGTTTGGTAGCTACCGGCCCGGTAGGCGGCAGTGACTCCGCTTCCAAGCCCGCGGCTCCGCCTGTTACCAAGCCCTTCGTGCACGTAGAGAACATGCCGGAGTTCATGGGTGGTAGCGCAGCCCTTACCAAGTACCTGCAGCGGCACCTGCGCTACCCCTCCCAAGCACTCCGGGCCGGAGTAGAGGGGAAAGTATATATTTCCTTTACCGTCAACTCTGATGGCAGCATTATGGACATCGAAGTTTTGAAGGGCCTGGGCTACGGTACGGATGAAGAGGCCTCGCGCGTAATCCGGCAGATGCCGGCCTGGAAGCCTGGCTACCAAAACCAGCACGCCGTACCGGTACGCTACACGCTGCCTATTACGTTTAAATACGAATAGCCTACTCTGCGCTATATATTCGTTTTTAGATTGATCTTTAAGCGTCCGAAAGCGGCTGGTTACCTTTGTAACATCCGTTTTTGGACGCTTTTTATCGTCAGCTCAGATGCTGGATAATAGGCCATACGCATAAAAACGAACAAACCCTGCCTGCTCTGACGTTTAGACCATACACACCGATTTCTGCTTTGTATGCTTGATTTGCCTCACACCGAAGAAAGACTAGGCAACCATAAACAACAATCCCTGGTACGCTATTTCACCTTGCTCATGTCGGTGATCTACGTAGGGCTGGGTTTGTACTTGTGGTTTGCCCCAGCCGGTGCCCTAACACTTGGTGATACGGTTCGTCGTTTGCTGGCCGCAGTCTTTGTATTTTACGGAATTATTAGATTTGTCCGCACCTACCGGCAACATTTCAAAAAAAACAGGGATGACGCACGCTAAATTTTGGGGTTTCGGACTTATAGTGGCTAGTCTGGGGCTAGGTAGCTGTGGAGATAATTCCGGCTCCGCAGCTCAAGCCACCGATACTCCGACCAGTGGATCCATCCGTATTGGAGTTGACGAAACGTTTGAGCCCATCCTGACTTCGCAGGTAGATACTTTTCAGAAACTGTACACCAGTGCCAAAATTCAGGCAGAGTACCAGCCGGAAGGAAAAGTAATGGAAGCTTTTCTGGCTGATAGCATCCGGCTGGCAGTTGTATCCCGTGACCTTACCACGGACGAACGCACCCGGTTGGAACGCTTGAAGATAGTTCCGCGTTCTATCCGTATTGGGGTTGATGGAGTAGCTATTGTGGTGCACCCCAGTAACCCCGATTCGTTGCTTACCATGGCGCAGCTGCGCGGCATTTTTACCGGGCAGCAGCAGCAATGGTCGCAGCTCAGCCCAACTAACAAGCTGGGTGACATTACCGTTGTATTTGACAACAACAGCTCTAGCACTGCTCGGTTTGTGCAAGACTCCGTAACGCACGGCGCCGCACTTACCAAAACAGCTTACGCTTCCAAATCAAACCCGGCCCTGTTGGATTACGTTGCCAGTCATCCGAACGCTATTGGCGTAATTGGGGTAAACTGGATTAGTGACCGGGACGATGCAGCGGTTCAGAAGTTCTTGAAGCGTGTCCGGGTGGTAGGGGTTAGCGCCAAAACTACTGGTTCTACCCCTTCAGACTACATCCAGCCTTATCAGGGTTATCTAGCCCAGAAAGTGTATCCCCTGCGGCGTGAGTTGTACGTAATCAGCCGGGAAGCAAGGGCCGGACTTGGCACCGGTTTTGCATCTTTTGTTGCGGGCAACAAGGGTCAGCTGATCATATTGAAATCTGGCCTGATGCCTGCGACCGGACAGGTTCGTCTTATCGACGTAAAGCCCCAGTAGATTCGCTTCTTCTTTTTCCTTTCCCTCCGCATTTTCACTAAACCTTTTGCTCATGAATCTCAAGCCCTGGAAGCTCACGCTCCTCGCTGCTTTGTCTGTTTCGGGCTCTGCTGCCCTGGCCCAATCATCGGGCGCCCAAAAAGCCATTGAGTTGGAGCGTTATGGCGAGGCCCGCGCTGCGTTGCTGCGGCAAGGACAATCGAACGAAACTTCGTTCGAGCTGGGTCGCCTGTACCAAATGCGCGACATGCCTGATTCGGCCGCGTATTATTTCAACCGTGTTTCTCTGAACCCGAAGGATGCCTTCACGCAGGTAGCCGCCGGCCGCGCCGCGCTGGCCCAGGGCAAAACGGCTGAGGCCGAAATTCAGTTTGACAACGCCGTTAAGACGTCCAAAGGCAAGGACCAGAAGGTGTACACCATGATTGCTCAGGCGTACGCTGAATCTGATGTAAAAGACGTAACCAAAGCCCTTTCCTACGTTAGCGCCGGCGAGAAACTGAATAAAGGCAAGGATGATGCGGCCTTGATGATTGCTCGCGGTGACTTGTACCTGAAGACGGAGCAAGGCGGTGGCGAGGCCATGAACAGCTACGAGCGTGCTACCCTGGCCGACCCCAATAACGTGCAGGCTTATGTGCGCAAGGGCCAGCTGAACATGCGCGCCCGCACTTACAACGAGGCCAAAACTAACTTCGACAAGGCTATCAGCCTTGACCCGAACTATGCACCGGCTTACAACGCCTTGGCCGAAACGTATTACTTCGCCGGTCGCTACGATGACGCTTTGGCGCAATTCCAGAAGTACTCCTCTCTGGCAGAGAAGACCTCTAGCACGGATGCTAAATCGGCTTCCTTTCTGTACCTGACCAAAAAGTACCCTGAGGCACTAGTGGAAGTAGATAAGGTCCTAGCCAAAGAGCCTAACAACCTCACCATGAACCGCTTGCGCGCTTACTCGCTCTATGAGACGGGCAAGAATGATGAGGCTCTGGCTGCTATGCAGAAATATATGCAGCTTGCTACTGCCAGCAACAAGCTCATTACCGAAGACAATGTGTACTACGGTAAGATGTTGATTAAGGGCGGCAAGACGACTGAAGGAGCAGCTATCATCAAGAAAGCCATTGATGCTGATCCGAAGAAAGCAGCCGAACTGCAGAACGAGTTGGCCCAGGCTTACCTGGCCGCGAAGGACTACCCCAATGCTATTGCCACTCTCAAGGCCCGCATGGCTGCTACCAAGGGCGGTGAGCTGACTGACAAGGTGTATCTGGGTCGCGCTTACGAGCTGAACGGCCAGTACGCTCAGGCTGACAGCCTATACGGTGTGGTTCTAACCGAGCGTCCGAACTACGTGCCCGGCTACCAGATGCGTGCCCGGGCCAATGCTAACATCGACAAAGACTCGAAGCAGGGCTTGGCTAAGCCTTACTACGAGAAATACATCGAGGTAGCAGGTTCTTCGGCTGATGCTGCTAAGTACAAGACTGGCCTGATCGAGGCCAACAAGTACCTTGGTTACTACTACTATCAGAAGGGTGACAAGACGGCTGCTCTGCCCTACTGGCAGCAGGCTCTGGCTCTGGACCCCAACGACCAGCAGGCCAAGACCGCAATAGCTGAAATCAATAAGCCTAAGACCGCCGCTAAAGCGCCGGTAAAGCGTAAGTAAGCTAACCACCAGCCTGAATAACAGAAAAGGCCTGCTACAGAGTAGCAGGCCTTTTCTGTTATTCAGGCTGGCAACCTACGCCCCGTTTTGCGCAAACTCACTCCATTTGGATAACAGAAACTCGAAATCAGCTGGCAGCTCCGCTTCAAACTGCATCTGCGTGTGGGTTACTGGGTGCTCGAAGCCCAGTGATTTGGCGTGCAGGGCCTGTCGTGGCATAGCACCCAGCATTTTCTCGGCAAACGTCTTGTAGGCACCCGTTCGCTGCCCATATACGATCTTGTCGCCTCCGTACGTGGCATCGCCAAACAAGGGATGCCCAATGTGTTTCATATGCGCCCGAATCTGGTGTGTACGACCGGTTTCGAGGTTGCACTGGAGCAGGGCTACCTTACCAGCAAATGATTGCAGCACTTTATAGTGCGTGACGGCATGCTTGCCATAATCACCGTCAGGAAATACGGCCTGCACCTTTCGGTCTTTCAGGCTGCGCCCAATGTGTCCCTGGATGGTGCCTTGCTCCTCCTTTGGCACCCCCCACACCAAGGCCAAGTAGGTGCGCTCGATGGTATGATGAAAGAACTGGTTGGAAAGATGAGTCATAGCAAATTCAGTTTTACCAATCACCAGCAGCCCGGAAGTGTCTTTGTCGATGCGATGTACCAGCCCGGGCCTTATTTCACCGTTACGGCCCGTAGGAAGGTTCTGCAGGTGATAAGCCAGCCCATTTACCAGCGTCCCGTTCCAGTTGCCATACGCCGGATGTACCACCAGCCCAGCGGGCTTGTTTACGATCAACAACTCTGCATCTTCGTAGCGAATATCGAGGTCCATGGGCTCCGGCACTACCTTGAACTCACGGGGCGGCTCCGGCAGCGTAATCGTAATAACATCCAGGGGTTTTACCCGATAGTTCGACTTTACGGGTCGGTCGTTCACCTGCACTGCCTCTGCCCTAATAGCATTCTGGATGCGTGTGCGGGAGGTACTGGGCAGGCGGTTCAGCAGAAACTTATCCAGGCGCAGCAATTCCTGCCGCCGGTCGGCCCGAATCCGGTGGTGCTCATATAACTCGTCTCCGTCCTCATCATCCTGCGCTTCGTTTGCTCCAGAGGGGTAGCCGGAGTTATTCGCATCAGCAATGGGGTCAGGAAATTCTTCTGGATCGTGGTACATGAAACGTAGTCGGGCAGTGAGCAGACAGCCCCGTTCGGCTGGGTGTCTATATAAACAACACAGCCGAAGCATTGCTTCGGCTGTGTTGTTTCAGGAAGAATAAGCGGCGGCGGCCGTACTATTTCTTCGTCTTGGTTTTGGTTTTTGTGGCGGAGTTAGCCGTGGGGGTAGCGGCGGCTGGGCTAGCAGCCGGGGTAGCTACCTTCGAGGCAGCGGCAGCAGCGCCGGGCGTAATGCCCATTTTCTTCAGAATCAGGTCCGAAACGTCGCCATCCTTGGGGCCGTGCAGCAGCAGAGGACTGTCACCATCCGAGTTCAGGATGTAGGTATAGCCGTTCTCATCCGCTACAGCATCAATGTTTTTCTGCAGCTTATCCAGGGCCGGCTTCAGCAGGGTCTGCTGCTTCTGCTGCAGCGAAACCTCAGCGTTCTGCTGAAACTCCTGAATCGACTGCTGCAGGTTTTGCAACTCCTTTTCCTTGTCGGCGCGTACCACTTCCGTCATGGTGGTAGCACCTTTCTGGTAGGCTTCCGCTTTGGTGCGGAATTCGTTGCCTTTAGCATCAAGCTGAGTTTTGAGCTGGGTGCTGTAGTCCTTCAGCTGCGACTCAATTTGCTTGCTCTCGGGCATCTGGCTCAGCACGTACTGTACGCTGGTATAGCCAATTTTCAGCGGAGCAGCCGTCTGTGCCATCGAAACCGTAGCCGTAGAGAAGGTAAGAGCGGCAGCAGCCAGCGCAACGCGGAATTTGTTCATGGTGGTCATCAAAAGGAAAAATGTCAGAGAGTTAGATGCGCAAAGTTAGTTTTTTCGGGTTGCCGGCCGCGGAGTCGTGCGGGTGGGCTGCTTGGTGCGGGTAGGTGCTGGTTCATCTTCCGTTGCCGTTTCCCCGCCGGGAGCCTGAGGAGTAGCCACCGCCCGAACGGTGCCTTTCTGGGCGGGCTGGTTGCGTTCTTCCGAGGCCAGCCCCAGTTCTTCCAGCACAAACTCCGTGTAGTCGTGCACAGGGTTGGTATAGAGCATGGTCAGGTCGCCGGACTTATCGAATACTATAGCCAACTGTTTTTTCTTGGCTACTTTTTCAATGGCCTCAAACACCTGATCCTGCACCGGCTTAGTCAGTTCCTGCCGCTTCTTGAAGAGTTGGCCCTCAAAACCGAAGATCTTGTTGGAGTAAGCTTTAATATCCTGCTCCTTCTTCAGAATCTCATCTTGCCGCTTCTTCTTCATCGGCTCTGTAAGAACCACTTCTTCAGCCTGATAATTCCGATACAGCTTATCCAAGTCTTTTTTTTGCGCCTCAATGTCTTTCTGCCAGTTACCGGAAAGAGTATTGAGTTCCTGCTGGGCCTGGGCATAGGCCGGCATTTTGCCCATAATAAATTCGGAATCGACGTAGCCGAACTTCTGAGCATCGGCCGCCTGAGGGGCTGCTACCAGCAGGAACAGCACTGCGGCTGCTACCCACGAAAACATCTTGTTCATACGGTAAAAAAAGATGAAGTGTCGCTGGCCGCACCGCCGGGCTTAGCGGATCTGCTGACCAATAATGAAGTGGAACATGCCCTTGTCTTGCTTCTGACCGCTGGTGTAGATCGGCACTTTGTCGAAACCCCAGCCATAATCGAAGCCTAGCAAACCAAATGCCGACATGAAAATGCGGGCTCCTACCCCGGCCGAACGGTACAACTTGTAAGGGTTATAGTCGGTGTAACGTTCAAAGGAGTTACCAGCTTCCGCGAAGCTCAGCACGTACACTGTGGCTGCCGGATTCAGGCTGACGGGGTAGCGCATTTCCAGCACAAACTTGTTGTACACTACGCCCCCGTTCGAGTCGCGGCGGGAGGCCGGCAATGAGCCGCCCGTATCGTCATTGGGGTCGGCGTAGCCGCGCAAGCCTACGTATTCCGTACCTACCAGGAAGTTGGAAGACCCACCGTATCCAAGGCCGGAGCCCCCTAGCTTAAACCGCTCAAACGGCCCTATTTCGCGGCTGGAGTTGTAGCTACCAATGAAACCGAAGTGGGCCCGGGTGTTAAGCACCAGCTTACCTATCACGGGGCTAAACCACGAAGCATCGAACATCCACTTATGGAACTCTACCCACTCGTTTACATTCGGGTGCGAGCCGGGGAAAACGGAGTAAGGCGGTGTCAGGCTTACGCTCAGCGCCAGCGAGGAGCCCCGCCGCGTAAACGTCGGGTTGTCGATGCTATTGCGGGAAAGCGTGGTATTAAGCGTGATGTTGTTGGCGTTACCGTTCTGGAAGTTCTGGAAGAACGTATAGTTCTGCAGCTTGTACTGGCTTATGGAAAGCGAGTTGCTCAGCGTGAAGTAGTCATCAGGCCAGCGCAAACGGCGGCCCAGGCTCACGGAAGCACTGTTTACCTTGATAAAGCTGCCTGTTTCAGCGTTGAAATTGGTGCCCAAGCGCTGAATGCTCTTGTTCAGGCTTACTGATAGAGAGTTGGGCTTGCGGCCACCTAGCCAGGGCTCCGTGAAGGAGAAAGAATAAGCCTGATACTGAAGACCGTTGGCCTGTACGTTCAAAGCCAGACGCTGTCCGTCGCCGGCCGGTACGGGCGTCCAGTTACGCAGGGAGCCGGCCTTACGCAGCGAAAAGTTATTAAATACCAGCCCGACTGTGCCGATAAATCCCGCGTAGCCGCCCCAGCCACCAGACAACGTAATCTGGTCGGAAGGTTTCTCTTCCACCGTATAGTTGATGTTCACGGTGCCGTCGGCCTGGTTAGGCACTGGGTTCAATCCGATTTTTTCCGGGTCAAAATAACCGAGTGTGGCGATTTCGCGCTGGCTGCGAATCAGCTGCTCCCGGCTGAAGTTGTCGCCGGGCAGGGTGTAGAGCGCCCGGCGCACTACGTGGTCGGAAGTTTTGGTATTGCCGGCAATGTTCACATCCTTGATGCGCGCCTGCACCCCTTCCGTGATGCGCATCTCAATATCGATGGAGTCGCCCTCAACCTTGGTTTCTACCGGTTCAATCTGGAAGAACAGGTAGCCATCGTTCATGTAGAGCGAGGTCACGTCCTGGCCCGTGGGGTTATAGTTCAGGCGCTTGTCCAGCGTTTCCTTGCTGTACACGCTACCCTCCTTGATGCCCAGAACGGAGGCCAGCGTTTTATCGTCGTAGAGGTAGTTGCCCTTCCACGAAATGTTGCGGAAATAGTACTTGGGGCCCTCATCTACCCGAATAGTCAGGCGCAACCCGTCCCCAACGCGCTCCAGCGTATCCGACAGCACCACGGCGTCGCGGTAGCCTTCCCCATTGTAAAACTCAATGAGCTTCTGCTTATCATCGGCAAATTCCTTTGTCTGAAATTTGCCCGAGTTAAAGAACTTTGGAAACTTCTTTTCCTTGGTTTTCTTGAGTTTGCCCTTCAGTTTGCTATCCGAGTAGGCCGTGTTGCCCTCGAAAGCAATTTCCTTGATTTTGACTTTAGCCCCTTTATCAACCTTGATGTTAAGGGTCACACTGTTTGACAACGAAGAGTCGGGCACTTGGGTGATAGTGACCTTGCTGTCGAGGTAGCCTTTGTTGGTGTAGAATTTCCGGACCTGGGCACGGGTGTTACTGAGCAGGGCATCGGTTACTACCTTGCCCCGTATCAGCTTGATCTTGTTTTTCAGGTCATCAGCCTGTCCTTTGCCTATGCCCGAGAACTCGAACTTAGACAGCCGGGGGCGCTCCTTTAGGTTGAAATCCAGAAAAACGCGGGAACCTTCGGTACGCGCGATGCTTACACTTACATCACCAAGAATACCCTGGTCCCAGAGCCGGCGGATAGCTTTGCCTATTTCCTCGCCCGGAATGGTAATCGGGTCACCTATTTTCAACCCGGTCAGGCCAATCAGCGTATTGGCATCAAGGTAACGGGCACCGCTAATCGAAATCCCTCCCAAGGTATAGCGCTGAGGTTGCTCACCGGCTGCAGCAGGAGCCTGCACCTGCCCAAGGGCACTGGTGGCGGGCGCAGCGCCTAACGTTAGCGCAAGGGCGGCTACCGGAATAATCTTATGATAGGAAGAACTCATGTTCTGTGATTACGAAATGGTTAGCTGCTCACTGGTTTTCCCGAACCGGCGCTCCCGCTGCTGGTAGGCTCGCAGGGCGTCGTAGAAATGCTCACGCCGGAAATCAGGCCACAGCAAATCGGTAATAAACAGTTCCGTGTAAGCCAGCTGCCACAACAGGAAATTACTAATGCGCTGCTCGCCACTAGTGCGGATCAGCAGTTCAGGGTCCGGAATTCCGGCCGTCGAGAGAAAGCCGGCCAAGGTCTGTTCCGTTATCTGGGCGGGCAGTAGCCGGCCAGCCGCTACCTCAGCAGCCATGCGCTGGGCCGCCTGGGTTAAATCCCAGCGGCCACTGTAGCTGAGAGCCAGCAGCAAGGTAGTGCGGGTGCCTCCTTTCGTGAGCTCTATTGCCTCAGCCAGCTCCTTCTGGCAGGAGGCAGGCAGATTCTCAATCTGACCAATAGCCTGCAAACGGATGCTGTTTTTCAGCAGAGTAGGTGTTTCCTGCCGGATAGTATGTACCAGCAACTGCATAAGCGCCATCACCTCGTGAGCCGGCCTCGACCAGTTTTCGGTTGAGAAGGCATACAGCGTCAGGTAGCGGACCCCTACTTCGGCAGCAGCTTCCACGGTTTCGCGCACGGCCGTGATGGCACTTTGGTGCCCGAAAATGCGTAAGCCACCCTTTTGCTTGGCCCAGCGGCCATTGCCATCCATGATGACAGCTACGTGAGCGGGAATATTCTGGGAATCGATTTCGGACCGGACGGCCATCAGGACTTTTAGTGTAAAGAGGCCGCAAGTTACGTAAATGGTTGCATTCAAGCCTGCCCAATAACGAGTTACTGCAACGGGCCATAATACGAACAGCCCCCGGCACTTAGTATGTCGGGGGCTATGCTATTTATGTTGCCTGGTAGGCCGCTGCAGCCGCAGGAAAGGTTAATCTTTCCTACCGGTGGCCTGCCCCGTCTCCGGGCAACGGATTTTGTAGAAAGTATAGGAAATGCTCAACCCGTTGTAGAAGTACCAGTCCTGGTCATTCGGGTTACCCAGCAGGTCGTTCTGGCTCCGCGACTTGCCATCTATGTGGTCCAGAGCATCCGTGAATGTTTTGCGGGCACCTGCTTCCAGCCCCAGGTTCCAATGCTCCGATAAGGCGTATTTGAACCCTAACCCAGCTGGTATAGAAAGGCTGATGAGTCCGGCCTTCCGGTCCAGCTGCGGATTAGCACTGCTGGTCGTTTGGGTATTGGCATAAAACCCGGCCAGCCCTACGAATACATAAGGGGTAAAATGGACTTTATCCCGGCGGTTGTGGTAGTCAAAAAAGTTATACTCTACTACCCCGGATGCCTCCAGCAGGCTTCCTTTCATGTTAGCTTGGCGGTAGGAGGCTAGTGGGGGGTTACGCTTGTTTATATCCCTTACGTTGCCATCGTCGGCACGCAATAAACCAGCAGTGAAACTAGCTCGGAGCGTTATCGGCGCCGACACATCTTTTCGGTAGAAAGCAGCAAGGGCAGGGCGGTTATTCCGGAACTGGTAGTGAGGCGAGAGTTCCCCTTTATAGGTCAGCCCTCCTAGGCCGATTCCTAATTCGCTGGTGTTTTGAGCCGCTGCGGTGCAGGCAAAAAAAACACTCCCCACCGGCAGCAGGCCAGTAAGGAGTGTTTTGAAGCGCTTCGAATACGTCATTAGACTGGCTGTTGATGAAAACTGACAGCCAGTTTACTGGCTATCGGAACTTGGGGCTTCTTACTCGCGGAGCGAGAATATAGTTTACTGATATACCCAGGGTGGTGTACCAGTCTTTTTCGTTGCTCTTACCACGCATCTCACCGGTCTGAAACGACTCATCGTAAGTGCCGGGGTAGCCAGTAGTGTTGCCGCCCGTAATGTAGTGACCAAAGTATTTGGCTGCATCCGACTGCAGGGCAGTAAGGGGAGCGTAGTTGCCGCTTACGTCGTCAAGATAGTCAGTAAACGTTTTGCGGAAGCCAAGCTCCAGACCGATGTCAAACTGCTTGTTCAGCTTGTAACGGGCGCCGGCGCCGAAAGGAATGACAAACTGAGTTTGGGAGTACGCCTCCGACTGTCCTTCGGTTCTTAACGGTTGCAGGGCTACATAATTGCCATTTGCATCCAAACCTTTAGGGTTGTGGTGAATTACGCCAACGCCAGCGAATACGTAAGGAACGAAGTCAGGACGGCGAATGTAGTTATTGCGGTTTTCGATCAGATCGAACACACCCGTAGCGGACAGTTCCAAGATGTCGTTACGGAAGTTCATGTTCCGGTTGTAACGAAATTTTGCGTCTGGGTCGTTCTGATCAGCTGCTTTCGCGTCATCGCCGGTGATACGGCCATAGGAAAGAGCGGCACGGCCCGAAATGCGGGGAGCAAAGCGGCGCGTAAACGTCAGACCCAGGTTGGGGCGGGTTGCACCAGCCCGGAAGCTAGGAATGCTGGGCTTGGGGGTAATGTCCCCGAAGTAGTTCATCGCATTCAGGCTCACGCCAACGGAATTGTACTGCTTCCGCTTGCTGAATTGCTGTGCACTCGCTTCCGTTGCTACCAGTGCGAGGACTAGCAGCAAGGCCGTAGTGTAGGTGAAGAGTTGCTTCATATTAAGCGAAGGTTAGAAATATTCTGGTTGAAGAATGCGCGAATTGTACGGGCACGGTCGCAGTCAGCAGCAAAAGTAGAAGATGACTTCAACTTAAAAAACTATTAATGGAAATTCTCTATGCTTATATAGGTATGCCAGCGGGGTTTCGGCGGTCCAGACCCCAGTTTAACTTACTGCGCAAAGTACTCAGGAAGTTAACGTGATTCAGCTTTACCAGACGAGCATTGAAATTTTCCCGGCGAACGGCAATCTGAATTCCGGCTTCCACGGTTTGGGAACGGGAGTCAAGCGAGAGCAGAAAGTTATTGCTCCGACCTTCTATTTCGAAGGAGATGACACTCCGATCCGACACAATGAGAGGGCGTACGTTCAGATTGTGGGGACATACGGGAGCAATAATAAAATTGTTTGTCTGGGGTAGCATAACCGGCCCGCCGCAGCTCAGGGAATAGCCCGTGGAGCCGGTTGGTGTTGCTACAATTAAGCCATCGGCCCAGTAGGAATTCAGGTACTCGCCATCAATGTAGGTGTGCACCACAATCATGGAGGAAGTATCGCGCTTCAGGATACTGAACTCATTGAGTCCGAAGTTGATACTACCAAACGTATCCGGATCCGTATCGACCCGGATGAGGCTCCGGTCTTCCAGCACGAAGTGACCTTTGAATAGAGAATCCAGGGCGGGCAGAATCTTATCGGGCGAAATGGTTGCCAGAAAGCCGAGCCGACCGGTATTAATACCCAGGATTGGGATTTGCAAAGCCCCGACGTACGTAACGGTGTCCAGCAGCGTACCATCGCCGCCGATGCTAAGCACGAAGCGAGTTCCTTGCAGGGAGTTACTACGGTTGAAGGTAGTAATGCCGGCCGGCAGCTCCATCCGCTCGCTCAGATAGGCATGAAACGAGTCCAGAATGCTGACTTCGGCCTGACGCCGTACCAGTTCATTGATCATCTCCCGCATTGCCGGCGTCAGATCATCGCTGAACGGCTTACCCAGTATGGCAATTTTCATACTCAAAACGTAACCTGACCATAAGCTGGCCGGATGGTTAAATGGGGAACTGGGTCCGAAAAAATAGGCCTCCCTGCTGCTCCCGGTTCCGGGCATACTCCAGCGTGAAGACCCAGTCGTAATACGTGACGAGGTGCAGGGCTACCCCGCCCGAGGCCAGTAACCGGTTAGGCAACCGGTTGGTTGGCAAGACGGTGGGTTGGCGCACGTACCCCACATCCGCAAAGGTATTGAGATAAAACACGAGCGGGATGGTATTGAACTTGGCAGTCCGGAGCCCTTTAAGCTGCAGCCTTCCTATATCCAGCAGCTTATACGTGACACCTTGTTGGAGGAGACCGTAGTGCCGCCCATCTATTACGTAGGCATCGTACCCACGAACCAAGGCCTCATAGCCTAAGGCCCGGTTATCGGCGTAGCTGACCCGAGTGGCCAGGCGCAGCTGCGCCTGAGCTCCGATGCTGTAATAAAACGGTCCGCCCAACGCCAGGTAGCGCGCGTAACGCCCGCGCAGCGTCAGGATATTGGGGGCGCCGCTGCTCAGGAAAGCCCGGTAGGTTACGGCTACCTGAGCATACTGGCCGGTAAGGGGGTAGGCGAAGGTATTCCGCTGATTGAGGGTACTCACGAGAGCAAACTCCAGATACTTGCGGCGGGGCCCGCCCAAGTAATACACCGGGTTGTAGTACAGCACGGAATCAGAAACCCGCTCCTGATGGTAGGATACATCCAGGGCAGTGAGGTGCTGCACGGTGCGCCGCCAGCGCACACCCAGGCTGGCGTACTGGCGCTCAATGGGAAAAGCCTGTGCCTGCCGCAGGTTTAGGAGCTTATCCTGGCGGGTAGCGTAATCGAGGGCACGGCTGCGGTAGTAAGAGAAGCCCGCTCCTACCCCAATCCGGCGGCGGTGGCCGTAGCCGGGCGCCTCGTAGAACAGCTCGTATTTACGGTTGAAGCCTAACTGCAGATTACCTAGCAGCTGCTCGTTGCGGCCCCGGAAGTTGCGCCGAACTACGTGAAGACCATAATCAACTCGCTGCCACCGGTCGGGGCGATCGAGCCAGGACCGGAAGTTGCGGTCAGCCAGGGAGAAGATAGGCACTGGAAACGTGTACCACCGCTCCTGCACGCTATATAGGATGGTCAGCTCTCCATTCCGGCAAACGGCCTGCACCAGCACCTGATGAAACAGCTGCAGGTTAAACAGACGGCGACGGTTGGCTTCCAGGCGCTTGCCTAGGGTAGGAGCCTGCAGCATGTCCCCTTCCCGGAAGTCCAGCTCGGCCCGCAACACCGTTTCTTTGGTAACCTTGTTGCCCACAAAAAGCACGGCAGCGACCCGGAGCGTGGCGTAGTCGGGGCACTGGGCGTACACGAGGCTATCAGTGGCGGCGCGGCGCAGGGAGTCGGCGGGAACTGAGGCGTGCGCTACCCCTGGTGTGCCGGCCGGAGGAGCCGATGGCAACAGGCCCAGCAGCAAGGTCAGTAAACAAATCAGCACTACGCGTTCAGCCTCAGATATTCAGGTAGCGCAGCAGGGCATCGTAGCGCTGCTGCTCGTCTTCGCTTACCTCTTCGGTGCCACTGAACTGAGCCGTGATGGAGTAGTTAAACCGCTCCAGGGTAGCAATAATGCGGGTGATGTTCGGGGTGTTCAGCTTAAGGGTCAGGCGGATGCGGTACGGATCATGCTCGTCCTGGGCCACATGCGCGCTGATGATCTTGGCGTTGTTTTCCTCTACGTAGCGGCTGATCTGAGTTAGGGAATAGTCGCGTTCCTCCATGGCCAGCACAATAATACCTTGCTGGCTGCTGGCAACCGGCACCTTGCCGAAGGCCGCCAGCGTGTCGCTGACGGTTACTACCCCCAGGTACTCGCGCTGATCGTCGAGCACGGGAACCAGCTGCACCTTGTTCTGCACGGCCAGCTCAATGATGTTATAGAAGTGTTGGTCGCGCTGCACGTGCACATTGCCGTAGTTGAGCGTCACCTCGCCCAGCAGCCGGGTGCTGGTGTCTTGGTCCAGCAGGTCAGCCTCGGTAATCAGGCCCCGGTAGCTGCGCTGATCAAGCACCGGCAGCTGGCTCACGTGAAACTCCTCGAGCCACCGGGCCGCCTTCTCCATCGAGTCCGTCACCTTCAGGGGCGGAATCATTTGATTTAGTAAGTCTTCAGCAATAATGGAGTTCATGGGGCGGAGCGGGGAACGAGGATACGTGCAGGGACACTACCAAAAGAACGGGTTTCAACGATACATACGTACGAAGCTGGCTAAAAGAGTAACGCAGCCGGATCAACCGTTGCACCCCCCCGGACGAATGTACGTTGGCCCGTGTTGGTTAGCCGGCTACCGGGACTTGGGTGCGGACCAGAAACTGTCGCAGCAGCTGGTTAAACTCCTGGGGGCGCTCCATCATGGGGGCATGACCACAGTGGTCCAAAAAGCGCAGCTCGGAGTGCCGGAGCAGACGGTTAAACTCATGGGCCACTACCGGCGGCGTAATGGTATCGTTCAGCCCCCACACGAGCAGGGCCGGCACCTGAATGTGGTGCAGCTCCTTAGCCAGGTTGTGCCGCTGGGCCGAGCGCGCAATGCTGATAATGCGCAGGCACTTGGCGTTGGAGTTGGTTACACTGAAGACCTCATCTACCAGATCCTGGGTGGCAACGGCCGGGTTGTAAAACGTGTAAGCTACACGCTCCTGCACGTAGGCATAATTCCCGCGCTTGGGAAAAGAGCCGCCCATGCTGTCCTCAAACAGGCCGCTGCTGCCGGTAAGCACCAAACGGGAAACGCGGCCCGGATTACGCAGCGTGTACACCAGGGCAATGTGCCCGCCCAGCGAGTTACCCAACACCGTGCAGGGCTCCGTGAGGCCGATTTCCGCCATAAAATCCTCGGCAAAGGCAACCAGACCGGGTACGCCAGCTTTCGTCAGGGGCATGTCGTAAATGGGGAGCAGCGGAATTACTACCCGGTACTGCGGGCTGAACCCAGCTACGACCTCTTGCCAGTTGCTGAGGGCTCCGAACAGGCCGTGCAGCAGCAGCAGCACCTCGCCGGTGCCCTCATCTACGTACTGAAAGCCATTTTTATCCTTGATCTGCAGCGCCATCGTGCCAAGAAATTTACTGCCGTGGGGCAGGGTGTGCAATGATACAATTCTTGACCCAATTGCCCAGCAACGCCAGGCCATTGGGGGTTAGGAGGGCTTCCGGGTGGAACTGCACTCCGTACAGAGGTAGATGCCGGTGCCGCAGCGCCATTATTTCGCCGTCTGCCGTAGTGTACGCCAAGGTCTCCAACGTGGCCGGCAGCTGATCCAGTATCAGCGAATGGTAGCGGGTAACAGGCATCCGGCTTGGCAGACCGGCACTGAGCGGACTGGAAACCTGCCACTCAATTTCCGATACCTTGCCGTGCACCGGACGGCTGCCCCGACGCAGCCGGGCCCCGAAAAACTCTCCTAATGCCTGATACCCCAGGCAAACGCCCAGCATGGGTACCCGGGTATGATACTCCTGGATGAGGGCCGGCATGACGCCGGCTCCGGCCGGCGTACCCGGCCCCGGCGACAACACAATGCCATCAAAAGCCAGGGCCTGAATTTCGGGCAGGCTCACGTTGTTGCGGCGCACCTCCACCTCGCACCCTACCTGGCGCAGATAGTCCAGCAGGTTGTAGGTAAAGGAGTCGAAATTATCCAGCAGCAACAGACGCATAAACCAGTAACACGCATAGAGCCTAACATTCACAGTGCCGGCCCCCTGGAGCCCAGCAACCGGGCCTCGGGCTAAAACACTTCCCGGAGCTTATCGAGCAGGGTACCGGCGAAGGGCAGCACAAAGCCGACCAGGCTCAGGGCCAGCGGCGTAGCTTCCCGGACTATGGGCAACACCTGCGACTCGGCTACCAGCTGGGGCGAAATAAGCTGTAGCCCGGCCAGGCCAATACCATGCAACAGCAGGCTCAGGCCCAGCACCCACTTCAGCACCCCGCTAACGGCTCCTCCCAGACTGTCGAGCATGCCGAGCGGGGTAAGGTGCACCGCCGTCCGGATAAAGCGGCTAAGCAGGTGTACTCCCCAGCCAATAGCAGCAAATACCAGCACAAATGACACCAGCGGCAGCAAGCCAAAGGCCTCGCCCACGTAGTTCCGTACCAGCGGAATGGCGTCATTGAGCAGGGCCAGCCCACCTATTACGCCCAGCACCAGTGCCAGCAACGAGGCCACCTCCAGCAGCAAGCCGCGCCGGTAGCCCTGCACCGCCCCAATGCCCAGCGGAATAAGCAGCAGAATATCGAAGCCGGACATGACAGAAGGAAGGGACTTAGAGGCTCGGGGACTTTGTTCCAACGCTCTGCTGTGTCTTGTTTAGCAGAACGCCAACCGCATTCCTAAGCCCCTGAGCCTCATTTACACATTTGTGTTGTTGAGCAGGTTGTTGACTACCTGAGAAATCTGACGGCCATCGGCCTGGCCGGCCAGCTCGCGGGCGGCTACCCCCATTACCTTGCCCAGGTCGGAGGGGCCGGTAGCGCCTACCCGCTGGATAATGGCAACCAGCTTCTCTACCAGGTCAGCTTCGGAAAGCTGCTGGGGCAGGTACTCTTCAATAATCGCCAGCTCGGCCAGCTCCACTTCTTCTAGATCGGAGCGGAACTGTTTCTGGTACGTTTCGGCGGCCTCGCGGCGCTGCTTGGCGGCTTTGGTCAGCAGCTTCATCTCGGCATCGGGGGTGAGGGCGGCGCCGTGCTGCCCTTCGGCCGTTTCGGCCAGCAGAATCTGCGACTTAATGCTGCGCAGGGCCGTGAGGCGCACTTTGTCTTTGGCCAGCATGGCCTTTTTGATATCTGCGTCGATGGTTTCTTTGAGAGCCATAGCTAGGGGGGATAATGGAGGTGCAAGATTACGGCTTATTCCTGATACCAGAGCCGCTGCGGAGTGTATGCTCCGGCCAGCGAGACCAGGTCAGGGCCGCCGGCCGGAGCGTAGCCGGGTGATTTGGGTAACAGCTTATACGGGCCACGGTTCAGCCCCAACCGCATACCCACCCGGCACCAGATGAGCGCAAACCGCCCTGGCCGGGCCAGGGTAGCAACCGGAAAGGGAGCCAGCCTGTTTGAGGTTGTATCTTTGACTACCTAGTTCCCCCTTCAGATCGTCCCGAAGATGACAAAGCTTAGCGTAAACATCAACAAGATAGCCACCCTACGGAACGCCCGCGGCCACAACCGCCCCGACCTGCTGCAGGCCGCCCGCGACTGTGAGCGGTTTGGAGCCCAGGGCATTACGGTACACCCCCGCCCCGATGAGCGCCACATCCGCTACCAGGACGTGCGCGACCTGAAGCGCATCGTAACCACGGAGCTGAATGTAGAAGGCAACCCTACCCCCGATTTTCTGGAGTTAGTGCGCGAAGTGCGCCCCGAGCAGGTTACCCTGGTTCCCGACGCCCCCGATGCTATTACGTCCAACGCCGGCTGGGACACCGTCCGCCACCAGGAGTACCTACAGGACGTAGTGGCCGATTTGAAAAGCCTGGGTGCCCGCGTCAGCATTTTCCTGGACCCCGTGCCAGAGTTGGTACGAGCCGCCGCCAGCACCGGCACCGACCGGATTGAGCTTTACACCGAAGACTACGCCCGCCGCTACCACGCCGACCGGGAGCATGCTATCCGGGCCTATCGGGAGGCCGCTGAAGTAGCTCAGCAGCTAGGCCTGGGCCTCAATGCCGGCCACGACCTGGATCTGGACAATTTAGCTTACCTGCACCAGAACCTGCCGGGCCTGGCAGAGGTTAGTATTGGTCATGCTCTAATCTGCGACGCCTTGTATATGGGGCTGGAAAATACCATCCAGCTCTACCGGCGGCAGTTGCAGTAGTCCGGCGCTACCTCTCCCTACCCCTTTTCCTATGCCCAACTCCTGGGTTGGTCTTCTTTGCTATGCCTCGTCTTTCACTGCCTGATTTCCTGCAAGGCCCCGCCGAAGTGCCCATTCTGGATGTGCGCGCCCCGGTGGAGTACACCCAGGGACATATTCCCGGGGCCCTGAGCTTTCCGCTGTTCTCGGACGAGGAGCGGGCCCGCATCGGCACTACCTACAAGCAAATGAGCCAGGAGAAAGCCGTGCTGCTCGGGCTTGATTTCTTTGGTCCCCGCATGAGCCAGATGGTAAAGCTGGCCCAGAAGCTGGCTCCGCACAAGCAGGTGCGCCTGCACTGCTGGCGGGGCGGTATGCGGAGCGGTGCCGTACTGTGGCTGCTGGAGTTGGCCGGGTTTCAGGTGCAGCTCTTAAACAAAGGCTACAAAGACTACCGGCAGTGGGTGTTGCAAGAGTTTGGCAAGGCCCGCGCGTTGCTGGTATTGGGCGGCCTTACCGGCTCGGGCAAAACCGATGTGTTGCAGGCGCTGGCCGCTGCCGGGCAGCCCGTGCTGGATCTGGAAGGGCTGGCCAGTCATAAAGGCTCCGCCTTCGGCAGCATTGGCCTGCCGGCCCAGCCCACGCAGGAGCAGTTCGAGAACGATCTGGCCGCCATGCTGGCAACGCTGCCTACGGCAACGCCTACCTGGGTTGAAGATGAAAGCCGCACCATCGGGAGTGTGCATGTGCCCCCGCCGTTGTTCGCGCAGCTCCATGCCGCCCCCCTGCTCGTGCTGGAAATTCCGCGTACGGTGCGGGTGCGCAAGCTGGCCGAGGAGTACGGCCGCCACGACCCGGCCGCCCTGGCCGCCAGCATCCTCAAAATCAGGAAGCGCCTGGGCGGACTGGCTACCAAGGAGGCCCTGGCCGCTATTGGCGAGGACGACATGGAGAAAATGGTGAGCATCGTGCTCGATTATTATGACCGTACGTACAGCCACGGCCTGGAAGGCCGACGGGTAGTGCGCGTAACCTCCGAAACCGCCGACCCGCTGGTAAATGCCGAGCTGGTACGACGCGCGGCTACAGAGGCCGGCCTGCTCTCCCCTACCCCCTCCGGCCCGGCTAACCCTAACCCCGGCGCCTAGCCCGTTGCTTATTTATTCATCCGCATCCTCTCTGCCATGGCCCTTGCCCCCGAAACCACCGACCACATCCGCCTGACCCAGTACAGCCACGGCGCGGGCTGCGGCTGCAAAATTGCGCCCAAGGTCCTCGACCAGATCCTGCACACCAGTATTCCGCAGCCTCACCACGACAAGCTGCTGGTAGGCAACTCCTCCCGCGACGACGCAGCCGTGTACGACATTGGCGGCGGCCAGGCCCTGATCAGCACCACCGACTTCTTTATGCCCATCGTGGATGATGCCTACGATTTTGGGCGCATTGCCTCGGCCAATGCTATTTCCGATGTGTACGCCATGGGCGGGCGCCCGGTCATGGCTATTGCCGTGCTGGGCTGGCCCATTGATAAGCTGGCGCCCGAAGTGGCCCGCCGCGTAATTGAGGGCAGCCGCAGCATCTGTGCCGAAGCCGGCATTCCGCTGGCTGGGGGGCACAGCATCGACTCGCCGGAGCCGATTTTTGGACTGGCCGTGACGGGCCTGCTCGACATCAACAACCTGAAACAGAATGACACCGCCACGGCCGGCTGCGAGCTGTACCTAACCAAGCCACTGGGGGTAGGCATGCTTACCACGGCCCAGAAGCGCGGCATCCTGCAGCCGGAGCACGAGCAGATTGCCCCGCACAGCATGATGCAGCTCAACAAAATAGGTGAAGCCCTGGGCAAGCTGGCTGCCGTGCGCGCCATGACCGATGTAACGGGCTTCGGGCTGCTGGGGCACCTTGCCGAAGTGTGCGAGGGTAGCAACCTCACGGCCGAAGTGGAATTCAGCAAAGTGCCACGGCTGCCTGAAGCCGAGCAATACCGCGCCCAGAAGTCGATTCCGGGGGGTACGGTACGCAACTGGGACTCGTACGGTCACAAAATAGGAGAGCTTACCGAAGAGCAGCGCCAGTGGCTCTGCGACCCTCAGACCTCCGGGGGCCTGCTAGTGTGCGTGGAACCTGCGGGCCGGGCGGCCGTGCAGGCCATTTTTGCCGGGCATGGCCTCGCGCTGGATCCTTTCGGACAGTTGCGCGAGCACACGGCCGGTGAGCCCTGGATTCAGGTCCGGTAGGCTGGCCCGGGCATGAAGCTGCTACCCTTTCTGCGGCCGCTGCTGGAGGCAGCGGCCGCTATTACCCTGATGGCCGTAGGCCTCCGGATTATTACCAACTTTTTTACCCGTAACAGCCGGGTGTACCGGCCCACTTTTCTGCGCCAGTTGGCCCTGCTGTTCTGGCCGCTGCTGTGCCTGGGGGTGGGCATGCCGTTTCTGGTTTCCTTCTTTTACCTGGGTACCCTCTCTACCTTCGAACTGGTGCTGCTGACGGCCATAGCGGCGGTGGTGCTAGGGTTTTCGCTGCCGGCCTTTCTGCTGCATAGCCAGTACTACGCCCGCAACCTGCACACTACCCTCGTGTTCGACCCGAAGCAGAATGTGCTGGAGGTGTACGAAGGCCGGGTCAGGATTCCATTCGGGAAGAAAGACATCACGCGGGTAGAGCGCGTTACCTGCCAGTCGGACCGGTTGTTCTGGAGCCGCTACACGTACCTGAAGCTGCACCTGCAAACCGGCGAGGTACTTACGCTCACTTCTCTGCTGACCAACCTGGAGCCGGTGACAGAGTTTTTGCGCAATACACCCCTGGAAAGAAAGCAGCGCTGGTTTTGCTGGGCCTGAGTCTGCTACCCCACCGGACCCCGTCAAGCTTCTGAGACAGAACCTGAACGGTACCCGAATTCAATTGCTTACAACGTTATATTTCATAGCAACCCTTCTATATTACGAAGTCTAATTGCCGCCCTTTCTAGTGGAAGTCCAGCTTGGAACTCCAGCCATCCTATTGCCTACCGTTGCTGATGCAGCGTCTATTTTTTAGTTTTTTTCTGCTTTGCGTTGCATGTACGTGTACGACAGTAGTAGCCCAGACTGCTCCGGAAACGAACCTGCTGCGTCAGTTACGCGCTCAACCCTCCGATACCGGCCGGGTGCGGCTGCTTAATGCCCTGTGCTACGAGCTGCACGATAACGCTCCCACCCGAGCATTGCGCTACGGCGAGCAAAGCGTGGCCCTGGCCCGCAGCATTCAGGACCAGCGCGGCCTGCTGCGGGGCCTGCTCAACCTGGGCAGCTGCTACGCCAACCTGGCCGATGGTCCGTATGCCCTTCAGCTGCAGCAGGAAGCCCTGCGGCTGGCCCGCCAGCTCAATGACCCTGACGGCATTGTGCGCAGCTATGCCAGCATGGGCGGGGTGTACCACGAGCGGAATGATACGGCCGCGGCCTTGCTCAACTACCGCCGGGCCCTGGAGCTGGCCTATGAGCCGGGCGTACGGGTACGCACCCAACTCATGCTGTTCGGCAACTTGGGCAACCTGTACTTTTACCTGCGCCGACGGCCCGAGGGACTGGTATTTATCCGGCGAGCCCTGCAACTGTCCCGCCGTACCGGCGACCGGGCCGGCGAGTCGCTCTACTTGGCCGATCTGGGCTCCTTTTACCTGCAGATGGATCAGCTGGAAACGGCCGAGGGGCTGTTGCGCCAAGCCGTAACCCTGGTAGAAACCCTGAACCACCACCGCTTCGAAGCCGGACACCTAGAGCTGCTGGCTACGGTGCTGCTAGTAAAAGGCGAGCTGGACGAGGCCGAGGAGCTCACGCGCCGGGCCCTGGGGCTGGCCCGCCGCATCAACTACCAGGAGCGCGTGCTGGATGCCTACAACTTAATGGCCGAAATCAACGCCAGCCGGAACCGGTTTGAGCAGGCATTTGAGTGGCAGAGCCGCTTTCGGGACCTGAATGACAGCCTGAACAGCCGCTCCCGCGTGCAAACCCTCACGGCCCTGCAAACCCGCTTTGAAACCGCCGAAAAGGAAAGTCAGATCCGGCAGCTTATGGAGCGCAGCCGTAGCGCCCAGCAGCGCACCCGCGCCTTGTGGGGCACCATTGCGGCGCTGTTGCTGGGCCTGGGCGGGGTAGGCCTGCTCTATGTAAAGCTCCGCCGGAGCCGGGCGGCCCTAGCGGCCAACCACCGGTTTCTGGAAGAGGCCTCACGGGAGCTCCGCCAGCTGGCCGCCTCCAAAGACCGTCTGTACGCCATTGTGGCCCACGACCTGCGCGGTCCGGTTACCTCCTTCGCGGGCGTTACGGAGCTGATTGACTTCTACCTCAAGCGTGGCGACGAGCAGGGCCTGCGCCGGCTCCCGGATTTGGTACGGCAATCAGCCCACCAGCTCAACCACCTGCTCGACAACCTGTTGAACTGGGCCGTAAGCCAGACCGGGGAGCTGGCCTTCCGGCCCGAGCGCCTGCCTATAGATGCTCTGTTCAGCCAGACAGGGCAGTTGTACGCTAACACAGCCGAGGCCAAGCAGATAACGCTGGAGTTTGATGCAGCGCAGGATCTGGCCGTGTGGGCCGATGCTCACATGACTCAAACGGTGCTGCGCAACCTGGTGGGCAATGCCCTGAAGTTCACCCCGGCGGGCGGCACCATCTGCTTGTCGGCGGAGGCGCTGCCGGGCTCCGGCGTGCGCCTGAGCGTGACCGATACGGGCCCCGGCATGGAAGCCTCCCAAGTGGCATCCCTGCTTACAGATGCCGGCCCCAGTGCTCCGCTCCGGCGTGGTCCCCGCTCCGGCACGGGCCTGGGCCTGCTGCTGTGCCGGGCCTTTATGCAGCGGCAAGGGGGTAGCCTCGACATCCGGAGCACGCCCGGGCAGGGAACTACGGTGGCTATTACCCTGCCAGCGGCCCGCACCGGCGGGTAAGTCCGGCACGCGTTCCTACTGGCAAAGTCTGCATCTTTGCAGGGTTATGCTGCAACTTCACTTTCGCGAAATGGGGCAGGGCGCCCCGCTGGTTATCCTGCACGGCCTGTTTGGCACCCTCGACAACTGGCAGACGCTGGCCCGGCGCTGGGCCGAGGCCGGCCACCGCGTTATTGTGGTCGATTTACGCAACCACGGCCGCTCGCCCCACGCCCCGGAGCACACCTACGCCCTCATGAGCCAGGATGTGCTGGGCCTGTTCAACCAGCTCCAGCTCGGCCCTGATACGACCCTGATGGGCCACAGCATGGGCGGCAAGGTGGCCATGCGCTTCGCCCTCGACTACCCCCAGCAGCTGGGCAAACTCGTGGTGGTGGACATTGCCCCGCGCTTTTCCGACATGCGCCACCAGGATGAAATTGTGGCCGGCCTGAACGCCGTGCCCTTGGCCGCCCTGGAAAACCGTCAGCAGGCTGACGAAGCTTTAGCTCAGTACATCCGGCAGGTAGATGTGCGCCAGTTTCTGCTTAAAAACCTCTACCGCCGCGACGACAACTCCTTTGCCTGGCGCCCCAATCTGGCGGTGCTGACCGCCGAAATGGAGGACATCGGGGCCGAAATTAGCGCCGAGCAACCCTTCCTGAAGCCAACCCTATTTATCCGGGGCGGCAAATCGGACTACGTGACTACCGAGGACAAGCTCTACGGCATCCCAACGCTGTTCCCGAACTCGCAGGTAGAGACCGTAGTGGACGCGGGCCACTGGGTGCACGCCGAAAAGCCGGAGGAAGTTTTCGGGTTGGTGAAGGCCTTCATTGAACAATAAGCGGCAGGCACGTGAAAGGCACACTCTACCTCATTCCTACCGTGCTGGCCGAGGACACGGCGGCCCAGGTGCTACCCCCGCAGGTGGCGGCCCAGGTAGCTGGTCTGTCGTATTTCTTGGTAGAAAACGCCCGTACGGCGCGGCGCTTCATCAAGAGCGTGGCCCCGCAGCAGGTAATTGAGGAGCTGCGCGTCAGCGTCATCGACAAGGACAGCACCGAAGCTCAGATTCAGGCGGCCCTGGCCCCGGTAGCGGCCGGCCAGCACGCCGGGGTTATTTCTGAGGCGGGCTGCCCCGGCATTGCCGACCCAGGCGCTGAGCTGGCCCGGCGGGCCCACCAATTGGGTATTCGGGTGGTGCCACTGGTGGGGCCTTCCTCTCTCCTGCTGGCCCTGATGGCTTCGGGTATGAACGGACAGAGCTTTGCTTTTCATGGGTATTTGCCCATTGAGCGGGCCAAGCGGGTGGCTGCCCTCAAGAAGCTGGAGCAGCAGGCCCTGCAGCAGCACCAGACCCAGTTGTTCATCGAAACGCCCTACCGTAACCTACCGCTGCTGGAAGATTTGCTCCAGACCCTGCACCCCGGCACGCGGCTATGCGTAGCCGCCAGCCTCACCGCCGAAAACGAGTTTGTGCGCACGGATACCATAGCCGGCTGGAAGAAAGCTGCTCTACCCGACATTCATAAGCAGCCCGCGGTTTTCCTGATTGGCCACTAGATCAACCAAAACAGAAAAGGCCCGCTGAACTGAGTTCAGCGGGCCTTTTCTGTTTTGAGCAAAGCTTATTTCAGGAGTTGGTACACCAGCAGGGAGGAAACGTAGGCCAGTCCCGTCATGTAAAACATCTGGAGCAGGGGCCACTTCCAGCCTTTTGTTTCGCGGTAGGTGGCAGCCAGCGTGCTCATGCACTGCATGGCAAACACATAGAACACCAGCAACGAGAAGGCGCGGGCCGGCGTGAAAAACGGCTGCCCGTTTTCATCTTTTTCCGTGGCCAGCTTCTGCTGCACTGTGAGTTCGGTAGCATCCTGTCCAACGCTGTAAATTGTGCTGATAGTGCCCACGAACACTTCGCGGGCGGCAAAGGAGGTAAGTAGGGAAATACCGATTTTCCAGTCGAAGCCCAATGGGCGGATAGCCGGCTCGATGAAGTGCCCGAAACGGCCCGCGTACGAGCTTTCCAGCTTTTGCGAGGCAACGAGGCTTTCGGTTTCAGCGGGGGGTAGGGCCTGGGTGGCGGCGGTGGTGCGCGCCGTACGCTCGGCCTGCTCCATAGCGCCGGAAGGGCCGTAGGAAGCCAGCACCCACAAAATCACGGAAATAGCCAGAATAACCTTACCCGCCTGAAATACGAAGGCTTTCACCTTTTCCAGAATGGTGAGGCCCACGTTCTTCCAGCGCGGCCAGCGGTACACCGGAAACTCCATGATAAAGTAGCTCCGGTCTTTGGTGCGCATCAGCAGCTTCATGGCCCACGCCGAGCCCACGGCCGACACGAACCCGAGTAGGTACAAGCCCATCAGGGCCACGCCACGCAGGTTAAAAATGCCCAGCACCGTCTGGTCAGGCACTACCAGTCCAATGAGCACCGTGTACACCGGAATGCGGGCCGAGCACGACATCAATGGCGTCACGAAGATGGTGATGAGCCGGTCTTTGCGGTTCTCAATGGTGCGCGCGCTCATGATGGCCGGCACAGCGCAGGCCATGCCCGAAATCAGGGGCACCACGCTTTTGCCGTTCAGCCCAAACTTGCGCATGATGCGGTCCATCATGAACGTAACGCGGGCCATGTAGCCGGTTTCTTCCAGCACGGCAATAAAGGCAAACAGCAGGGCAATCTGCGGAATGAAAATTAGCACCCCGCCCAAGCCGGCCAGAATGCCTTCCGTCAGCAAGTCAATCAGTGGGCCGTGAAGGTGGTCCTGGATGGTGCCGTTCAGCCAGGCCACGCCAGAGTCAATCACCTCCATGGGGTAGCTGGCCAGCTCAAACACTGCCTGGAACAGCAGAAACAGCACAGCCAGAAAAATCAGGTAGCCCCACACCTTATGGGTCAGCACCCGGTCGAGGCGGTTGCTGTAGGGCTCGTTTTTCTCCGTGCGCGTCACCGACACGCAGTTGAGCAGAATCTCGTTGATGCGCTGGTACCGGTCGATGGTTTCCTGGGCCTGCCGCGCCGTGGGCTCAAAGCCGTACTGCTCCGTCAGCTCCTGAATATAGGCCCGGTCGTCGGGGCTCAGGAAGCTGATGTGCCGGTACTGGTGGGCGTAATGCAGGGCCAGGTAATCGTTGTGCAGGTTAAAGTAGTAGCGGATCT
Organism: Hymenobacter sp. DG01; assembly: GCF_006352025.1. Classification (NCBI taxonomy): domain Bacteria; kingdom Pseudomonadati; phylum Bacteroidota; class Cytophagia; order Cytophagales; family Hymenobacteraceae; genus Hymenobacter; species Hymenobacter sp. DG01. The sequence goes on from NZ_CP040936.1 coordinate 3,167,172, forward strand.
GCCGGATCATGGGCAGCAGCTCCTCATCAGGCACGTAGAACCGAGTAGCGGGCGCATCCAGGGTTTGCGCCATCACTATTTTAAGGGCGGCAATGCCTACCCCCTTCCGGGCGTTCATCGGGATGATGGGCACACCCAACTCCTCCTGCAACGTGGCCACATCAATCCGGACGCCGTGCTGCTCAGCCACATCCATCATGTTCAGGGCCAGCACCGTAGGCAAGCCCATATCGGCTAGCTGGGTAAACAGCAGCAGGTTGCGGCGCAGGTTGCTCGCGTCGGCCGTTACCACCACAAAGTCGGGGTACTGGTCACTGCTCTGGTCATAGAACAGATCAGTGATGACCTTCTCATCGAGGCTCTTGGGGTAGAGCGAGTACGTACCAGGCAGGTCAATAATTTCGGCCCGGTGCTGGGAAGTCAGCTGGCTGATGCCCGTTTTGCGGTCCACCGTCACGCCCGGGAAGTTGCCTACCTTCTGGTTAAGGCCCGTGAGTTGGTTGAACAGCGAGGATTTACCCGAGTTGGGGTTGCCAACCAGCGCAATGCGGGTCAGCGGGCCAGGATGGCGCAGGGCACTTCTTTCCAGTTGGGCTGCCGATACCCCCACGCCGGCCCGGCCGGAAAGTAATTGCCCGCCTGCCATGTACGCTGGTTATTTCAAGAGAATAGTTGCCGCCTCACTTACCCGCAACGACAACGTGTAGTCTGCCATGTCGCCTACCACCACCGTGATGGGGCAACCCAACGGCGCCCGGCTGTTGAGCCGAACCTGCGTACCCGGAATACACCCCATCTCCAACAGCTTCAGAGCCATTTCGGGGTCTTTCAGGCAGCAGATGGTGCCGCTCTCCCCCAGTTGGAGGTCTGTCACGCTGCGGGGCGCGGCCGGCGACGGGGTAAGAGTGGAACGCTTCGACACGGGTGGAGTTATTTAGATTTACTTCAAACAAAGGTACCACCCTTTTAGGTTTCGGCCAAAACCAGCTTTTCGCTTGGGCGCGACATTTTGTTGCTCCTACCCAACGCATAATTGTCTGATTTGTAATTATTCCGAAGACAAATTGCATTGGTATAAATATTCTCAGAGTACTTGCATGTAATGCCCAGATTCATTGTAATTTTGGCATATCCATATACTGTCTGCATATGCTTCAACGCGTACTTTCCCTTCTCTTCTTTGCTTTGCTTCTGCCGGCACTGAGCTTCGCTCAGGAGAACAAAATCTCGGGCCGCGTCGTCGATGAAAAGACCAAGGAGCCTATTCCCTTCGCCTCCATCGGCCTGAAGGAAGAACAAACCGGTGCCCTGACCAACGAGTACGGCTACTTCCAGATTGCCATGCCCGAGAAAAACCCCCAGGACTCGCTGGTAGTGGTAGCGCTCGGCTACTTCCACCGGGCAGTGCTGATCAAGCCCGGTATCAAAATCCAGGACATGATCATTGAGGTTCCCAAGCGTGCTATTGCCCTGAAGGAAGTAAAAGTGGTCAGCAGCGCCAAGATCAAAAACCTGGACCTGGGCTCGAAGTCGAGCACGCCGGGCGAAGGCATGATCCAGGGCATGCCGGGCAGCCAGTACGCCTTCTTCGTGAAAAACGACAAAGGCAAGAAGCTGGGTAACGTGCGCTCGGTATCGTTCTACATCGGTGAAAACGGTTTTCCGCGGGAGCCTTTCCGGGTGCGTCTCTACAAGGCTGACGGCAACTACAACTCGCCCAACACCGACCTGCTAACCGAAAACATCGTAGTATCGGCGCCGAAAGGCGGCGAGTGGTACACTATTGACCTGACCCAGTACAACATTGAAGCCCCGACGGAAGGCTTCTTCGTGGCCATGGAGTGGATTGTGAGCGGCGACAAGTTCTACACCACCAACTTCATGGACAACTACACGCCCTACGGCCAGATTCTGCGCCCAACTTTCGAGTTCAAGGAAAGCCGTACCTGGAACTACACCATCGGCCGGGGCTGGAGCCTGATTACCCTGGCCAACAACGGCCAGCGCTACAACGCCATGATCCGGGCCGAGGTGGATCAGATTAAAGACTAAACTGCAGATTGTCGCTGATTAATCTGACTTCGCTGATTGCAGTAAACAGAAATACCGCCCTTGGCAAAAAAGGCCGCCTCACACTGTGAGGCGGCCTTTTTGGTTTTTAGAATGCTAACTGGTTCTCTGGTATTGCGCCGTTAGCAATCAGCGAAATCAAGAAAATCGGCGGCAGTCTGCGATTTTACTTGCGCACGGCAATTTCTACGCGGCGGTTTTCCTGGCGGCCGGCGGCCGTGGCGTTGGAAGCAACCGGTGCGGCTTCGCCCATGGGCTCCAGGCTGATTTTGTCGGCGGCTACCTGACCGTTTTTCACGAGCCAGTCGCGCACGGCGGCGGCGCGCTGGGCGCTCAGCTCGCGGTTGTAGTTTTTGTCGCCGCGGGCGTCAGCAAAACCCATTACCTGGATGTCTTTGCCACGGTGGCGGCGGGCAATAGAGGCGCTGATTTCGGACAGGGCGCGGGTAGCGGTAGGCTTGATTTCGGCTTTATCCGTGTCAAAAAGTACTTTTTCCTCAAGCCCGTACACATTGTATTGGTCGTCGCCGCGTACGCTCACTTCGGGCAGGTCAATTTCTTCCAGCTTCACGTCGGCCAGCTTGGCTTTGGTCATGTCCCAGGCATTGCTGACCGCATCACCGGCTTTGTCGGCGGCGTTACCGGCGGCCGCCGTAGCATCGCCAGCGGCGTCAGCTGCCGTTTGCCCGTCGCGGTACACTACGGCCGTATCAGCAGTAGCTTCCTGGGGCTGGTCTTTTTCTTCGGGCTTTTTCAGATCAGAGCAAGAAGCCAGCAGCGTGGTAGCAGCCAGCAGGGAAAGAAGGTGCTTTTTCATGGTAAAGGAGAGATTAAATAAACGAGATACGTAGTACGCAGATTAGCTCCTCAGGTAGATCTTTCCGCAAAAAATCAGGGAGTTTTCTTCTGCGTCAGACTGACAATCCACTGGCGAATGACTTCTTCCGCTTCGGGCGAGAAGCTTTCCTTGGGCACTCCATTTACCAGCGGCCAGGTGGAGGCATCGCTCTGGAACAAATGGTTGACACCGGTAAGCTTGCGGCTGGTAACGGCGTTGTTGCCCCTGAGGGCCTTGCTTAGGGCAGTCAGGTTGGTTTCGGGGGCTACGTTCAGGTCGGCGGTGCCATTGAGCAGCAGCACGGGGCATTTTACCTGGCCCAGTTTGGGCAGCGGGTCAAAGGCCAGATAACTGCGGTAGCGCCGGGTAGTTAGTTCTACAGCGCCGGCCCGGGCCGTAATGGAATCGACCGACGGATTGGTCTGGCGGATCATGTTGGCCACGATGGCACGGGCCTGGGCAGCGTTGGCCGTATTCTGAATAATTTCCATAATAGCCTGCTGGCGTTTTACGGCGGCCTCTACCTGGGCCTCATCGGCCCCCAACGATTTGAGGGTGTTAGCCTGCTGCTCCACTGCCAGCGGAGCTCCCCGCTGCCCGTGCGCCGCCAGGGCTACCACAAAGTTGGGGGGTAGCGGCTGCGCGGCGGTCAGCAGCGCCACGTTCCCGCCCAGTCCGTGCCCGATTACGCCGAGCTGGCTCAGGTTGATTTCGGGCCGAGTGCGGAGGTAGTTAAGAGCCGCCTGCACGTCGGTGACGGTTTCCTCCACGGTAGCCAGAATGCCGCCGGTTTCGCCGGCTCCGCGGCTGTCGAAGCGCAGCACAGCAATACCGCGGCGCGTGAGGTAGTCGCCCAGGATGCCCAGTAGGCGGTAGTCGCCCACGGTTCCGTCACGGTCGTAGCCGGCATCGTCGGCAACCAGCACCACGGCCGGAAACGGGCCTTCGCCGGCCGGTACCGTCAACTGGCCGCCAAAGCGCAGGTCGGCGGCGGTGTTGGTGTACTGCACGTCTTCTTCGCGGTAAGGCGGGGTCAGGCGGGCCTTAGGAGCCGTACTGATGGGCGGAGGAGCGTACTGCAGGGTCATGGGCACGGAGTAGCCGGGCTGCTTCCAGGTGCCCTGCACTTCCTTGCCGCCCGGTAGCAGCTGGCCGGTAAACTGGCTGCCCACGTCTTCGGCCTCAAATACTACCGTGTCGCCGTGGGTAGTGACGGTTACGGGCAAGCGGCTGATTTTTTGCAGCGGTACATCGAGGGTCGCGAAGTAGGAGCCGTTGGTCAGGCTTACCAAGCGGAATACCACTTCCAGTTGGCCCCCTGGCATTTTCAGAGGGCCTTTCCAGAAGCCCTCCAGGGAGGCGGCGGCCGCAGCCGGCCGCCCCCCCATGAGCATAACGATACTCAGGCCCAACAGCAGGCGGCCCAAACGAAACAGATGGTTCATGGCAGCTAGAGCAAAAATGCGTTGGCTGGTGCTAGAGGCCCAGGTTGTACACGGCCTTCAGGTAGAAGTACCGACCAGTAAGGGGCATCTGCTGCGACTGATAGGGCAGGATATCGAAATCGTAGGGCACGTTGACGGGGCGGCCGTAGGTTTGCTGGAAGTACTGGCCGTACTGCTCCAGGGAGGCAAACCCATCGGGGGCGCGGCCCTGACGGGCGGCCTTGCTGATGTAATCAGGATACACGTTGAACACGTTGTTGACGCCGGCCGTCAGTTGGAGGCCTTTGGTAGGCCGGAAGGCCACCGTCAGGTCGGTGGTAGCCTTGGCGCGGAAATCCAGGAACACACTACCCTCATCCAGACCATCGAAGTTGAAGTCGTAGGTCTGCACGCGGCCAAAGTAGAAGTTGCGCATCAGCACGCTGAACTTGCCCAGGTCGTAGCCCGTGCTCAGGATGAGCTTGCTGGCCGGGTTGCCGGTAGTCACCAAGGACAGCTGGCGCTGGTCGATGTAGTTGTTGCCGGGCTTGTTATCGGTTTGCAGAGACTGGAACTGGCTGGGCACCTGCAGGGCCCGGATGGTAGTTTTGTTGAAGTTGGCGGCCAGGCTCAGGTTGAGCGTGCCCCGACCCACGGCGTTGCGGTAGGTTACCACGGCGTCGAGGCCACGGGTGCGGGTATCGGCGGCGTTGGTAAAGAACTGGGCGTTGTCGGCGTTGGCCGCGGCCAAGGCTTGGTTCAGGGCCGGGCGGGCGCCGGTGGTATCCTGGCCAAACTGCCCGGAGAGCAGAATCCGGTCGTCGATGTCAATCTGGTAGGCATCCAGGGTCAGCGTCAGAGCGGGGGTAGGCGTCAGAATCAGACCCGCACTGATATTGCGGGAGCGTTCGGGCTGCAGCTGACCAATACCGGCGGCGGCGGCCACTTCGCTCTGGTTGTTGAAGATACCGCTGTACTTCGGCCCCGTGGAAGTGGGTAGCAGAGTGAGCTGGCGGTACAATACCTGCTGCAAGGCCGGCGCCCGGAAGCCCGTGTTGAAGGCTCCGCGCACGGCCAGCATCTTAGCCAGCTGGAGGCGCGAGGCTACCTTATAAGTAAAGGCGGAGCCGAAGGAGTTGTAGTTTTCGAAGCGCAGAGCGGTTTCTACCATCCACTGCTTGGTGATGTCCGCTTCCACGTCGGCAAAGGCGCCCACGTTGCGGCGCGTGCCGCTGATAGTGGTGCTGGGGTCAAAGCCGATAAAGCCCTGGGCCCCGGCTGAAGCATCGGCTTTGCCCTTGCCGTAATCAAAGTAGGAAGCTTCCTCGCCGGCCAGAATGGAATACCGGTCATGGCGCAGCTCGGCCCCGAACGCCACGTTCGTACCGGCCAGGGCTTTCGGGAACAGGCGGCTGAAGGTAGCGTTACTCACGTTTTGGGTGAAGCGCAGCCCCCCCGCCTCAAACTCGGTGGGCGAGGCACTGCCCAGGGTGCTGTTCAGGGTGTTGGTTACATCGTAGCGCATCTGGTTGCGGCCCACCACATGGCTGAGGTCCAGGTTCCATTGGCCCAGCGTGAAACCGAATCCGGCTACGGCCGAAGCATCGTGAATGCGGGTGTTGATGTGGGGCTGGTAGCCCAGGGGGAAAATGTCGTCCACGATGTCGGCGGAGGCAGAGGCGGGTAGTACCCACGGGGCCACGGCCTCGCCCCGACGGAAGTTGTAGCCCCCGAACGAGTACAGCCGGATTTTCTCCGACAGCGGCATCGACAGGTTATACACGCCGCGCAGGTTGCGCATCTTAGCGTCGCCGTTCTGCTGCTCGAAGTCGGCGTAGGTTTTGCCCGAAGCGGCCATCATCTGGCGCTCTTCCTCGGCATCATACGAGAAAACGGGCCAGGAGGCAATGTCGCGCTGGGGCCGGCGGGTGGTGGCGCCGCGGTAGTCGGCATCGGCCGTCAGGTTCAGGAAGCCTTTTTTGCCCAGTTTCAGCCCTTGGTTCAGGCTCAGCAGGCCCGTGAGGCCGTCGCCGGCGCTGGTAATACCCGTGCTCAGCAGGGCGTTACCGCCGTGGTTGTCTGATTTCAGGTTGATGTTGATTACGCCGGCAATGGCATCGGAGCCGTACTGGGCCGCTGCACCGTCGCGCAGCACTTCCACCCGCTCAATGGCGTTGGTGGGCAGCGTGTTCAAATCATACCCTACGCTGCCTAGCCCCCGGCTCCCGAGCAGGTTAATCAGGGAGGTAGTGTGGCGCCGCTTGCCATTCACCAGCACCAGGGTTTGGTCGGGGGCCAGGCCGCGCAGGCTGATGGGGTCCACGTGGTCGGCGCCGTCGGCGGAGGTCTGGCGGGTTGAGTTAAAGGAAGGTACTACCTGGTTCAGCACCTGGGTCAGGTCGGTCTGGGGCACCAGGGGTAGCAGCTCGCGCATGTCAATCACATCCACAGGCACCGTAGATTCCAGTAGGGTACGGTCGGCGCGGCGGGTACCTACGGCTACCGTGGCCACGGGCATTACCGTCACGAAGCGGCTGGGCTTATCGGCCACCAGAAACACGTTGGTCAGCAACTGGGTGCGGTAGCCCGACCGGGCAATCTGAATGGTGTAGGGGCCGCCGGCCAGCATGGCCGGAATGCTGAAGGCGCCCTGGTCATCGGTAGTGGTAGTACGGCGGATACCGGTGGGCAAGTGAATAGCTACTACCGTCGTAGCAGGCAGCACTTCCCCTTTATCGGTGCTAACAGTACCATTGATTTCAGCGCCGGGAGCCGCTGTCTGAGCTCGCGCGGCAGTTAAGCTAAACAGTACCCAGGTAGCCAATAAGAAAAGGCGGGTAAAGATTGGGGGCATATAAGAACTATATAGAGTGGGAAAATCCTGTAATCCCAAAATGATTCACAGGTATCCCAAAGCTAGATAGAATATTGATATATCATATATTACTAAGTTCCATTTGTATTATATAAATTCAAAATCCATAAATAGAACAAATAAACACAGGTAAATCATAATATATCATCGTTTATACTGATATAAATCCAATTCTGTTTTCGTGGTTTTTGGGCCTATTCGGCTATAAAGACCCGTTTTACCCGCTCACTCACGTTCGTGAGCAGCTCATACGGGATGGTATTGATGCGGACAGCCAGTTCCGTTAGGGGTAAATCTTCCCCAAATACCACAGCCGAGTCGCCAGCCTGGGCTTCCGGAATGCCCGTTACGTCCACCATGCACATATCCATGCATACGTTGCCAATAAGCGGTGCCCGCCGCCCCCGGATAACCACCTCCCCTACCCCGTTACCGAAACGCCGGTCATAGCCATCGGCGTACCCGATGGCCAGGGTGGCAATGCGCCGCTCGTAGTCGGTGGCCTGACCGCGCCGCCCATACCCTACGGTAGCGCCGGCAGGTAGGGTCTTGATCTGGGAAATGGTCGTGCGCAGACTGCTGACGGGCCGCAGGGCATCGGGCTCCTGCCCGCTGGCCTCCACGCCGTAGAGGCCAATGCCCAAGCGCACCATGCTGTGCTGGGCCTGGGGGAAGCGCACGATGCCGGCCGAGTTGAGGGCGTGTTGCAGGATGGGGTAGCCCAGGGCCTGTTCCAGCTGGGGCGCCATGCGTTGAAACGCGGCCAGCTGCTGGTGGGAGAAGTCGTTGTGCTGGGCCTCATCGGCGCCGGCCAGGTGGGTCAGGGCGCTGGCTACACGCAGGTGGGCAGCATTATCGCGCAGCAGCTGGCAGAGCTCGGGCAGGTCTTCCTCGGCGAAGCCCAGGCGGCGCATGCCGGTATCGAGTTTGAGGTGAATAGCGGGCAGGGGCTGCTCCCGGGCGGCACGCAGGTAGTCGTGCAGGCGCTCGAACGAGTAGATTTCCGGCTCCAGGTGGTACTGGCGCAGCTTCTGGAAGGCATCGGGCGAGGGGTTCATTACCATTACCGGCAGACTAATGCCGTGCTGGCGCAGCTCTACCCCCTCATCGGCATAGGCCACGGCCACGTAATCGACGCGGTGAAACTCCAGCAGGTTGGCCACCTCGTAAGAGCTGCTGCCGTAGGCAAAGGCTTTCACCATCACCATCAGCTTCACGCCCGGCTGCAGGCGGCGGCGGTAGAAGTTAAGGTTGTGCACCAGTGCATCGAGGTTGACTTCGAGCACGGTGCCGTGAATTTTCTGCTGAAACGCGGCCACTATCCGCTCGAAGCCATAGCGGCGGGCACCCTTCACCAGAATCAGCTCCTGCCGGAACTGCTCGGGCTGGAAGCCGGCCAGGAAGGTCTCGGTATCGGGATAAAACCGGCTATCCAGACCGGTAAAAGCCGCGCCGTACTGGCTGATATCCGGCCCGATGCCGATGAGGCGCTCTACGCTGTGGGCCGGCAGCAGGGCCGCTACCCGGGCGTACAGCTCGGCCCCGCCCAGTCCCGACTCCAATACGTCGGAGAGGATGAGGGTGCGGCGGCCGCGGCGGGGCTGGCGCGTGAGGGCATCGAGGGCCAGGCGCAGGCCGGCCAAGTCGTTGTTATAGGTGTCGTCGAGGACGTAGCAGTCGTTGAGGGCCTGCTTCATTTCCAGGCGCATGGCCACGGGCTGCAGCCGGTCGAGGCGGCGCTGGATTTCGGTGGGCGCTACCTGCCGCCAGAGCAACACTGCCAGCCCGTGGAGGGCGTTTTCCACCGAAGGCTCGTCGGCGAAAGGCAAAGTGAAGGTGTATTCTTGGGGGCGGGGCCGGGCGCGTTCCACCCGCACCACGGTGCGGTCGGCGCTGGCCTCGTGCACTACCACCAGCAGGTCGGCCTCCTGGGCATCGTAGCGGGCGCGCTGGCGCGTCCAGGCACTCAAAATAGTGCGCTCAGGACGTAGCTGCTGGCGGGCGGTGGCATGCACCAGGGGGTGGTCGGCGCAGTAGAACAGGGTGTCCACGTCCTCGAACAGACGCATTTTCTCGGCTACCTTTTCCCGGGCTGAGGCAAAGCCGGCGTCGTGGGCGGTGCCCAGGTTGGTGAAAATGCCCAGGGTAGGCTGAATAATGCGGGCCAGGCGCGCCATTTCGCCTGGCTCCGAAATACCGGCCTCGAAGATGCCCAGCGTGTGCGTCTCGTTCAGCTCCCACACGCTCAGGGGCACGCCCACCTGCGAGTTGTAGGAGCGGGGGCTCTTGCAAATCAACTCATCGGGGCTCAGCAGTTGGGCCAGCCACTCCTTCACAATGGTTTTGCCGTTGGAGCCCGTGATGCCGAATACCGGCAGGTGAAACCGGCGGCGGTGGTCGGCGGCTACGGCTTGCAGAGCTGCCAGGGCATCGGGCACCAGCAGCAGCCCTGCCTCGGGGTAGGCGCCTACTCCACCCGGAATGGCTGCTTCGGCATCTACCACAAACAGGCGCACCCCGGCCCGGTACAGCTCCGGCAGGTAGCGGTGGCCGTCGTGCTGGGGGCCGCGCAGGGCAAAAAACACGCTACCGGCGGGCGTGGTTACTTGCCGGCTATCCAGCAGCAGGCGGTGCACGGGCGCGGCCGAAGCCGGGAGCTGAAGCAGGGTACCGCCGGTAAGAGCGGGCAGGTGGGAGAACTGAAGCATAGCAAGGCAAAGGTACAGTAGCGGGTTACTTCCTACTTCGGGCCGCCCGCCCTGTTACGATGCGCGGAGTCCGTCCGACTGGTTGACGCCCGGGCGGCCGGCGCAATTCACCGCACCACTACGCTGACCCCGGGCGCCTACCCCCTCCATCGGCCCAAACCTCCACACCGGTAACCGGCCGGACGGGTTCCGAACATCGGATCGGAGCGAGCGGCGCGGTATCTTTGCGGGGTAGTACCCTATTCTGTTCGTAGTTGAAACTCTCGCGTCATCACCTGGCCGCCTTGGCGGCTTTTCTTATTTGGGGCTTTTTCCCGATTCCGCTACGCTGGCTGGCCGGCTATGCCAGCGGGCAGATTCTGTTTTTCCGCATCCTGATTTCGTTGGTGTTGCTGCTGCTGCTGCACGGGCTGGGGCGGCGGGCGGCCGTGCAGGCGGTGTGGCGGCAGTGGCAGGCGGCCCCGCCCGCCGAGCGCCGACAGCTGGCCGTCACCACAGGGGTAGGCGGACTGCTGCTTACCTCCAACTGGCTGCTCTTTATTTATGTAGTAAACCAGGTGAGCGTGCAGGCGGGCTCGTTCGCCTACCTTATCTGTCCCATCCTGACGGCTCTGCTGGGCTTTGTGGTGCTGGGCGAGAAGCTGCGCCCCAACCAGTGGGCAGCCATTGGGCTGAGCGCCCTGAGCTGCCTGCTGCTGGGAGCAGGGGCGGTAAAAACCTTGCTCATGAGCTTGGTGGTGGCTTCTACCTACGCGGCCTACCTCATCAGCCAGCGCCGCCTGCAAGGCTACGACCGGCTGGTACTTCTGACGGCGCAGCTGCTGCTGGCGGCCCTACTGATTCTGCCGGTGGCCCCCCTGCTTGGGGCGCAGCCGCTGGCGGGCTTCCGGGATGCGCACCTGCTGGCCGTAACGGCTCTGCTGAGCCTGGGCTTTACCGTGGTGCCTCTGTTCCTGAACCTCTACGCCCTGAACGTGCTGCCCTCCGGCACGGTAGGCATTATGATGTACCTGAATCCGCTGGTGAGCTTTGCGCTGGCCTTTCTGTATTTCGGGGAGCAGGCTACGGCCACCCAGGTGGGGGCCTACGGGGTAATTTTGCTTTCCGTGGTGCTGTATAATCTTGCTTTCCAGCCCCGCCCCCAGCCAACAAACCCCTAAAACGGGTACCTTCGGGCTGCCAGGCCGGGCCGTGGGGCTCCGGCGGGCCGTGTTCCGACTTGTTTGTAAGCCGAATGATTACTCCTCCCCGTCAGGCCGCTGCGCCGCTCTGGCGGCGGGTGCTGCCGCACCTGCTGGCCGTCTTGTTTTTCCTAGTGCTGGCCGCCGTGTACTTCTCGCCCATCCTTTTCGATGGCAAAACACTGGCCCAGCACGACATCGTACAGTTTAATGGCGGGGCCCACGAGGCGGCCCAGTTCCGGGAGCAAACCGGTCAGGAGGCCCTCTGGACCAACTCCATGTTCTCGGGGATGCCCACCTACCTCATCAGCACCCGCTTCCCCGGCGACCTGAGCGTGTACCTGCACCAGCTCTTTACCCTGGGGCTGCCGGCGGTGGTAGCCAACCTGTTTCTGGCCCTGGTCTGCGGCTACGCCTTGTGCGTGGCCCTGGGCCTCTCGCCGCTGGTCAGTGTGGTGGGGGCCGTGTCGTTAGCCTTCACTAGCTACAACCTGATTATTCTGGCCGCCGGCCACAACACCAAAAGCCTGGCCCTGGCCTATGCCCCGCTGGTGCTGGCGGGCCTGCTGGTGGCGTTCCGGCGCAACAAGTGGCTGGGCACGGCCCTGTTTGCCCTGGGCCTGGCCATGAACGTGCGCTCCAACCACCTCCAGATTACCTACTACCTGCTGCTGCTGGTGCTGGTGTTTGGGGTAGTAGAGCTGATTTTCGCGGCCCGCGAGAAGCGCCTGCCCGATTTCTTCAGCCGCACGGCGCTGCTGGCGGTGGCCGCCCTGCTGGCCGTGGGCGTAAGCTTCGGCCGCCTCTACACCACCCTGGAGTACAGCAAGTACAGCATCCGGGGTAAGTCGGAGCTGAAGACGCCGGCCCCGACCGCGCCCGGCCAGGCTCCTACCCCCGCCGAAGACAGTGAAGGCTCGGGCCTGGGCAAGGACTACGCCTTCAGCTACAGCTACGGCATCGGCGAAACAGCTACTCTACTGATTCCCAACTTCTACGGCGGGGCTTCGCAGATGAAGCTCAGCGACAACTCCGAAACGGGTAAGGCCCTGGCTGCGGCCGGGGTGCCACCGGTGCAGCTCTCAGACTACCTGGCCCAGATGCCCACCTACTGGGGCGACCAGCCCATTACCAGCGGCCCGGTGTACGTGGGCGCGGTAGTGTTCTTCCTGTTTGTGCTGGGCCTGATGGTGGCCGACCGCCGCACCCGCATCTGGCTGCTCGTGGGCACCCTGCTCTCGGTGCTGCTGGCCTGGGGCAAGAACTTCGAGACATTCAACTACCTGATGTTCGACTACTTCCCGGGCTACAACAAGTTCCGGGCCGTGAGCATGGCCCTCACCATTGCCCAGCTGACGATGCCCCTGCTGGCCGTGCTGGCTCTGGCCCGCGTGCTGCGCGGCCGGCCGGCCGTGGCGCCGGCCGCTACCCCCGGCACCCATCCCAGCCTGGCCGCTCTGGCCGGCAAGCCCACCGACGATGCCGACACGGCCCTGCTGAAAAAGCAGGTGCTGCGGGCCCTGGCCATTACAGCCGGCCTGTGCGCCCTGGCCTTCCTGGCCGGCCTTGCTTCTGATTTCGCTGCCCCCATTGACCTGCAGCTGCAGCAGCAGGAAGGCTTCCCGCTGGCCGCCCTGCGCGCCGACCGCGCCGATCTGCTCCGCACCGATGTGTTCCGCTCCCTGTTCTTTGTGGCCGCCGCGGGCGGAGTGCTGTGGTTTTTCCTGCAGCGCAAGCTCTCGGCCGGCCTTGCGGCTACTTTGGTGGGGCTGCTGAGCCTGATTGACTTGTGGGGGGTAGATAAGCGCTACCTTAACGATGCCAACTTCCAGCGCGAAACCGTTGCCGAGCAGTTCGTACCCTCCCCCGCCGACCAGCAGATTCTGCAGGATAAGGACCTGAGCTACCGGGTTTTTAACCTGCAGAACCCCTTCAACGAAGCCAATACCTCCTACTTCCATAAGAGCATTGGGGGCTACCACGGGGCCAAGCTGCGCCGCTACCAGGATTTGATTGAGCGCCAGATTTCGCAGAATAACCTGCAGGTGCTCAACATGCTGAACACGCGCTACGTGATTGTGCCGGGCCAGCAGGGCCAGCCCCAGCAGGTGCAGCGCAACCCCGGCGCCCTGGGCAACGCCTGGTTTGTGAGCGAAGTCCAGAAAGTACAGAACCCCGATCAGGAAATCAGTGCCCTCACTAGCCTGAACCCTGCCACTACGGCCGTGGTAGATGCTTCGAAGTTTCCGGCCGTGAAGCCGGCCTACTCCGCCGCAGGCTCCAGCATTGCCCTGACCAAGTACACGCCCAATGAGCTGACCTACCGTGCCAACGCCGCCCAGGATGGCCTCGTGGTCTTCTCCGAAATCTACTACGAAGACGGCTGGAACGCCTACCTCGACGGTAAGCCCGTACCGCACATCCGGGCCAACTATGTGCTGCGGGCCCTGCCCGTGCCCGCCGGCACGCACACCATCGAGTTCAAGTTTGAGCCCTCGGAGTATGCCCTCGGAAACACGATTTCCCTGGTATCGTCGGTGCTGCTGATTGTGGCCCTGCTGGGGGCGTTGTACTACGCCCTCAGGCACCGCCCCGAGCCGCACACCGTTACCGATACCCTGCTGGCGTAACGGTAAGGCGGTAGGATAACCGGGCTGTTATGGACAGGCAGCACCAACGCCATCCTTCCCGCATAATATCCCTACCCCCTGAAACGCCACAAACCGTAGGGTGTGGGGCTGGCCCCCGTCCGTCGTCCGGGCCGCTCTACCGGTAATCGTTCAGGGAGCAGCAAGCCCCGCCCTACCCCCTCATGATGTGACAAGCCCTTGACGGATACCTGCGTCAGGGGCTTGTTACGTTAGCGGGTGCGGGTCAGATGAATGGCAGAATGGCGCGGCTCCGCTTCGACATGACCTCACGCAGGCACTGATCCACTTATTCACTGTTTCACCTTTCGCCCATGCTTCTGCAGCCCCTACCGGAGCCCGCCGCCGACCGGGCCGGCGTGCAGCTGCTGCTGCTGCGCGACGACCTGAACCACCCTGACCTCCCGGGCAATAAGTGGCGCAAGCTCAAGTACAACTTACTGGAAGCCGGGCGCCTGGGCCAGACTACCTTACTGACCTACGGTGGGGCCTATTCCAACCACCTGGCCGCCGTAGCCGCCGCCGGCCGCCTGACGGGGCTGCAAACCGTGGGCGTGGTGCGGGGAGAGGAGCTACGTAAGCAGCCCCTGAACCCGACCCTGGCCCGGGCCCGGCAAGACGGAATGCGCCTGCACTTCCTGGACCGCACCACTTACCGCCGTAAGCACGAGCCGGAGGTAGTGGCCGCGCTGCTGCGTGAGCTGGGTCCGGCCTACGTGCTGCCCGAAGGCGGCTCCAATACCCTGGCCCTACCCGGCTGCGCCGAGCTGGTGCCAGAGCTGCTGGCCCTCACTGATTTTGATACCCTGTGCGTGGCCTGCGGCACAGGCGGCACCCTGGCCGGCTTGCTGGTTGGGCTGGACGGACAGCGCGAGGCTCTGGGTTTCGCGGCCCTGAAAGGCGCCGATTTTCTGCGCCCTGACATCAATGCCCTAACCCTACAAGCCACCAGCCGGGTGTACTCCAACTGGGCGCTGCGCACCGACTATCACGGCGGGGGCTACGCCCGCCTCACGCCGGAGGTGCGCCGCTTCGTGCAGGCGTTCCAGCAACGGCATGGCGTTCTGCTCGACCCTATTTACACCAGCAAAATGCTGATGGGAATTCTGGACCTACTGGCCCAGGGGTACTTTCGGCGCGGCAGCACGGTGGTAGCCGTCCATACCGGCGGCCTGCAGGCTTGGGCTGGGTTTGGTGGCGTCTGAAACGAAGGGTTGGCTAAGCCGAAGGGGGTAGGGCGACCCGCTGCAGCCCGCGCCGCAGCCGGTATATCCAGGGAGTGAGCCCCAGGGCAGCCAGCACGAACAGGTAAGGCAGCACGGGCCCCGAGAAGCGCACGTCGTAGTCCTCTACAGTAAGGGCCACAATGGCGGCCTGCAGCAAAAACGTAGCGGCCAGAAACACACGCATGGGCCGGGCCACCCAACGGGCAGCCAGTCCGCGCAGCGCCAGCCAGTAGAGCGGGGGTAGCGTGAGCAGCTGCGCCAGGGCATGGAAGGCTGAGAAATAAGGCTTGGGGAAGCCCATAAAGAACGTCAGCTTCCAGACGGCCAATTGCCCGAAATAGCGCGGATTATGCCAGATAAAGTACGCCAGCCGCCCCACGGGGGTGGCCTCCGGGGGAGGCAATGCCAGCGGCCCCGTTGGCTGCATCAGAATACCATCGTACATGAAAATGATCATGCCCTCCTGGTAGGTTTTGATAAGCCGGAACGTGAGCAGCAGTTGGTTGAGGGCTACCCAGGCCAGCGGCAGCAGCAGCACACCCCCGATAACTACCCCCCACTGTACCCGGCGTGATGCCCGCTGCCGCACCCAGACCCCGCCGGCCACCGCCGCCGCCGCCAAAGCCACAAAGCCATTGGGCCGGATACTTACCGTAGCCAGCAGCACCAGCAGCGCCAGGCCCCAACCCGCCGCCGTACGGGCCCGCCCCACCGCCCACAGCGAAAGCAGCAGCAAGCTGGTAAACAGTGACTCCGTGAGCAGAAAGGCATTGAACCGCTGAATCTCAGCCCACCCGATGTAGAGCAGCGTAGCCAGAAAAGCAGGCTCCCAGGCCCCGTGAGCCAATCGGCGCACCGCCCGGTAAAGAGCCACGGCTGCCAGCCCCCCCACTGCGTACTGGCCCAGGCCCATAGCCACCGGCCCCAATCCCAGCTTCAGGAAGGCACTCAGGAAAAGCGGATAGCCGAGGTAGCGGGTGTAATGCACCTTCACGAAATTGCCCTGCTCCGCTATCTGGTGGGCGTAATCGAGGTAGTGCACACTGTCGCCGTAGGTGCGGGGGCTGCGGTTTACGTACCAGCTGATGGCCTGGGCCACCAGCCACCCCAGGGCCAGCAGGGCCACATGGTGGCGCTTCAGCCACCGCCCGCCCCGCAGCAGCAGGGCCGCAACACCAGGAGAAGGAGTAGTGGCAAAGAAGGCAGGCATTGGGCGGCAGCGCAAAGACCAAAGCTAGCGCACCCCGGCCAAACTCCGGCCCGAACCGCCTTCTTTCCGGTTGCCTGCGTATATAGCGTGCTTACTGCTCTGCTTTCCCATGCCCCTACCTCGTCTGCTACGCCGCCTGCTTCCTCTTGCTTTTCTGGTAGGACTGGGGTGGCTTCTTTGGAGTAAAGTGCGCCCGGCGCTGACCGATTTTAGCAACCCATTGGCCCCTACCCCCCAAATCACCGTCACGCACAATACCGTGCTGGAAAAGGTAGAAAGCCTGGGCCGGCTGGAACTGGTGCGCTACCAGTTCAAGGACGTGGTAGAGTACAAAAAGAGCACGTACCGCTTTCTGCCCGACGCCAAAGTGGCCTTGATTGTAGCCGGCCACGCCGTAGGCTGCCTTGATTTGCGCCAGGTAAGGCCCCAGGATGTGGTACTCGAAGGCGACTCGGTGCTGCGGGTGGCCCTGCCGGCTCCGGAGCTGTGCACCTGGCAGGTTGACCACAGCAAAAGCAAGGTATATAGCGTAGAGAACGGGTTTTTCCAGGATGCGGAGCTGGTAGATGCGGGCTATAAGTACGCCGAGGCCAACGTGCGCACGGCAGCCCTGCAATCCGGGATTCTGGCCCAGACGGAGCAAAACGCCGAGCAGGTGCTGCGCCCCATGCTCGAAACCATGACGGGCCGGCGCGTTATCCTTACACGTCGCCTGGAGCTACCCCAGTTGCCGAAGCGGCAGTAGCCCTAGGGCATTAGCCCTCGTCTTCGGCCTCTTTCTCTTTGCCGAAGTCGTCCAGCGCCATCTTAATCAGGTCCGATTCGTAGCCTTTGGCGGTAAGAAACAGCTGAATTTTCTGGCGCCGCAGCCGCGGGTTGCGCTCCTTTTCCTGGCGGTCCTTTTTTTCCAGCACATCCAGCAGATTCTGGTAGTACTCGTCGCCGTCAATTTCCTTCATGCCCGCCTTGATGCAGTAGTCGGAAAGGCCTTTCTGCTTTAGCTCCTGCTGAATCCGGCGGCGGCCCCACTTTTTCTGACGCACATGGCCGCGCACAAAGCTTTTGGCGTAGCGCTCCTCATCTAGGAAGTTCTCCCGGCTCAGCCGGATCATAATTTCACCAGCCTCGTCCTCATCCAGGCCGTACTCGCGCAGCTTGGCTTCTACCTCCTTGAACGTGCGCTCCTGGTAGGTGCAGTAGGCCGCAATTTTCTGCAAGGCTTCGGCGGGAGTATAGAATTTCTTTTTAGGCTGATTCATGGCGGGAGGTTAGGGAGAAGGGAAACCAGAGCAACAACACGCCGCCGGGCTAGATTCCGTCAGGTCAAATCTACTATAGCCCAGGTAAGCAAATTGCCCCAGCTTGCCACCCACAGGCGGTTTTGCCCTACCCCTCCCCTGCTTTCGAAGCCTGAACCGGGGTAGCGGCTCCGCAATTTTCAACCCCATACAACCTTTGCCCTGGCTATTTCCTCTATCTTGACACCATCTGTGAACAAGTATCTGATGCAGCGCTATTTCCTGATTTTACTTCTGCTTCTGGCCGCGGCCGCGCCTGCTACTGCCGGCATCATCCGAGGCCGTATTACCGACAACAAGGGCGAGGGCCTGGCCTTTGCCAACGTGGCTGTGCGTACCACTACCACCAGCACCGCCTCCAACGAGCAGGGTAACTATCAGCTTCGGTTGCCGGCCGGCCGCTACGAGCTGGTGTTCCAATACGTGGGGTTCAAGCCCCTGCTGCAAACCGTGCAGGTAGCCGGCGGCGACACGGCCACAGTGCTCAACATCACTCTGGCGCCGGAAAGCTATCAGCTGCGCGAGGTGGTAGTTCGCTCCACCGATAAGGACCCCGCTTATACTATTGTGCAGCAGGCCATGCAGTGGCGGCGCTACCACCAGCGCGAGGTGGCCGCCTTCAAGGCCCGTACCTACATCAAAACCCTGGCGCGCTTTACGGATGTGCCGGGCAAGATTCTGGGGTTGGTGAAGGTAGGGCCCGACATTAAGCCGGGCATTTTTTACCTTTCCGAAACCGTATCGGAAATGAGTTTCCGCCAGCCCAACCTGGTGCAGGAGCGCATGATTTCCTCCCGCGTGAGCGGCGACACCAAGGGCATCAGCTTTAACCGGGCCAGCGCGGGCCGGGGCCTTAACTTCTACCAGAACGTGCTGAAAAGCGGCTTTTCGGAGCGGGGCTTTATTTCGCCGATTGCAGCCAATGCCCCACTTTTTTACCGCTACGAGCTGGAAGGCAGCACCCGCCAGGGCGCCCTGCTCATCCATAAAATCAAGGTGACGCCCCGCCGCCGCACCGACCCCGTGTTTGCCGGCCACATCTACATCGTGGATGGCACGTGGCGCCTGCACTCCGTGAGCCTGGACCTAAGCAAAGATGCCCAGCTCGATTACGTGGATAACCTGCACATCGAGCAGATTTTCGCGCCCGCGCCGGGTCCTTCCGATGTGTGGGTGATGCAGTCCCAGAAAGTAACGGTGGGCTTCACGGCCTTCGGCTTCAAGGGCAATGGCTACATCACGGCTATCCTTTCCAACTACAAGGTTACGCCCACCTACCCCAACCGGCCGGCCCCGACTACCCCCGCTCCCACCGCCAGCCCCGATACTCCCGACGACGCGCCCGTGACTCGTGAAACAGTAGCTCAAGTGAAAAAGCAGAAGCCCAAGCTCGCGGGTCTGGCCCGCACCGTGCGCCGCGAAGGCCGCCAGGCGGCCACCCGCGATACAGCCGGGCTGGGAGTTGGTCAGATGAAGCGCGGAGAGGTAATGCTGGTGGAAAAAGGCGTGAATGAGCGCGACACCAGTTACTGGGCTACCATCCGGCCTGTGCCCCTCACGGAGGAAGAGCAGAAAGACTACCACGTAAAGGACAGCACCGAGGTAATCCGCAACTCCCGCCCCTACCAGGATTCGCTGGACCGCAAGCGCAACGAGCTTAGCTTTAGCAAGCTGCTACTCACCGGCTATGGGTACAGCAATACGTTCCGGAAGCGGCAGTGGTACGTGGCCCCGGTGTTCAACATCGTGAACTACAACACGGTAGAAGGCCTGGTGGTCAATCCGCAGGCTACCTACACCCAACGCACCGACGACCGGCGCACCTGGTCCGTGACGCCTTCGGTACGCTACGGCTTCAGCAATGAGCTGCTGAGCCCCAGCGTGGCCGCCTCTTGGCAGCTAGATGCCGTGAAGCTTTCCCGCGTGAGCCTGCTGGTAGGCCGCACCATTGAAAATTTTGACCCCAGCAGTCAGCTTACCCCCTTCATCAATACCTATTATACCCTGCTGGAAAACCGCAACTACGCCAAGCTCTACCGCCGCGACGGGCTGCAGCTGGGCTACCAGTGGGAGCCGCTCAACGGCCTGACGCTGCAAACCACGGCCAGCTACTTCCGCCGCTATGAGCTACAGAATACTACCTTCAAGCTGCTGCGCGACCGGGAAGGCCGGGCCTTTACCTCCAACCAGCCCGTAAACGCAGAGCGCCCCGATGGCACCGCCTTTGGCCGAAACGAGGCGCTTACCACCGAAGTGGTGGCCTCATTCCGCCCCGGCCAGCGCTACATTACCCGCCCCGACGGCAAGTTTAATCTCGGCTCTAAATACCCTACTTTCTCGCTGACCTGGCGGCAGGGGGTAGGCGGCGTGCTGGGTTCCGATGTACGCTACACCTTGCTGGAGGCCGGCGTACGCCACTCTATCAGCCTGGGGCTGCTGGGCACCAGCAACTACCGGGTAGCGGCCGGCGTGTTTCCGGGCTCCTCCGCACGGTTGTCGTTCATGGATTTCCGCCACTTCAGCGGAAACCGCACCTACCTGACCGAGGACTTCAGCAAATTCCAGCTCCTGGACTACTACCGCTTCAGCACGGCTGATAAGTTTCTGGAAGCCCACTACAACCACCATTTCAACGGGTTCCTGCTCAACAAAATCCCGTTGCTGCGTCGCCTGCACTGGCAGGAAGTGGCCTCGCTCAACTACCTCACTACCCCCACTGCCAACCACTACCTGGAGTTGGGGGTAGGCGTGGAGCACATCTTCAAAGTCCTGCGCGCCGACTTCTACACCAGCCTGCAATCCGGCCAGCGGGCCGGCACTGGCGTGCGGGTAGGCATTGGTTTCTAAGCTGATAGAGTGAGGAGGTGGAATGGTGACAAGTAAACAAGGATGGGGTGGCAGAATAGCCGTGTAAGCTATCTGCCACCCCATCCTTGTTTACCTTAATACTGTCACTATTTAACTTCCTCGAAATCTACGTACTCACCGCCTTTGAACTCCTTGGGGCTTTGAGGCTTGGCGCGGGGCGGCACGTAGTCCACCTGCACTTCATCGGCCGAAGCAGTACCGGACCGGCGGGCCTCCGGACGGGGCTGGGTAAAAGGGGCGCCCCCAAACTGCTGACCAAAACGCTGCGCCTGCTTCTTAACCAGGTTTCCAACCACTAGGCGGAGCACCAGGGGCATCACGAAGCGCATGATAAGCCAAAGAATCAGCAGAACGAGCAGGAATTTTATCATCAGGAAAGCTCAGCAGCCGGAGCAATGGGTTGAAAGTAGAAGTCAGCCGTGACGGCACTGTTCAGCTGCGCCTCAGAACACGGTACAAGCTCAAAACGCTCGGAAAGTACAAATGGTTTATAGCCGAGTTCGGCCAGCAGTCCGGTTACGGCCCGGCGGTTTTCCAGCCCGTTCAGCTCCGTCTGAATCAGTGGCCGAAAGCGGCGCAGGGTGGCCTGCATATGGCGGAACACCTCGTACTCAAAGCCTTCCACATCGCACTTCACGAAATCGAGCCGCGGCAGATTCCGGAACAGTTCATCCGGCACCCGCATGGGCACCTCGTAGGTGCGGGCGTAGCGCTCCTGGGTGTTACTGGCCGCTACTTTGGTCATACCGTGGTGCAGCAGGCCGTCGCGCTCCGGGGTACCCATCTGCACGGTACCCTGCTCCCCACCGAGGGCGTAGGGCAGCAGCGTAAGGTTGGAGTAGCCGCTCAGCCGCACATTATCTTTCCAGATGGCCTGAAAAGCCGGAATGGGCTCTACGGCCAGTACCTGCCCCTCGGGCCCTACCCGCCTGGAAAGTGCCACAGAGTAGTAGCCCAGGTTAGCGCCTATATCAATGCACACGAAGCCAGGTTTAATAATCTGCTCCAGAAAAAACAGCTCCGGATACTTCTGCCGGCCCCAGCCCGCCCCCACCAGGTGCAGGTACACGCGGCTCACCAGCCGGATGTATTGCTCGAAGCCCAGCGTGCGGACCAGCAGCTTGCGCAGTTGTTTCATCATAGTGGCGCAAAGATGCCGGAAAGCCGGCAAACCTGCTGACTGCCGGGAGCCGACTTTTATCGGGGCTGTCGGGTGCCGCTCTTATTCCACCACGCCGAAACGCTGGCGGCCACTACCCCACCGAGTAGATACCAAGCCACCGTCATGGCCTTGGTTTGGGGTGTGCGGTTGCTGGGGCCGTCACCTAAGCCCATGGGGCCGGGCAGCACCACACCGCCTACCCCCGCTGCCAGCCCCAAGGCCACCCCGCGCCACCACACGCCCGGGCCGGTACCTACCAGGCTGTAGTATAACCCGTTGCTGAGCACGTCGCCGCCCAGGGTAAGGCTGTAGGCGGCAGCGGGGCCGGGCTGGGGCGCGTTGGCTTTGAACAGCAGCCGGCGCAGGCCCCGCTCGCCTAAAATATCCATGCGGGGCGCATCTACTGGGCGTAGGTGTCGCACCGTTTCGTGCACCGCATTCAGAACCAGGGCTCCGACCAGGCCACTACCCAGGGCCTGCACCAGCGAAGAGGAAGAAGCAGTTTTCATATAACAAGTGAATAGTTGAGCCGGGGGCTGGTTGGTTTTGCAAAAAATTACGTTTCGGCCTTGCGTGTTGTTCACCGGGCTTTCTATCTTTGCAGCCCCAGGCCGAACAGCCTACATCGGGAAAATGCCTGTTTAGCTCAGTTGGTAGAGCAGCTCATTCGTAATGAGCAGGTCGTTGGTTCGAGTCCAATAACAGGCTCTGCAAGCGCCGCTTCCACTCCGGAAGCGGCGCTTTTATTTTGGTGAAAACAGAAAAAGCGGCCGGAAAGAAGTTCTTTCCAGCCGCTTTTTCTGTTTGGTCAGCTACGCTAGCAGCCTACAGGTCGGAGGCGTAATCGTCTTCGCCGTAGCTACGGGTAGCACCGCGGTACACCGAGTCGTTGGAGCTGTCCCACTTCGACGACGAGGAAGACTTGCTGCTGTTCTCGTTATCCGAGGAGCCACGGTACGCGCGGTAGGTTTCGCCTTTGGCGCTGCCGCTCTTCGAGCGCAGGGCCAGCCAGCTCAGGCCACCGGCCAGCAATGCTCCGCCGATTACTTTTTGCGTGGGGCTCATTTTATTTACCTGGCCCATGGCCTTCGTGCCCAAATCCTTGATCTGCTGCACATCAATATTCTTCAGCCACTGCTGCTGATCCAGCCATGACTGCTGCCCCGACTGGCCTTGCTTGCCCGTAGCGGATGCGCCCTGCTTCGAATCACCCGAGCCGGTAGGCTCGTTGTAAGCAGAAGATGCCGAGTCGTCGGCCCCTTGTGAGGTTTCGCTGGCGGGGGTGAATGTAATGTGCTTATGGGCGGGAGCGCCGGGTTGATTGGATTTTTGCGAGCTCATAATGGGAAAGGTTTGGGGAGTACATCTAATCTAAACCAGGCAGTTAGCCGGTTCCCTCCCCTATTCGTGAAAACCCAGCCGAAGGTTATAGGCGGCTCTGGAAATTTATCCTTCCCGCATCGGTTCAGCCAGCCTTGGGGGTAGGATGACGCTCCGCGCTGCCGGGCAGCGGCCTCCCCTGAGCATAAAGAGCCGCGTTGCGCTCCGCCGCCTCCCGGGCAGCCACTTCAAACGGGATATTATAGTACCCATACCGGGCCCAGTCGCGCAGATAACGCACCAGAAACCCCAGGCGCCCATATTGCTCAAACTGCCGGATATGCTCCATCTCGTGCGCTACCCAGAAAGGGTCGCGCAGAAACTCCTCGCGGCTGACTCCGCTCAGATGGATGCTTCGGCCCAGCACCATGGCCACGTTTGGAGCCCCTAGCTTAAGCCGGGCCAGCCGGGCTAGCGGAGAGTTTTCAATGATACGCGGCTGCTCCATAAACTGCTGAAAATTGGGGCGGATTATACGCATAGTATTTGGATGCGGTTGAGAAATGAAGCATAATTTTTTCCAGAAACCGCTGTTTTATAAGAAGAATTTTATCCTGTTTCGGGACTGAAGCTTGGCGGTTCCGAAATTTTAGGGCTAGCTTTAACCAATGGCCGTCGAACCGGGCTCCGGATTCGGCGACTTAAAAGGTCTTTTTCATCACCCTTTTCGCTATCCGGTTCGCCCGGTTGCCTATCGAAAAAAAGAAGCACGCTTACGCTGCCCGGTAGCCCCCGGCAGTGCTTTTACCACCTCCCGACGGACAATGAAGAATAGCATACTGTATTGCCTCGCCGCGGCCTCGATGGTCCTCTCTTTTTTCTTCGAAAATTCATCTCCTGCTTCCTCGGCTGCTTCAGCCGCTCCTACTACCCAGGAAGCTTCTTTCCTCAGCGGCCTGCTCTCCGGCGACGAAGAGCCCCACACGCTGACTGCCTCCGACTCCCTGGCCTACGATAAGGCCGCCCACCGGCTGGGCATTGCGGCCAGCTACACGGAAGACAAATCCTTGCTGGAAACGGTTGTATCGTGGCTGGGTACCCCCTACCGCTACGGCAGCAACAGCAAAAGCGGTACTGACTGCTCCGGCTTCGTAACCCGTGTATATAAGGAGGCCTATGGCATTACCCTGCAGCGCAGCTCTCGCTCGATGTTCAGCAGCGTAAAGCACGTACAGAAAGACGAAATGCAAACCGGCGACCTAGTGTTCTTTCGTCGGGGTCCTGGTCAGCCCATCTACCACGTAGGCATCTACCTGAAAGACGGCAAATTCGCTCACTCCGCTACCAACGGTGGCGTAATGGTCAGCTCCCTCAACCAAGCCTATTATAGCCGTAATTTCTACGCGGCCGGCCGTGTGGAGCGCTAAGCCTACCTTTAACCCGCAGCCCCAATTTTTCAAACGCCTTGTTCTGCTGAACGAGGCGTTTTTGTTTTTTAGACCAGCCTGAAAGTCAGAAAACCATTTTGCCCTAACGGAGTATAGCACAGCGCTGGGACGTAGCTTTGTCCCATCCACCTTTCTCTCCCTTACGCTCTATGGACAAGCAAAACCCCAAAGGCGAACAGATTGCCTCTTCCCCTCTTTTCAAAAAGTTTGTAGGCAAAGCCGAAGAATATATCAAGAAGCCTACGCGCATGAAGCAGCTGCTGAACGACGCGTATCAGAAAGCCAGCGAGAAAAACGATGTAGGCACCATCGCGCACGAAGCCTGGGAAACGCTGCAGACGCTTTTCCGTCTGATCCGATCCTCGGTTTCGGGTGAGTACACGGGGCTGCCCACCTCCACTGTTATTGCGGCCGTGGCAGTTACCATCTACTTCCTGAGCCCCATTGACCTGATTCCGGACTTTGTTCCGGTGCTGGGCCTGCTGGATGACGTAGCCCTAGTTGCTTGGTTTAGCACCACTATCAAGGAGGAAATGGAGAAGTTTCTGGAATGGGAGAAAACCCGTCCTTCTCTTATCACCGACGCCGAGATAATAGAAGACAAAAAGGCCGCTGCGCCCTCCATGGCTCCCGTAGAGGCTCCGGATGCCCATAACCCAACCGCTTCCCGCACGGACTCCGGCATCAGCTCCCCCGACAGCAGCCGGTCGGCGCCGGCCAGCATAACGGATGCTACCCCTGCTTCGGATGCAACCCCGCACGCTGATACCGCCGCCAATACTACTGACAGCAGCCGCGAGCCGCACCTGAGCGCCAGCTCCGGACGCAACAGCGGCGGCGACCCGGGCGGCAACGTGCGGTAACGTTCTTCGCTGCCTAAGCACGCCAATGCCCCGTCAGGATGGTACATCATGTAGATGTTGGCCATCCTGACGGGGCATTGGCGTGCTTAGGCGGCTGGGCTACTTTAATACCCACCAGAGGGGTAGGGAGCAGCTTACGCGCCGAACAAGACTTGCTGGAAACTTAGGCAGCTTTGGCGTGCGAGGCTACGTAATCCACAAAATCGCCGACGGTAGCCAGGGGCACTTCATCGGGGATGGTGATGTGGAAGTTGCGCTCCAGCTCCAGAATGATATCTACGACATCTACGGTGTCGAAGCCCAGCTCCTGGCTAAGGCTGCTACCGATACGCAGGCGCCGAGTCTTGATGGCTTTGCGCTTGCTGATGATGCGCAGCACTTGCTGCTGAATAGATTTGGGGGCGGTAGTCGTTGAGGTAAACATAGGGGAAACGACAGGGTACGAAGGGGACTAAAACGCTGGCGGGCCTGGCTTGGGCCACTACCCCGCCCATTCGGGCGAAGGAGTATGCGGGCACAACAAATGGTTGCAGGCGCCGCCAGAAAACGGATGAATCAGGGTTGAGCCCGGACCTGGCTTGGGGCCCCGCTTACGCGGCGTCACCAGGCCCGGGCTTCCCCGTACTAATTAATACTCGGCTAACACCGGCGGACGGGCAGCCTCCGTCTCTTCAGCGGTGGCGTGGGTATCCGGCGTTTTGTTCAGACGCAGCTTCAGGCTTTCCGTCAGTAGGTACATAACTGGTACTACTACCAGAGTGATTACCGTCGCAAAAACCAGTCCGAAGATGATGGTCCAAGCCAGCGGGCCCCAGAACGTTACCGACTCGCCGCCGATAAAGAAGTGAGGCTCAAAGGAGTTGAACATCTCGTAAAAATCGACGTTCAGGCCGATAGCCAGCGGAATCAGACCAAGGGTAGCCGCCGTAGCCGTCAGGATTACGGGGTTCAGGCGGGTCCGGCCAGCCAGCACGATGGCCTCACGCAAGGGCATGCCCTGGCTGCGCAGGATGTCAGTGAACTCAACCAGCAGAATGCCGTTCTTCACCACGATACCGGCCAGAGCAATAATGCCTACCCCGGTCATTACAATGCTGATGTTCATGCCCGTAATTGCCAGGCCCAGCATTACCCCAATCACCGAGAAGATGATTTCGGTGAGGATGAGGATGGGCTTGCTGACCGAGTTGAACTGCATTACCAGCACCAGGAAGATGAGGGCGAAAGCGCCCAGGGCAGCTACCCCCAGGAAGGAGCTGGTTTCCTGCTGATCTTCCTGCGCGCCACCCATCCGGATGCTATAGCCGGGAGGCGTGGGGTAGGCTTTCAGGGTCGTTTCAATCTGCCGTACCACGTCGGGGCCTGTGAAGCCGCTGAGCACGTTAGAGGAAATGGTGATTACGCGCTTCACATCCTTACGCTTGATACCGCCGTAGGTGGTACCGTAGCGCACATCAGCCACCGAGGAAATGGGTACCTGCCGCACGGCGCCGGTAGCGTCGCGGAAGGTCAGAGGCGAGTTCAGGATGGCGTCCACGTCGGAGCGGTAAGGTTCGGCATAGCGCACCTGAATGGGGTACTCATCATCGGGGGTCTTGAATTTGCTGGCTTCCGTACCGTAGATAGCCGTACGAACCTCCGAGCCAATTTGCGCGGTGCTGATGCCTTCACGGTTAGCCCGAATCCTGTCGATGTCAACGGCAATTTCCGGGTTGCGGTCTTCCAGGTTAGAACGCAGCTGCTCAATACCGCCAATGTTCTTCGACTCGATGTAACGGGTTACATCTTTAGAGAGCTTGATGAGGGTAGGATAGTCGTCGCCTGCTACCTCAATGGCAATGGGCTTACCCGTGGGCGGGCCGCTGGCTTCCTGGTCAACCGAGATTTCAGCGCCGGGAATACCCTTCACCGCTTCCCGAATTTTGTCCATATAGGTCCGGGTTTCCGGGCCGGTCCGCTCGCTCATCTCCTTGAAGGCCACGGCAATCTTGGCCAGGTTCGACTGGGACGTACCTGAAGCTGAGGCTTCGCCGGGGTCGTTGGCACCAATAGCCACGTTGGTAATCACCGATTCCACGTCGTGGTTTTCTTTACCAATTACACCGTAGATGCGGTTCTCCAGCACGCGGGCCACGGAGTCCGTTACCTCTACGCGGGTACCCACTGGCATCTTCAGGTAGGTGTAGATGAACTTGGGGTCACCGCTGGGGAAGAAGTCTACTTTGGGGCTACGGGCTATTACAGCAAATAGAGCTACCACAAACAGAACTACCATGCTACCCAAAATCAGTATCGGATGCAGGTAAGTCTTCAGACGAGCCGCCCATCTATCCCAGACAGAAGTACCACGCGCTGCAACCGGACGTCCAACAGCCCAGCGCACTATCCCAGCATAACCGTCCATGAAGCGGGGCAGCACCTTCGTTTGGAAGCCCGCAATCATGTGCACGAACACGAACTTATCGAGGAAGCAGAACAGGATGATGAACACCGTCAGGTTGCCCACGAACGGTGAGCCGGCGATGTAGCCAATCACGGCAATCAGGGCCAGCACACCCATGGCAATCAGGAAGTTCTTGGTCAGCTGGGGCTTCTCGCCGCTGTGGTGGTCTTCGCGTTCCATGAACGACACGGCAAATACCGGGTTCATGATGAAGGCTACAACCAGCGACGACATCAGGGTCAGAATGAGCGTAACCGGCAGGTAGAACATGAAGCTACCTACTATACCCGGCCAGAACATCAGCGGCACGAAGGGCGCTACCGTCGTCAGGGTACCAGCCAGAACCGGAATGAATACCTCGCCGGCCGCGTACTTAGCAGCCTGGGCTGTGGTCAGGTTGGGGTGCTCGTGCAGGAGGCGGTGGGTGTTCTCGATAACCACAATGGCGTCGTCCACCACAATACCTAGGGCCAGCAGGAAGGCGAAGAGCACAATCATGTTCAGCGCAAACCCAAAGCCCGGCAAGAGCACGAAGGCCAGGAACATGGAAATCGGCACAGAAAGACCCACGAACAGAGCGTTGGTGGTGCCCATGAAGAACATCAGAATCAGCGTTACCAGAATAAAGCCGATGATGATGGTGTTGATCAGGTCGTGCAGAGTTACGCGGGTGTCGCTGGAGGTGTCACCGGTTACGGTAATGGTCAGTTCCTTGGGCAGGCTCTGCTTCGACTCCTCGATAACCTGCTTGATCTTGTCAGAAGCGTCAATCAAGTTTTCGCCCTGGCGCTTAATTACGTTCAGGGTAACGGCAGTTTTGCCATCGAGGCGGGCGTAGGATTCCCGGTCTTTGAAGGCATCCGTCACGGTAGCAATATCGCCGAGGCGCACGGCCGCACCGTTCAGGTTTTTCACCTGAATGTTGGCAATGTCAGCGGCCCGCACGTACTGGCCGGCTACGCGCACGGCCCGCTTCTGCTCGCCCACGTTTACCGAGCCACCCGAAATGGTGATGTTCTCACGAGCAATGGCGGCACTCACGTCGCTGAAGCCCAGGCGCGAAGCCCGCAGGCGGTTCAGGTCCACGTCCACGTTTACCTGCTGCTCCAGGGCCCCGATGATGTCCACGCGGGTAATTTCGGGTAGGGCCTCAATCTTATCCTGGAAATCGTCGGCGTACTTTTTCAACTGGCTGGTAGTGAGGTTACCGGCCAGGTTGATGTTCATGATGGGCAGCTCCGAGAGGTTTACTTCCTGTACGGTGGGCGGCGAGGGCAAGTCGTTGGGCAGCTCGTTGCTGGCCTTGTCCACGGCGTCCTTGATGAGCTGCTTGGCATACTGCACGTCCACGCCGGAGTTAAACTCCACGTCCACGATGCAGTAGTCCTGGTTCGAGGTCGAAGAAATCTTCTTCACCCCGTTTACGCTCTTGATTTCCTTTTCGAGCTGGCGGGTTACCAGGTTCTCGATGTCGGTGGGCGAAGTACCGGGGTAAATCGTGGCCACGATGATACGCGGAATCACGATATCCGGAAACTTCTCCTTGCCCAGCTTGATGTAGGAGAAAATACCCGCCACGCAAAGCAGCAGGGTAATAATGTAAATACTGGTTTTGTTGTCAATCGACCAGGAGGTCGGCTTGAACTCTTTCTCTAAATCCTGCATGAGTTCTGGTTTTGACGTTCTGATGGTAGCCGCGCCCCTGGCCTACCCCCACCGGAGGAGGCCAACGAGCCGCAGCAACTACAGGCTAACAGCCTGGCCTTCATTCAGATTCTGATAGCCGGCAGAAATTACCTGGTCGCCGGGTTGCAGGCCGCTAGTCACTTCCACTTTGCCATTGTAGGTGTTGCCAGTCTGGATGATGCGCTTGGCGGCTACTTTCTGGTTGCCTTTAGCGCCTACTACCAGCACATAGCTGTTCTGCTCATCTTTCTGCACCAGGTCAACGGGTAGCACCGTAGCGTTCTGACGAGCGTAGTTCTGGATGCGTACGTTCACTACCATGTTAGGCCGAAGCTGACCAGCTTTGCCGGGGTTATCGAGGCGAAGCTCGGTAGTGAAGGTGCGGCTGGTGGGGTTGATAGTGCTGGTTACTACCCGCACCGTAGCCGACATTTCTTCGCCGCCCAGATCTGGAATGGTAACCAATGCTTTATCCCCGGCCTTGATGCGGGCGGCATACGCTTCTGATACATCCACCACAATTTTGCCATTGCCGCTGCCGCTGAGCAGCTTCACCACGGGGGCACCGGGGGCTACGGTTTCGCCCAGCTTCGGCAGCACGTCATCCACGGTACCACCGAAGGGGGCTACCACGTTGTAGAGGGCCCGCTGCTGGTTCAGGGAAGCCAGGTTGCGCTGCAGGGCCTGGTAGTTGTTCTTGGCCTGCAGATACTGAATCTCCGTCCCGATTTCCTGCTTCCAGAGGCGGTCCTGCTTTTCATATACTACACGGGCCAGGTCCATGCGGGTGCGCAGCTCGGCAATGCTGGCTTCGAGCACCGAGGCATCTACGGTAGCCAGGGTCTGGCCTTTGCTTACCCGGTCGCCGCGTTGCACGCGCAGGCTGGTGAGCGTACCGGCAGCCCGGGCCGATACGGTGGCATTCTGGTCGAAGTCAACCCGGCCCTGTACCTCTAGGTAGCTCTTAAAGCTTTCGGGGGCCACTTTGATGACAGATACGGGGGTAGTGATTACCGCGTTAGCGGTGGGACCGGCCTTGGCTTCCAGCTCGGCAATCTTGGCCTGGTTGGCGGCCTGCTCTTGTTTCAGCTTAGCCAGTTCAGCCTTCGGATCTTTCTCTCCGCCGCAGGCGGTCAGCAGGCCCAAAGTCAGCAAAAAGGCAGAAGTAGTGTATTTCATGTCGGGAGAAGCTAGTAGACTAGGAGTTAGGAGCTAGAAGGGATGGTAGCGCGGTTGGGGCAGAAGCTTCCAGCTCCTGGCTTCTGCCCCTTGGCTCCTTATTTCTTGGCTTGGTTGTACAGCTCGCCGGTAGCTTTGTCGCGGTCCACTTTGGCTACTAGCACGTCGTAAAGGGCGGCGTAATAGTTGGTCTGGGCCTCGCGCAGGGAAGTTTCGGCGGTTACTACCTCAATGTTAGAGCCCACACCTTCCTTAAACTTGATGCGGGATACGCGGGCTACTTCATCGGCCAGGTCGAGGTTGGCGCGCTGGTTGTCCAGCACATCCAGGGCGTTGATGAGGGTAGTACGGCTCTGGGCATCCTGCAGATCAATGCTTTGGCGCAGCGTCTCGAAGCTCCGCTCAATGGTTTGCTGCTGAATGCGGGCCTGCTGCACCTGGTACTTGCGGCGGAAACCGTCGAACACCGGAATCTGCAGGCTCAGGCCCACGTTGCCGAAGCCAAACCAGTTCTGATTAGGGAAGCCGTTTGAGTTCCGGGAGTCGGGCCCCCGGAAGGCAAACAGGTCGCGGCCGGTTAGCCCCGAGCCCGAGAAGCCATAGGCAGCCGTGGCTAACAACCGGGGGTAGGCACCGGCCCGGCGGTTAGCCAGGTCCAGACCAGCCAGGGCCTGCTGGGTTTCCAGCGTGCTGAACTCAATGCGGTTGTTGTAGTTGAAGGTAGCCGAAAGCTGGCCGGTACGCCCTCCACTCAGGGCCGTTTGCTGATCCTGGCGGTTCTGGGCATCAGTGCTACCAGAGCCGGCAGGAGCAGCGGGTAGTTGGCCCAAACCAGTTGCTCCGGCACCGGTAGCAAAGCTGGCAGCACCCAGGCGCTGGCGCAGGGCGCCCGCATCCACCACAGCCGAGCTCAGCGAGTCGGTGAGCTGCACCTGCTGCTCCTGGGGCAGGCCCATCTGGAATTTCAGCAGGGCAATGCTCAGCTCCGTGAGGCGGCCTGCTTTCTGCTGCTCTACCACCAGGTTGTTGCGCTGCACCTGCAGGCGCTGCACATCCAGCTTCTCGGCAAAACCCGCCTTAAAGGTTTCATTGGTCTGGTACAGAAGCGTATCGAGGCGTTGCACGTTCCGCGACAAAAGCTGCAGACGTTCCCGGGCAACCAGCGTGCTATAGTAGGCTTTGCTGACCTGCTCCACCACGTCGATTTCAGCCTGCTGCGTCTGTTTTTTAGCCAGCTCCTCATACACCTTCGCCGCCCGCAGCCCGATCAGGTAAGCCCCATCGAACAGCAGTTGCGACACGGAGGCGCTGGCGTTGCCGGCCCACCGAAGGCCAAAGGCAAAGGCCTGCGGCGGTACCGGATCAGCGGGTAAGGTCACGTCGGTGAGGTTAACGGTTTGCCCACCCTGCGCAGCCGCAATATCGGCGGCGGTCAGCGTGGTGGCGGTTTGACCGCCGCCCAGAGCACCGAAGTTTACCAGCGCTTTCTGCAGCTTAAAGTTGTCGGCGGCGTTGGCCGCTACATTCACCTGCGGCAACCCAGCCGACCGGACTTCGCCTATCCGCGCACGAGCGGTCTGCTCGCCCAGGCGTGTGGCCAACAACGACGACTTGTTCTTAATGGCGTAATCAACGGCCTGTTGCAACGACAGGGGCATGTTGTCCACTATGGCAGTCGGCTGGCTGACCGACGCTGGCCGCGTGGCCGGAGCCTGCGCCAGCGCGGCACCGGCGGGGGCCACCAGGCCCGGACCCGCGGCCAGCAACAAAACGCGAAGGTTCTTTTTCATATGGGGAAAGCAGGTGATGAAGCTTATTCTTCTTCCGTCACATGACGGTATTCATTGATGAGCTTGTGGCCTTTCAGCGTAACCATGCCCAGCAGGAAATGCTCATTGCAGGCCATTTGCACGCGGGCCTGCTCAAACTGCGTGTGCGGAAAAATGTCGGGGTCAAAGAGAACATCAATCTGGGCCAGGCGCAGGCGCGAGAGCACCTCAATGTCCAGATCGGGGCGGTAGAGGCCCTCGGCCACGCCCCGCCGCAGGTTGGCCTGAATCTGGCTCAGGATGTATTTGTTTTTGTGGGCGTGAAACAGATTCCAGGCGGCCGGGTAGTACTTGCGCAGATCATGAATGGCCGAGGGGTTCACGTTGGCAAACTGCCGTTTGGCCCAATCCATCATCTGCACCATCTCATCCACGGCGTTGCTGGCCTGCCCAATAATTCCCTCGCACTCGCCCTGCACCCCGTTTAAATGGGTACTG
This sequence comes from Hymenobacter sp. DG01, assembly GCF_006352025.1. NCBI lineage: Bacteria > Pseudomonadati > Bacteroidota > Cytophagia > Cytophagales > Hymenobacteraceae > Hymenobacter > Hymenobacter sp. DG01. Next base: position 3,199,886 of record NZ_CP040936.1, read on the forward strand.
ATGACGGCCGATACAATCTGGTCCTTGTTTTCATACCACTTATAGAGCGTCTTCTTTGAGATGCCCAGGTGGCTGGCAATGTCATCCATCGACACGCTCTTAATCCCGTTGCGGGTAAAGAGGCTGAGGGATTCCTGTAAAATTCGATCCTTGATTTCCATGGCTACGGCCGCAAAGATACAACGGAAACTTTTAATGAACCCGAAGTTTCCATTAATTCTTTGCTATTCTTTCCCGGGCCTGCTCCCCCTGACGCAATAGCCTGACTTTTACTTTATTTTATCCGGCATTTTTTCGCTTACCCCCAGCGGGGCCCGCTGCCAGCGGCAGTGCACCTTAAGGACATTGCCGTACCTTGCCGGTGTATTCTTCCACTTATCTGAACCCATGAAAATCCGGACTGGCTTCGGCTACGACGTTCACCAGCTGCGGGAAGGCCTGCCCTTCTGGCTCGGCGGCATTCAGGTTCCGCACACCCACGGTGCTCTGGGCCACTCCGATGCCGACGTGCTTATCCACGTTATCTGCGACGCGCTACTGGGCGCGGCCAACCTGCGCGACATCGGCTTTCATTTTCCTGACACCGATCCGCAGTATAAGGGCATTGACAGCAAGCGCCTGCTGGCTGAGGTAGTGCGCCTGCTGCAGGGGCGCGGCTACACCATTTCCAACATCGACTCCACCATCTGCCTCGAAGCCCCGAAAGTGAATCCCCACATTCCGGAGATGCAGCGGGTGCTGGCCGAGGTAATGGGCATCCCCACGGACGATATCAGCATTAAGGCCACCACCACCGAAAAGCTGGGCTTTGTGGGCCGCCGCGAGGGGGTAGCTGCCTATGCCTCCGTGCTCATCGTGCAACCTTAAGGAGTGAACTGGTGAGTTTGTGAGATGGTGAGCTTGTCGTTCGGCTATGCGCTCAAGACCAGCAGAACTATAAGCTCACAAACTCACCAGTTCACCACTTCCTACCCTTCCCACACCCCCATCCTTCTACCTCTTTTATGAAGAAACAGTCCTTTCTGGCTTTCCTGCTGGCGGCCGGCGTAGCAACCGCTGCCGTGGCCCAGCAGGCGCCCGAGAAAATCAAGGTTAAGACCAAGCGCAAAGCCAAAACCGAAGCGCCCTCCGCAGCCGAGCGAGCTGCTGACGCCGTGGATAAGGCAACGGCCGCTCCTGCCTCCGCCGACCTACCCCGCACCTACGCCGAAACCATCACCCAGGCCGACCTTCGCCAGCACCTGACGGTATTGGCCTCGGATGCTTACGAGGGCCGCGAAACCGGGGAGAAAGGCCAGAAAATGGCCGCCGAGTACATTGCCAACCGTTTCAAGGAGCTGGGCCTGCAAGGCCCGGTGCAGGGCTCAGACAACCCCTACCTCCAGCACTTCACCATGGTGCGCAGCACCTGGGCCGATGGCGCTACCCTGAAAGTAGGCGGCCAGACCTTTAAGTGGCTGACGGACTTCTATGCCGCCGGCAGCACCGGCTTCGCGCAGGAAACCGCCATTCAGCCGGTATTCGCCGGCTATGGCATCGAGCAGGACGGCTACTCCGACTACGCCGCCCTTGGCGACGTGAAAGGCAAAGACCTGCTGATTCTGATTGGTGAGCCCCAGAACGACAAGGGTACCGCCCTGCTCGGCAAAGACGGACAGGGAAGCAAATGGGGCCAGGACTACCGGGCCAAGCTGCAGCTAGCTTCCCAGAAAGGTGCCCGCTCGGTGTTCTTTGTGGACTTTAACCCCAACAGCAACTTCGAGAAGATGGCGGCGCGCATGACGCCCTACATCAGCCGCCCCAGCATTGCGTTTAAAGATGCGGCTCCGGGTACGGCGCGCGCCACGGCGTTTTTCGTGTCGCCGGCCGTTGGCTACAAAATGCTGGGTAGCAACGCAGCAGCCGTAACCAAGTACACCACTGGCATCAACAAAGCGGGCAAGCCTACGGCTACCCCCTTCAAGCCTGCCAAAGCGTTGGTGAAGGCCGCCAAGAAAACCGAAGATTTCACCACCGAGAACGTGCTGGGCTACCTCGAAGGCACCGACAAGAAGGACGAAATAATGGTGCTTTCGGCTCACTACGACCACATCGGCATCATTAACGGCGAGGTGCACAACGGCGCCGACGACGACGGCTCGGGCACGGTAACGGTGCTGGAAATGGCCGAAGCCTTCGTGAAAGCCAAGGCCGAAGGCCACGGTCCGCGCCGCAGCGTGCTGTTCCTGACGGTGACGGGCGAGGAAAAAGGCCTGCTGGGCTCGGAGTACTACACCGACCACCCCATCTTCCCGCTGGCCAACACCGTAGTGGACCTGAATACCGACATGGTAGGCCGCACCGACAAGGACCACGAAGGCAAGGGTGAATACGTGTACGTAATTGGCTCAGACAAGCTCAGCTCCCAGCTGCACCAGATTCTGCTGGATCAGAACCAGAAGTACACCCAGATCGACCTCGACTTCCGCTACAACGACCCCGAGGATCCGAACCGCTTCTACTACCGCTCCGACCACTACAACTTCGCGAAGCACCGCATTCCGGTGGCCTTTTTCTTCAACGGCGTGCATGATGACTACCACGGCGCCGGCGATGAAGTGGAGAAGATTGAGTTTCCGCAGATGGAGAAGCGCGCCCGCCTAGTGTTCTACACCGCTTGGGAACTGGCCAACCGCGACCAGCGCATCGTGGTGGACTCGAACAAGAAATAAGCAGCTATTACTCGCCCAGCGCCTGCTGAGCTTCCGCTGTTAACGCAAACCCTCGCCTGTGGCAGAACCGGAGTAACTCCCGGGTAACTGCCGCGGACGAGGGTTTGATGTAATAGGCTGTACTGTCGTCGTGGAAAGATAAAATGACTTTCTCCCGACGCAGAAAGCCTTCCGGTTCATAATCTACCCGCTTCAGTGCCGTATATTCGTGGTAGGCGGTCTGCGCGACCTTTACTTCCAGGCGGGTTGGGTACAGCACCAGCCGGGGACTCAGGTCGTTGCGGGAAGTGCCCGGAATAAAGCCCAGCATCCGGAAGCTGCTCTCAATAGCATCAATGGGTACCGGGACACCCTGGTCCGGAATGGGCTCAGGAATCTGAAAAACAGTCATTCGTAAACTAGCGGAAATAGGTGATGGAGCAACTTTCGAAATCTGTGCTGACGAAACCTAGTCAATTTCAGAAAGACAGCGAGGCTAAGGCGTTCGACTTGGAGCACCGGCGTAAAATCCGCTTTAACATTGGCAAGTACAACGCGGCCGTACAAACGGGCCTGGGCTTCTACCAGGACCACGAGCTGGCGCGGGCGCGGGCTTCCTACCTCAAAACTCAGGTCATCAACCATCTGGACGAATATCTGCTGCAGTTCGAGGAAAAGTTCACGGCTCGGGGCGGCAAGGTCATCTGGGCTCAGAACGCGGAGGAAGCGTTGTTTGAGGTCGGCAAGATTATGGAGCGCCGCCAGGCCCGTACCGTGGTGAAGGCCAAGAGCATGACCACCGAGGAAATTCACCTGAACAAGTACCTCGAGAAGCGCGGCATTGAGTCGGTGGAGACGGACCTGGGCGAGTTTATCGTGCAGCTAAACGGGGAGCGGCCCTACCACATCGTGACGCCGGCCATGCACCTGAGCAAGCTTGATATTGCCGATATCTTCGTGAAGCATCTGGGCATCGAGTACACCGATGACGCCCAGAAGCTGGTGCTCACGGCCCGCCACCTCCTGCGCGACAAATACACGTCGGCCGAGGTAGGCATTACGGGTGGCAACTTCATCATTGCCGACACCGGTGCCATTGCCGTCACCGAAAACGAAGGCAACGCCCGTCTTTCGGCCACCTTCCCGAAAACCCACATTGCCATTGTGGGCATTGAAAAGGTGATTCCGCGCCTGCAGGACCTGGATTTGTTCTGGCCCCTGCTCAGCACCAGCGGCACGGGCCAGCAAGTGACGGTGTACAACACCATTTACACCGGTCCGCGCCAGCCCCTGGAAAAGGACGGCCCGGAGGAAATGTTCGTGATTCTGCTCGATAACGGCCGCACCAACCTGCTGGCCCAGCCCGACAAGCGCGAGGCCCTGAACTGCATTCGGTGCGGAGCTTGCCTGAACATTTGCCCCGTGTACAAGAACATTGGCGGCCACACCTACGAGGCTACTTATTCCGGCCCTATCGGCTCCGTGATTACGCCCCACCTCTCGGGCATGGCCGAAAATAAGCACCTGAGCTACGCCAGCAGCCTGTGCGGCGCCTGCACCTCGGTGTGCCCGGTGAAAATTCCTATCCACAACATTCTGCTCAAAAACCGGCAGCAGAGCGTGCAGGAAGGCCTTACCGATAAAGAGGAGCGCCGGGCTATTGGCCTGTGGCTGCACGGCATGAAGCACCGCTGGGTGTGGGACCTGGTCCCGGCTTCAGCCAAAAACTGGGTACTAAGCCGCTTGCTAGGAGAAGTGGGCTGGAGCAAGCGTCGCGATGCCGTACAGGTAGCGCCCAAAACTTTCCGGCAGCTCTGGAAGGAGCAGCCCAAAAAGTAAAGCCCCTACCCCCTCAACTTCCGGCAAGGTTCAGCAGTAGAAGGCAGGCGGCGGTAATGCTGCTCTTGCTTTCTCTCTATGCTATTTGCGCTCAAAGGGCTGGCCTTGCTGGTCGGCCTGTTCCTGGTGACTGTTACGGTGCTGGCGGCCATCCGCTCGTTTGTGCTGCCCCGCAACGAATCTGTGCTCCTGAACAACTGGATTTTCACGAGTATCCGGTGGATATTCATGGTTATGGCCTCCTGGGGCCGCACCTACGGGCAGCGCGACCGGATAATGGCGCTGTACGCGCCCGTGGGGCTGGTGGCCCTGCCCATTGCCTGGCTGGGGGTAGTCAGTTTCGGATACACTGCTATTTTCTGGGCCCTGGGCGAAGGCGACCTGGACCGCTGCTACCGCATCAGCAACAGCTCCCTGCTCACGCTGGGGTCCGAGGAACCAAGTGAGGGGGTGGTGGCTACCGTCATGTCGTACTCGGAGGCTACGCTGGGGTTGTTACTCCTGACGCTGCTGATTTCCTACCTCCCCACCATCTACCAGGCCTACTCCCGCCGCGAGCTGGTAATAGCCCGCCTCGATTTGCGCACGGGTACCTCCAGCTCCACAGTGGGCCTGATCCGGTGGGTGCACCAGACCGGCTCCATCTCCGATGAGAAGGAGCAGTGGCAGTATTGGGAGGAGTGGTTTGTGGAAATAGAGGAAAGTCACACCTCTCTGCCCATCCTCTCCTTTTTCCGCTCGCCGCAGCCGGGCCGTTCCTGGGTTATGGCCGCCGATATTATTCTGGAAACGGCCGCCCTGCTGCTCAGTACAGTAGATGCCCCGCGCAACCCCCATATGGTGCTGTGCTTCAAAGCGGGCTGCCTGGCTATTAACCGGGTGTCGCGCTTTTTCAAGTTTGAAGCCGATACCAAGGAGCCCGAGCCGCCCAGCGACAAAGAGCCCGTAGAAGACCCCAAGTACCAGGATTTTCAGAAGGCCTGCCAAGAGCTGCAAGAGGCCGGCGTTCCGCTGCTATCCGACCAGCAGGCAGCCTGGCACAAGTACCAGAAGCTGCGCGGCGAGTACGCCGAGGCCATCCATTACCTGGCCAACCTGACCATGGCCCCGCAGATTAAGCCCATCTAGATTTCCGAGGGAATACACGCGCTACCCCGCTTGGTACAACAGGCCCCTGCTCTACCCAATAGCACCAAGGACTATTCGCCATGTCCGAAGCATGCCTTTTCGCCTTGGCTTGCAGTGGGACCGTTGAGTTTTTATATAACTCAATTTATACTTCATATAATACCAAATTATCTTGCACTATTCGTTTTTATAGACAAGTAGGCTTTGGAAAGTACTGTTTTTGCATCTGAAATATATAATTATTTTAATTTATTATTGCTTTATTTTCATCAAAAATCATTAACCTTTCGTCTGATGGTGCGTTAAGGCCCCCATTGCTGCCTTAGTTGGCGGCTTTCCTTCTAGGCTTCTCATGTATCATCATCATGGCTACTACCTGTACTTCTCAAAATCACTCTCTGCTGGCCCGCTGGCTCGGGGCTCTGCTTCTCTTACTGTTCCTGACGAGCTCGACGGCCTGGGCTGAATCGGGCTTCTTCAAAAACTTTGTGGTGCTTAACAGCGGCCGCGGCAACGTGTACTACGACACAGAGTTGCAGAACACGGGCAATCCTGATTTTCAGGGTGCCGACCTGGGTTCCTTTGACCGCACTACCGGCCAGCTGATTCTGAACGGGGCCGAAGCCAACACCTACGAAAACAACGGCGACGATGTGCAGGCAACGCGCATGTACTACCGCCTCTTTCGCCAGGGCAACGCTCCGGGCGGGTTTCAGTCCATTGAGCTGGGGTTTCGGGGGCGGCAGAGCAACGGCGACGAGAAATGGGACGTTCTGACGGCCAACCTCGATCTGCTGGCGCGCACCAACGGCAATGGCACCTACGTGCTGGAAGTGTACTTTGAGGGCAGCGGGGTTAACGGCGGCACCGGGTACAACGTGTACGACAGCCGCGGCGGCCAGAACTACCGCGCTACCTTTGCGGTAACCGGCGCTACGCCCGTTTCTACTACCTGGACCGGCAGCGTAAACAGCGAATGGTTTAACAGCAGCAACTGGACCAATGGCGTTCCTACGGCCGAAACCGACGCCCTGATTCCGGTGGGTCCGATAAACTTCCCCGACATTTTCAGCGGTGTAGCCGTGGTGCGTAACCTCACTGTAGCGGGCACCGACCCCACCAACCGCGCCGTGCTGCGCCTGGAAGGCGGGGAGCTGCGGGTGTTCGGCAACTTCTCGAACCCGGCCTCAGGCTACGAGCAGGGCGGCGGGGTGTTTGTACTGGCGCGCCGCGGCGACCAGCAATTTGATGGGGACGTGTTTTTTGACATGCGCATTGAAGGCGGAGGGGTCAAGACGCTTACCAACCAGGCCAGCATCATTGGCACGCTCACCTTCACGAGCGGCATTCTGCAAACGGCCGTTAACAACCCCAGCGTGTTTAACCTGACGCTGCTGGGTGCCACGGCCAGCATTGTGAACGAAACCGAAACCAGCTTTGTGCTGGGGGTAGTGCAGGTACGCCGGGCCGTTGGCCTGGCCGTTCCGCAGGATTTTGGCAACATCGGCTTCACGCTTACTACCAACGGCCAGGCGGCCGGCCAGACGCTGGTGGTGCGCCTGACGGGCCTGACCTACTCCGGCGCGGGTACTAGCCGCAGCGTACAGCGCCAGTTTAACCTGGTGCCCGATAATAATACCAATCTGAACGCCACCCTGGTTTTCTCTTACCTTGATCGGGAGCTGAACAGCAACCCAGAAAACGACCTGGTGATTTTCCAGTCGGCCAACAGCGGCCAGACCTGGGGCCTAGTGGGTAAAGACTCCCAGCAAACTACGGCCAACACAATAACCAAATCGGGAGTTGACCGGCTGACCTTCCTGACCCTGGGCGACCGGAATAATCCGCTGCCCGTAACCCTGACCAGTTTCACGGCCACGCGTGCCGGCTCCGATGCCATCCTGCGCTGGGCTACCTCTCAGGAGCTGAACAGCGCGGGTTACGAGGTGCAGGTTTCTACCGATGGCCGCGCCTTCCGGACGCTGGGCACGGTAGCCAGCCCCTCGCCTACCAGCCAGCAGGCCCGTACCTACGAGTTTGTGGACCGCGAATCGGCTAAGTTTGGGCTGCGCTACTACCGGCTGCGCCAGCTGGACCTCGATGGCAAAGCCTCCCTGTTTGGCCCCCAGGTTGTTTCCTTTGGCTCAGTAGCTACTGCGGCCGCTTACCCCAACCCGTTCAACAGCTCCCTGCGCATCCTGATGCAGCCCACGCGGGGCGGCCAGCTCACGGCCCGCCTGCTCGATATGCAGGGCCGGGAAGTATTCCGCCGCACGGCGCTGGTAGAGCCCACGGCCCAGGAATTGCCCCTCGATGCGCTGGATGGCCTGCCCCAGGGTACGTACCTGCTGCACCTCAACCTACCCGACGGACAGCAGATTCGGGAAAAGCTGGTGAAGCAGTAAGCTCCCCAGCGTAACCTATCGGGGTACTACACAAAAAGCCCTTGCCACCAACGCGGCAAGGGCTTTTTGTGTAGTAGCGAGAGGGAAAGTTTAGCCGAAGCGTTTGCCTCAGAGGCGCAGCGTTTTGGGGTAACTTCAGGCGCGGGTTTTACTGCTCCTGCTCGTCGGGCAGGATTTGCACATCCTGCACCAGCACCATCTTTTCAATTTCCCTACCCCGGGTGGTGTTGGCAAGGCCGCCCAGGGCCGTTTCCTTGTAGCGGGTTTCCATGCTCTGGCCAACTTCGCCGAGGGCCGCCACGCACTGATCTACGGGAATGACGGGGTCAACGCCGGCAATGGCAATCTGGGCCGAGCTGAAGGCAATGGCTGCCGCCGATGCGTTGCGCACCACGCAGGGCACCTCTACCAGACCCGCCACCGGGTCGCAGACCAAACCCAGCATGCACTGAATAGTAATGGCAACGGACGCGAAGGTTTCTTCCACCGACCCGCCCAGGCAATATACTATAGCCCCGCTGCCCATAGCAGCCGCCGAGCCCGTTTCGGCCTGGCAGCCACCTACGGCTCCGGCCAGGGAGGCGTTCTGCTCAATGATGAGGGCAATGCCCGCCGCCACCAGCAGGCCTTCCAGAATAGAGCGGTCTTCCAACTTGTGCAAGTCCTGGAGGGTAACCAGCACACCCGGCAGAATGCCCGAGGCCCCGGCCGTGGGTGCGGCCACCACCCGGCCCATGCACGAGTTTACTTCCTTGGCACCCAGGGCCCGCGTAACCAGCTGCTTGAACTCCGGCGAGAGTACGGTAACGGGTGAGGCGGCAATTTTCTTGGCCCCGTTGTTTACCATGCCTGAGCGCGAGGTCATGTTCTGGGTGAGGCCGGTATGCACGGCGTCGCGCATGACATCGTAGGCCCGCTGCAAGCCCGCCCATATTTCGTCCTCGGTGCGGCCTTTCTGCTCAATTTCGTAGGCCAGAACGGGTTGGTAGAGCGGCTCGCCGGTGGAGGCACAGTGGGCTTGCCAGCTGGCAAAATCATTGAAAAGCAGGGACATGGGTGGAAGGTTGGTGGGGTGGAATAACGAACTGAAACACCGCCGCTGGGCAAGCAGTTCAGGAAAGCGGGCTGCGAAAATCGGTAGAAAAACGGCAGCATCAAGAATGGGGCGCTTTTCTCCATAGTCCTCGCTCAATTTGCTACCCCTGTTTAATAGTAAAAGCCTCCTTACAAGAAGCAAAGAGGCTTTTATCAGTGAACAGCAGTAACAGGTCTGGGGCTAACCCTGGCTGGCCTGCACTGGCTCCGTTACCAGCTTAATAGCAGCCGAGTTAATGCACAGGCGCAGGCCGCTGGGCGGTGGGCCATCGGGGAAAACGTGGCCCTGGTGGGCGTCGCAGACGTTGCAGAGCACTTCCACGCGCGTCATGCCGTAGCTGGTGTCTTTCTTGTAGCGGATGGCGTTTTCCTGCACCGGCTGCGTGAAGCTCGGCCAGCCCGTACCCGACTCGAACTTGGTGCGCGAGTCATAGAGCGGGGTGCCGCAGCAGACGCAGGCATACAGTCCTGCTTCGTGGGCCTCGCAGTACTCGCCGGTGAAGGCGCGCTCGGTACCGTGCTGGCGGGTAACGTGGTATTGCTCGGGGGTGAGCTGGGCGCGCCACTCGGCGTCGGTTTTTTCTACGCGCTTATCGGGGGCCGGGCTGCCGTGGTTGGCCAGCCGGATTACATCGTTCCAGGTTTGCATGGGTTGTGAAGATTTAGATGAAAGGGCGGGTGTAGTGGAAACGCATCCGTAGGGTCAGAAGTTTAACCCGGCCCTACCCCTGCTGCGGGCTTACAGCTGCTCTCCCTGGTCCTGCAGGCTCCACTTGCGCCATTGCTGGCGGGCATAGCGCAGGAGCTCCGGCGGGGCCTTCCGGAAATCTTTTTCGTTCTGGTAGCGCCCCGCGTACAGCTTGTAGCCCTCGGGAGCATCCAGCTCGGCTTCACTGAGGGTATCTACACAGCACGGGTTGGCAGGCGCGCGTTGGGCCACCGTCAGGGAGTCGTATTGTACTACTGTTTGGCCCCGTAGCGCGTATTTCCGGCGGCCGGCGTGCATAATTAGCTTCAGATCGGAAGGGCTTACATCGCTGCGGCAGGTGAGCTGGTACACCAGCGTGGTTTCGGTTTCGCCGTCGGCGTTCAGATCGGTAATGGAGGTAGAGCCCGGCAGCGGCCCCAGCCACATATCAAAAGCGCAGTTGCGGATGGCATCCTGCATGCGCCAGAGCTCTTGCCAGCGGCCCGAGGCCTGCCGCACGTACTGCCGGGCAAACAGCTCTACCCCCGATTCCTCATCAGTGTACTCGGTAGTCTTCTCATCAAACGGACCGCGCCGGGTAATGAGCAGTAGGTTTTCGCCGTAGCTATCCTGCCATTGCCGCGCTTCCAGCAGCTTGCCCGGCGGAAGCAGGGTAGGGTCCGGAATCTGGGCGGCCTTTAAGGTGCGGACGGGGATGGAAGCAGGCGCAGATGAAGCAGTTGGCTGAGCAGCAGGTATTGGACTGGTAGCCGGGTGTTTTTGCGGGGTTTCGGAACACGCCCCTACCCCCAGCAGGAGCACAAACCCCAAAGAAAATTTTCGCATTATCGTCCTGATTGGCCGTATCTCAAGTATAGGCAAGCTATGAAAATCCTGACTGCCGCCCAGACCCACCAAGCCGACCAGGCCACGCTCCAAGCCCAGGACATCCGCTCCGAAGACCTGATGGAACGGGCCGCCGCGGCCTTTTGCGAGTGGCTGCTGGCCCGCCTCGCCACCGACCCGGCCCGCCCGCTGCACATCTTCTGCGGGCCCGGCAACAATGGCGGCGACGGACTGGCCATTGCCCGGCGGCTGTACCAGGAGGGTTTTGCGGCCCAGGTCTGGCTGCTGCCGGCCAGCAAGTATTCCCCCGATTTTCAGCTAAACCGTCAGCGCCTCCCCCCGGAGCTGGCTTGCCAGGAGCTGAACCCCGAGCAGCTGCCCCAGCTTCCGCCTGATGCGCTGGTACTGGATGCGCTGTTTGGTACGGGCCTGAGCCGGCCCCTATCGGGTACTGCCGCTGGAGTCGTGCGGCACCTGAACGATTCGGGCGTCTGCGTGGTGGCAGTGGATATTCCCTCGGGGCTGTTTTCCGACGCCCCGCAACCTTCCGAGAGCATAATTGCCAGGGCCCGCTACACCGTCAGTTTTGAGCTGCCCAAGCTGGCCTTTCTACTGCCTCAGAACGCTGAGTGGGTAGGCGAGTGGCAGGTCTTACCTATCGGTCTTGATCAGACCTTTATCCACAATACGCCTGTGGATAACTTTTTCGTGGATGGTGATTTTCTTTTGGGCCGCCTGCCTGCCCGGAGTAAGTTCAGCCACAAAGGCACCTTTGGGCACGCGCTACTACTGGCGGGCAGCCAGGGCAAAATAGGCGCCGCCGTGCTGGCCTCAAAGGCCTGTCTGCGCGCGGGCGTAGGCCTGCTGACGGTGCGGGTGCCGGCCGTGGGCTACAACATCCTGCAAACAGCCGTACCCGAAGCCATGGCCCTGACGGACCCCGCTACCGATTTCGTGACCGAGCTGCCGGACCTGAAGCCCTACGCGGCCGTGGGCATCGGGCCGGGGCTGGGGCAGGAAGATGCTACCCTGGACGTGCTGCGTCAGCTTCTGCGCAAAGCCGCCGTGCCGCTGGTACTGGATGCCGACGCCCTGAATCTGCTGGGCGCCAACCCCGACCTGCTCAGCCTGCTACCCCCCGATTCTCTGCTAACCCCGCACCCCAAGGAATTTGAGCGACTGGTAGGTGCGCCCGCCCGCGACGACTACCACCGCCTGGAGCAGCTGCGCACGTTTGCCCAGGCCCACGGCTGCTACTGCGTGCTGAAAGGCGCCTACACGGCCCTGGCTACCCCCGAGGGCGCCCTGTACTTCAACAGCACCGGCAACCCCGGCATGGCCACCGGCGGCAGCGGCGACGTGCTGACCGGCCTGCTACTGGCGCTGCGGGCCGACAAGCGCCTTACTGCCCTCGATGCAGCGCTGCTGGGCCTTTATGCCCACGGCCGCGCTGGCGACCTGGCCGCCCAGAAAACCGGGGAAGCTGGCCTCGTAGCCGGTGATTTGGTGCGGTTTATCGGGCCGGCCCTGCAGGCGCTGACTTCCCTACCCCCTCAGCTGTGAGCAAGCCTCTCAGAGTCCGGCGGCCTGGGCGTCGGTTACCCACCACACGGCCAGAAACTGCACCAGCATCACGCCATCGGTGAGCAGGGCAAAGTAGTAGTCGGTGCGCGACTCTTCAGCAAACCAGATAACGACGGCGGCCAGCAGCAGGGGTAGGGCCAAGGCAGCCTCGTGGCCGGCCGGAGCGCCGGGCGGCACCAGCAGGGCGGCTATTACCAGCGCGGCCAGAGCTATAAATTTGGTGGCCTGAATGCCGAAAAGCCCCGGGAACGTGTGGGTGCCGGTTAGGCGGTCTTTGGTATAGTCCCGGATATCGAACACGAAAGCCAGAGCCAGAATGAACAGGAAGCGGCGCAGAAACAGCACCAGCACCACCGGCTCCGCTACCCCCCGGCCCAGGTACAAGGCCGGAATCCAGACCGTGACGGCGGCCCACACGTAGCCAATCAGGAACACCTTGAGCAGGGGCAGGTCGCGCAGGGCCCACCACCGCCCGACACGCCTGAACAAGGGCATGGAGTACAGCACCGAAATAGCCCCCAGGTGCCCCAGAAACAGCGTCAGGCTCAGGCGGGCATCGGTAAAAAACAGCACCCCAGACACCCCACCGGCCAGTACTGCCAGCAGCAGCAGGGCCCGGCGGTGCTGGCGCATCCATTGCTTGCGCTTGGAGAGGCCGGGCTGCTGGCTTTGCTTGTAGGGTAGTACGCTGTCGAGGTTATAAAGAAACAGGGTAGCCGAGAAAATCAGGGCCCCCAGCCGGAGCGGAATATGCACCCGCCAGAACAGAAACGTGGCCCACATCAGTCCCAGGGCCGCCAACGAGAGCCAGACGCTGCTATACAGCACGGCATCTGTCAGGCGCCTGGCGCCCACGCCCAACGAACGAAATGACGGCATAGAGAACTTCTCGGAATGCGAAGCAGCACCTCTTCTTCGCTACCCCGAAGATACAGGATGACTACCGACCAGTTTCGCTGTGCGCGGCATCCACCGGCTTCGACTCGGGTGAGCCGTGCTGGCGCAGAAAAATAGACAGCCCCACCAGAGATACGATGGACAGAAACTCGCTCTGCCAGTTCTGCAACGACTCAAACCAGAACCGGGTCGTGGCCATGTACGCCAGGGTACCAACGCCGGGCTGGCCCTGCTGCATCTGCTCGATGCTGTACACCTCGGCCCCCCCCTTTGGCGTGCAGCCAGAAGGAGGCAAAAAACAGCAGGAAAAAGGCAATGCTGAGCGAGCGGCGGTAGAGGGCCAGCTGCCAGCCCCCGCGCTTCACCGGGCCGGGCGCGTCGTCTTTGGTTGGGTCGGGCTCCTGGTCCACCTCTTCTTTCTCGTAAAGCTTCTTCGATTCGGAAGAGCCGCGCTGCCGCAGCCAGATGGTCAGGACCACGTACAGCCCCATTTGCAGAAACTCGCTTTCCCAGTTTTCGAAGGTAGCTTCCAGAAAATGGCCGGAACCAAGGTACTGGCTTAGGGTCAGGGGCGCCAGGTGCAGGTCTTCCAGGTCGGTGTTGTACTCGTGCCAGCCGGTGAAGGCTTGTCCTACCAGGGTACTGACCACCAGCAGGGCCACGAGGAGCAGCAGGCTATTTTCGTACAGAAATCGGAGCAGGCGGGATTGGGGAGGGGTTGTTGGCATACCGGCTTCATACGCAAAGCAGCCCGTAAAAAGATACGGCCCAGCAGAGTTCCATCGTGCCAGGCGGCCCTAACGCAGCAGCCCCCGGCGCCAGCAAGGCAACCGGGGGCTACGGTGGTTGTGTTTGTGTAGAGAGGGGCGGATTAGCTCAGGACCTCTTCTACGGGAGTTTCGCTCTGAGCGTTGCCTTTCGGGAACGTCTCGTTATAAAGTTTAATGCTTTCCTCGATGATGCGGTACGCATCTTCGCGGCCCATAAAGCGCTCCACGGTCACTTGTTTGTGCTCCAGAGCTTTATAATCCTCGAAGAAGCGCTGCATTTCCAGCAGGGTGTGCGGGGGCAGGTCGGCAATATCGTTGTAGTGGTTTACCGATACGTCGTTGGCGGCCACGGCAATGATTTTGTCGTCTTCCTCGTCCTGGTCAATCATCTGCATCACACCAATCACCTTGGCTTCTACCAGGCACATGGGCACAATGTCCACGGAGCACAGCACCAGAATATCCAGCGGGTCCTTGTCGTCGCAGTAGGTTTGCGGAATGAAGCCGTAGGCGGCCGGGTAGTGCACAGCCGAGAACAGGACGCGGTCCAGTTTCAGCAGGCCGCTGTCTTTGTCCAGTTCGTACTTGCCCTTCGAGCCTTTCGGAATTTCGATAATGCCGTTGATAACTTGGGGAGCGTCTTCGCCACGCTCTACGTCGTGCCAGGGGTTAAAATGAGCCATTCGTTGGTTGTTCGTTATTCGTTGGTTCTTGTTCGTTACGTGGTTCTTGTTGCCCGCTTTTCGCTTGCTGCCCGCCGCTGGCCAGACTTCTCTGCGCCCACCACGAAAGACCAGTAACGAAAAACGAACCGCACAGTTACCAGCCGAGCACTTCCGCCAGGGGTTGCCCGGTGCAGCCGTCGGGTTCCTGAATATGAAGCCACCGGGCTACGGTGGGTGCAATATCGGTAATCTTTGCCGGAGCTGATGACTTGCCGTGCTTTACTCCCCAGCCCCAGAACACTACCGGAACGTGCGTGTCGTAGCGGCCCGAGGAGCCGTGGGTTGTGCCCTTATTGATGGGGAACTGGTACGACTCCAGCCAGCCTGGCTCCAGCACCACCAGCACGTCGCCGGAGCGTTTGGGGTAGTAGCCGTTTTCCAAGTACATCAGCATCCCGCTTTCCCAGTGTGACTTCTGTACGTCCTCGGCGGCCAGGGCGCGGGTTACGCCCGTAAAGCCAAGCATGATACCGGCCACTTCGCGCTGCACCTGGTAGAGGTCCAGCTTTTTCTCGGTTAGCAGCGGGCGGTTCAGGTACACCTGCTGGTTTTCGTAGCTAAGCACCCATTTGCCGGGGCCATACAGGCTCACCAGCTTCTGCTGCAAGGAGTCGCGCATGCGGCCCGGCCCCACCGAGCCCGCCGGTATTTTCTTATCAATTAGGAAGTTGGGCGAGTGGGCGGCACCGTGGTCGGCACTGAGGAACACCAGGGCCTGCTTCTTGCCCACGGTTTTATCGAGGTAGGCAAACAGGCGCGCCAGCTCCCGGTCCAGGCGCAGGTAAGTATCCTCGGCCTCAATAGAGTTCGGCCCAAACTGGTGACCTACGTAGTCGGTGCTGCTAAAGCTGAGGGCCAGAAAGTCGGTTTGCCCGCGCTGGCCCAACTGCTCAGCCCGGATGGCCTCCAGGGCAAAGTCCAGGGTCAGGGAGTTGCCGAAGGGCGTAGAGCGGATCAGGTCCAGATTGCGGGCTGTGGCGACAGGGGCCTTTTCGCCGGCGGCCTGCAGGTTGCCTTTCACGGCGGGGGTAGGCGCCGCGCTCAGGGCTGGCAGGTCGTGCGGAAATATGGGTTTGGCTTCTCCCTTGAACGCGCCTTCCCAAGGCACATCGTCGGGCGAGCTTTCGGTATACTGGGCAATGGGCAGCAGCGTGTTCCAGGCTTGGTCGAGGTACTTGGCCGCCCGATTTTCGCTGTTGAATTTTGTTACCCACTCGGGCAGCTGCTGGGCATAGAAGGTGCTGGTGATGAAGGCCCCGTTGCCGCCGTCGTACCAGTAGGCCGCGTTGGCCGCGTGCCCGGCCGGCAGAATCGAGCCCCGGTCTTTGATGCACACCCCTATCACTTTGCTCTGGAAATTAGTGGCCAGACGCAGCTCATCGGTGATGGTAGTGGTCAGCATGTGGCGCGGCGACTGTTGCCCGGCCGCCGCCGAGCCGCCCACCGGCTGTACGGTTTTGTCTTCGGTCACGTAGGTGCCCTTGCCTTCCTCGCGCACCAGCCAGTTGTTGCCCACTATGCCATGCACCGAGGGGGTAGTGCCCGTGTAGATGCTGGCGTGGCCCGGCCCGGTATAGGTGGGCACGTAGTTATAATGGGCATTTTCGTAGCTGAACCCCTCCCCCAGCAGGCGGCGGAACCCGCCGGCGCCGTACTTATTCCAGTAGCGGTAGAGGTAGTCGTAGCGCATCTGGTCTACCACAATACCTACTACCAGCTTGGGGCGGTCGAGGGGTTTACCAGCTTTCTGCGCAAGGGCGGGCACCGCCAACGTAGCGGCCAGCAATAGGCTCAGACTTTTTTTCAAAGCGGAAGGAAAGATTGCAAAGCAGCCCATCTAGGCCGCTTTCGGTTAGCGCCCCAAAGATAACCCTCACTGCCTGGAATCAGCTCGTCCAGAGCCAAAATGGCCGAATCATCGTAGGCTGGAAGAACCGCTCCGCATGGCGGACCGGCTGACTGCCCTCCACTGCAGCAAGTAGCTTTCAAACCGATTTTCCTCCCATAACGCCCTCGTAGCGCTACCCTTCTATGCCCTCCGACCTCCAGCCGTATGCCCTCATTTTCGATATGGACGGCACCCTTATCGACAATACCTCCTTTCAGGCCGAAGCTTTTCAGCTTTTATTCCGGGACCTGGGCCTGACCACCGACGCCCGCCGCATGCTGGATCGACTTAATGGCATGCCGGCTTCCAAGATCTTGCAAACTGTTTTTACTGATCCGGTTCCCAAGAAAAAGCTGGAAGAATATGCGGCCCAGCGCGAGTTTCTTTACCGCGTTCTGTACTGGGACCACCGGAAAGAGGTAGCAGGCCTCACCACGTTTCTGAAAGCTGCCCGCGCAGCCGGCTTCAAAACAGCGCTCGGTACTGGCTCCGCCTCCGACACTATCCATTACATCATCGACTACCTGGATTTGCGCCGCTATTTCGACGTGATAGTTGGCAAGGACGACGTGGAGCGCGGCAAGCCCCACGCCGATACCTACACTACTACCTCCAGGCAGTTGGGCATTCCGCCGGAGCGCTGCCTCGTATTCGAGGATGCCATTTTGGGCGAGCAATCTGCCTACAAAGCCGGTATGCGCTGCATCACACTCACCACCACCCTCCGGCCCGAGCAGTTCCAGGCACCGCTGCGGGTTATAAAGGACTTCACCGAAATAACACCCGAGCAGATTTTGGAGCTACTGGAGCAGCAGCCCCCTACCCCCAAGCCCAGCAAGGAACTGGCCAAGCGGCAGTATATGCGGCTCTGAAGGAGGTGGCCTACCTGGCATTCAACTGGGCTTCCGGCTTACTAAAACACCCTACCCTTATTCTTGCACGAAGCGCGCAACCTGTGCCCCGCTACGCAGCAGGTATAGCCCCTTTGGCAGGTTCAGCTTTACCATCCCCGCTTTACTGGCGGTAGTAGTGAGCACCATCTGGCCTACGGTATTGAATACCTGCAAGACGGCGCCTGGCTGAGCGCCTGCTACCGTAGCGGTGGCCGATGAAGGATTAGGATATACCGTCAAGGAGGGTGCTATAGCTGCGGAGCGCGCGGGCAATGGGATGGGCTCAGGGGTATAAGTGGCAAGGGCGTTGGCTACTAGGCCCCCAGCCCGGCTAAACCCGCCAGCTACAAACAAGGTGTTATTGCTGACACCCAAAGCCCGCACCTCCCCATTGGTGCCTTCCTGCTCTCCTACCCCCACGCTGCGCCAGGTTGTTCCATCCCACTGTGATATAGTATTACCGGCGTCGCCCTGAGCTCTTGTAGAAAACCCACCGGCGTACAGGGTGTTTCCTACGAAAGCTATGACAATAGCTCCGCCCACTCTATTGTTTTCGGTACCTGAGCCTAAATCAATCCAGCGCGTCCCGTTCCACTGGGCTACTCCACCTAGTAAGGAGCCAGTAGCAGTACGAAAAAGGCCAGCAGCATAGAGCGTTGCTCCGTTGCTAGCCAGCGAGTACGCGTCTTCAACCATTAAGGAGCCGGTCTCACCGTTCATATCATACCACTGCGTACCATTCCAGCGGGCTATGTTGGTGGCAGCGATTCCGCCTGCCTTAGTGAACTTCCCGCTCGCGTACACGGTGCTACCAGCTACAGTTAGTGCAAAAACCCTGGCCTCAGCTCCGGTTACTCCGTTAGCTGCGCCACTGCCTAAGCTACGCCAACTCGCGCCGTCCCATTGCGCTATTCGGTTGGCTGGTATTTCACCGGCTTTATCGAAGCTGCCGCCTACGTACAGCACGTTGCCGCTCGTTGCTAAACTCTGTACCCATGAGTTGACCCCGTTGGTTGCCCCTGTACCCAGGCTGCTCCAGTTGCTGCCGTCCCACTTGGCAATGTTCCGCGCCGACACGCCGCCTATCGTGTTAAAATTACCGCCCGCGTATAAAACGTCACCGCTTACTGCCAGTGCAAGCACTTCGTCATTAACCCCCAGCCCCGAGCCTAGATTGCTCCATTTTGTGCCATCCCATTTTGCAATTCCACTCGCTTTTACACCGCCAGCCATACTGAACCCTCCGCTTACATACACGGCAGAACCACTCACGGCCAAGACGTTGATATTGTCCCCGTTGCGTCCAGGCTCATGCACTCCGTTGGGAGCACCGGTACCCAGGCCGTACCAGGTAGTGCCATCCCAACGGGCTATACTATGTGCGGGCGCGCCATTAGCTTCTGTGAAACGACCACCTACGTACAATGAATTTCCACTGACAGCTAGTGCCAAAACAGGGTATTCTCCCTGGTCGGGGGTCTGCAAACCTACATTGCTCCAGTTGTTTCCGTCCCAGGTAGCTATTTGGCTCATGGGCACACCATCTGCCTGAGTGAAATACTGCCCTCCAATATACAGCAGGTTGCCGCGCACGGCCAGGGCTCGCACCTGTCCATTGAGCATGCCCGTTGAACCTGCACCCAACAGTTGCCAAGCCGTGCCGTCCCACCTCAAAATTCGGCTGCTGTTTCCGCTGTAGCTGGCCGCATAGACCTCTGTGCCGCTTGCGGCCATAGCATAAACAGTCCCGCTCACTCCGTACGAGGGAGCATTGCCCAATCTGCTCCAGCTCTTACCATCCCACTTCGCCACCGACCGAGCAATCAAGCTACCAGCATTGTCGAACGCCCCGCCCACGTACAGCGCAGTTCCGCTCACTACTAAGGAATAAACCGGGCCACTTACCCCATTTACGTTGTTGTTTTCCAGATTACTCCAAGTAGCGCCGTCCCACTGTGCTATATTCTGAGCCTGCACCCGGCCCGCTGCCGCGTAGAATTCGCCTCCCACATACAGGGTTGAGCCGCTTAGCACCAGGGCATTTACAAAGCCGTTTACTCCGTTCGCATTGGCGGGCCCCAAGCTAGTCCAGGTGCTACCAGTCCAATGAGCTACATAATTGGTTGCTTGGTTACCAGCTCTGGTAAACTTACCGCCTACGTAGAGGCTACTGCCCTCTACTACTAAGGCTCTTACCTCTTCATTTACTCCGTTCTGGGCACCTACTCCCAACTGATGCCAAGCCGTACCATCCCACCTTGCAATGTTATTGGCCGGGATGCCACCCGCGGAGGAAAACCTCCCTCCTATGTACACATCAGTGCCACTGACCGCTACCGCATATACCTCACTGTACAACTCATGCCAAACGCCCTCCTGTGTACCCGGAGCGTCACTACCTACTACGCCCCATCCTGGTGAGCTACTGCGGCGTAGCACGGGTTGCCCGCCATTGCCGTAGCTGAGCTTGTAGCCACTCGCATCAAATGACCCCGTAACTCCCTGACGAAGCGTTCCATCTGCATTAAGTACTTCACCAACCGACGAAACCTGTGCCCACCCTTGCCCCCATACACCTGATATTAAGAACAATAGTATTAGTGCTGCCCGAATAGAGGAAGGAATCCGACAGCATGTAGAAAGCAAAGGCATTAGGAAATAAATATGCAGGTAATAGAACAGTGTTTTTCAGCACGGAAACATAGCGCCGAAAATAGTATATAATGCTTCACGTATAACTTATCTAAGCCGCCCAGCTTAGTTGATAGAGGTTGTCTATGCGCTTGACATATGCGCAGAACAACAAAGGCCCGCTTCCTTCCGGAAACGGGCCTTTGTTGTTCTGAGAGCAAGTATTACTACCGGCCGGCAGCCAGCGCTTCAGCACCACCCACGATTTCGAGAATCTCGGTGGTAATGGCAGCTTGGCGGGTCCGGTTGTACGTCAGCTTGAGTTGCTTCAGCAGCTCGCCGGCGTTATCCGTAGCCTTGTCCATAGCTGTCATACGGGCGCCGTGCTCCGAGGCATTGCTTTCCAGCACAGCCTTGTAGAGCTGCACTTTCAATGACTGCGGAATCAGGGTACGCACAATTTCCTCTTTCGAAGGTTCAAAGATGTAGTCCACGTTCGAGGCGGCCGAGGCACCTACTGGCTGCTCGGCGGGCACCAGCGGCAGCAGCTGCTCGGTGCGCACAATCTGGGTGGCTACGTTCTTGAACTCGTTGTACACCATCACCACCTCGTCGTACTGGCCGGCCCGGAAGCCGTCCATAGCCTGCTCGGCTGCTTCCCGCACCGTATCGAACGAGAGCTTGCCGAATACGTGCTGGTAGTTACCCAGCAGCGGCAGGCGCTTACCGAAGTACTCGTGCGCCTTGCGGCCAATGGCCAGCACCGTAACGTTACCGGCAGCGGCCTGGGTAGCGTAGCGGTCCTGCAGTACAGCATTCACCCCCTTGAAGATGTTGCTGTTGAAGGCCCCAGCCAACCCCCGGTCGGAGGTGATGGCAATGATCAGCACGCGGCGCACATCGCGCACCACGCCGTACTCACTAACAACGTCCTCGCCAGCCAAGGCCGTCAGGTTACCCAGAATGCTGTTGAGCCGCTGAGCATAAGGGCGCATGCGCAGGATATTGTCCTGGGCTCGACGCAGCTTAGCCGCCGCCACCATTTTCATGGCTTTGGTGATTTGCTGCGTGCTTTGCACCGACGTAATGCGGCTCCGAACTTCTTTTAAGCTAGCCATAGTGTATGGGTTGCCAGTTACCAGTTGTCAGTTGCCGGTTACCCTTCGTGAAAACGAACTGGTAACTGGCAACTGACAACCAATGACTGATTACTTAGTAGCGTAAGCGGCCGACAGATCCTTGGCCACCTGGCGGATAGCGCCGGTGGTTTCGTCGTCGAGCTTACCAGCCTTCAGGCCTTTCAGCACCTCGGGGTGACGGGTGTTCATCACTTGGGTGAACTCCTTCTCGAACTCCCGTACCCGGTTCACGGGCACGAGGTCAAGCAGACCGTTGGTAGCGGCGTAGATGATGGCTACCTGGTCTTCTACCTTCTGGGGCGAGAACTGGGGCTGCTTCAGGATTTCGAGGTTACGACGGCCACGCTCAATCGTGAGCTTGGTCGAGGCATCGAGGTCGGAGCCAAACTTGGCGAAGGCTTCCAGCTCGCGGAACTGCGCCTGGTCGAGCTTCAGGGTACCAGCTACCTTCTTCATCGACTTGATCTGAGCGTTACCACCTACGCGCGATACCGAGATACCTACGTTAATGGCCGGACGCACACCCGAGTTGAAGAGGTTGGTTTCCAGGAAGATCTGACCATCGGTAATCGAAATTACGTTGGTCGGGATATAGGCCGAAACGTCACCCGCCTGGGTTTCGATGATGGGCAGAGCCGTCAGCGAACCACCACCTTTCACCAGCGGCTTGATGCTCTCGGGCAGGTCGTTCATGTCCTGAGCAATGGCGTCGGAAGCGTTGATCTTCGCGGCGCGCTCCAGCAGGCGGCTGTGCAGGTAGAATACGTCACCGGGGTAAGCCTCACGTCCAGGAGGACGACGCAGCAGCAGCGACACCTCGCGGTAAGCTACTGCCTGCTTCGACAAGTCATCGTACACAACCAGAGCCGGACGGCCCGTGTCGCGGAAGAACTCGCCGATGGCAGCACCCGTGAAGGGAGCAAAGAACTGCATGGGAGCGGGGTCCGAAGCCGAAGCCGATACCACTACTGTGTAGTCCATAGCACCACCTTTGGTCAGTGCGTTTACTACCTGGGCTACGGTCGAAGCTTTCTGACCTACGGCTACGTAGATGCAGAAAACCGGCTCGCCGCGCTCATAGAATTCGCGCTGGTTCAGGATGGCGTCAAGCGCTACCGTGGACTTACCGGTCTGACGGTCACCAATGATCAGTTCGCGCTGGCCCCGGCCAATCGGAATCATGGCGTCAATAGCCTTGATACCCGTTTGCATGGGCTCGTTAACCGGCTGACGGTAGATTACACCGGGAGCCTTGCGCTCCAGGGGCATATCGTAGGTAGCACCCTGAATGGGGCCACGACCGTCGATGGGCTGGCCGAGCGTGTTTACCACGCGGCCAATGATGCCGTCACCAACCTGAATAGAAGCAATTTTATTGGTACGACGTACCGTGGCGCCTTCCCGGATTTCAGAGTAGTCGCCGAGCATTACGGCACCTACGTTGTCTTCTTCCAGGTTCAGCACGAGGGCCTGCAGGCCATTTTCAAATTCGAGCAATTCCCCCGACTGGGCTTTGCCCAGGCCGTAGATGCGGGCTACACCGTCGCCAACCTGCAGAACCGTACCAACCTCTTCGAGTTCGGCTTCGGTTTTGAAGTTGGACAGCTGCTCCCGCAGAATGGCGGATACTTCATCCGGACGTACTTCTGCCATGGTGGGTTATAGTTGGGATTGGTAGGGGTTCTTCGAGAATTCGGTGCGCAGCTTGCGCAACCGGTAGCTAACCGAGTCGTCGATGAGCCGGTCGCCGATACGCAGCACAAAGCCACCAATCAACGAAGGATCTATCTTTTCGGTGAGGGTCACCTGCTGCTGGCCCGTTTGCTGGCGAACCAGCTGGACTACTTGCAGGCGGGTAGGAGCATCCAGCGGAGTAGCCGTAGTTACTTCCGCCAGCTGAACACCGCGCAGCTGGTTGTACTGGCGCTGAAACTCGCTGCCAATAAACTCCAGAGCGCTTTCGCGGTTTTTCTGCGTGATGATGGTAAAGAACTTGCTGGTCAGCTCCGATACTTTGCCCGTGAACACGGCGTTCAGGATGGCAAGCTTTTTATCGTGCTTCACAATGGGGTTGCGCAACAACAGGCGCAGGTCACGATTCTCGTCCAGCACTTTCGTGAACAAGTCCATGTCCTGCTTTACCTGCTCCAGCGTCCCGCGTTCCTCAGCCAAGTCCAGCAACGACTTCGCGTAGCGGGAGGCAACTCGTAGTTCAGACATTGTTTCTTGAGCTGTTAGCTGCTGGCTATTAGCTGATAGCTTTTCACCTTCCGAAACAGAAGGCTAACAGCCAGCAGCTAATAGCTAACTGCTTAGTTGAGCTTTACTTCTTGCAGATACGAGTCCACGAGTTGCTGCTGGGCGGGCTGGTCGGCCAGTTCGCGGCGCAGGATGCGCTCAGCAATGTCGATAGAGAGCTTAGCGGCGGTGTTTTTCACCTCCGCCAGAGCCGCGTTTTTCTCGTTCTGAATGGCTTCGCGAGCTTGCAGAATCATGCGGCTGCCTTCTTCGGTAGCCTTGTTCTTGGCTTGCTCAATCAGCTGGTTGGAAACGTCGGTGGCTTCCTTCAGAATCCGGTCGCGCTCCATGCGGGCTTCCGCCAGTAGCTTTTCGTTGCCGGCTTTCAGCTGTTGCATTTCCAGCTTGGCTTGATCAGCCATGCGCAGGGCACCTTCGATGGAGCTTTCCCGCTCTTTCAGGGAGCTCAGGATGGGCTTCCAGGCAAAGGCACGCAACAGCAGCAGCACGATGCCGAAAATCACCAGCTGCCAGAAAATCAGGCCTAATTCGGGCGTTACAATTTGCATCGTAGAAACTAGTAGGTAGGAAATAAGAGAATCTGATAACCGAGGCAGGAAAGGCGGAAGTTCCGCCCGTTATGCGCCTACTAACTGGCACCAGAAAAGCCAAGACAGCCCGCTACGCCGTGCGCTGAAGCGACGCGCGCAGCGGGCTGCTCCTGTACTACCTCTAT
Source organism: Hymenobacter sp. DG01 (assembly GCF_006352025.1). Taxonomy (NCBI): domain Bacteria; kingdom Pseudomonadati; phylum Bacteroidota; class Cytophagia; order Cytophagales; family Hymenobacteraceae; genus Hymenobacter; species Hymenobacter sp. DG01. The sequence goes on from NZ_CP040936.1 coordinate 3,224,078, forward strand.
CCCTAGAGTTTGAACGAAATCAGCAGGCAGACTACTACTGCGAACAGAGCCAGACCTTCGATCAGAGCGGCCACGATCAGCATAGCCGTTTGGATCTTGCCCGAAGCTTCCGGCTGACGGCCGATGGCTTCCATAGCCTGACCACCGATGCGGCCGATACCCAGACCAGCGCCCAGAGCAACCAGACCAGCACCGATAGCGGCACCAAATACAGCCAGACCAGCGGCGTTAGCAATCTGCAACAACAGAGAAAGAAGCATAAAAAAATGGTTTGTGGGGAGTGAAAAACAAAAAAATCAGGGGTGGTAAAAGCTTAGTGAGCGTGAGCATGGGCCGGCTCGGCACCATCGCCACCACCCATCTGGTAATCCGCATCGTGGTGTTCCTCTACCGCACCACCGATGTACATGGCCGTCAGCAGGGTGAAGATGTAGGCCTGCAGAATGGCTACCAGCAATTCGAGCATGTTAATGAACAGACCGAAAGCCAGCGTTACGGGGGCTACACCAATATTGCGGAAAATGAAGATGAGCGAGATAAAGCTCAGAATTACAATGTGGCCGGCCGTGATGTTGGCAAACAAACGCACCATCAGGGAGAAGGGCTTCACGAAGATGCCGATGATTTCTACCGGAATCATGATGGGCAGCAGGGCCTTCGGTACGCCGGGGGTAGCGAAGATGTGGTGCCAGTAGTTCTTGTTGGAGCTGAACAGGGTGATGAGCAGGGTCAGCACGGCCAGGGTCAGCGTCACGGCAATGTTGCCGGTAAGGTTAGCGCCACCGGGTACCAGACCCAGCAGGTTGTTGAACCAGATAAAGAAGAACACCGTCAGCAGGTAGGGCATATAGCGCTCATACTTCGGGCCGATAGACTTCTTAGCTACCTCGTCGCGAACAAAGACGATAATAGGCTCAAAGAAGGATTGGATGCCTTTGGGAGCCCCCGAGCCGCGCTTGGCATAGCCCCGAGCCACGGAGGTAAACACGAGCAAGAGCAGCGCTGCGCTCAGCATCAGGGAGGCTACGTTCTTGGTAATCGAGAAATCGTACACCTTGCTGCCATCCTCTGACACTAGGTGCTCATGCTCCAGCTTCAGGCCCTCGTAGGTTTTACCCTCGGCCAGCTGTGAGGAAGAGAATACGCTTAGGCCTTTACCGGGCCGGAAGGCAATAACCGGAAGCGGAAGGGTCAGGTGCGTGCCGTGCTCTTCATCGCCCAGGGTAGCGAAATGCCACTCATGTGCATCGCCAATGTGATGCAGAATCATGTCGCCTGGGCTGAAGGCCTCCTTATCCGTGGCTTCCTCCTGCGTAGAGGTCGGTTCGTTGGCGTACACCGAGAACGAGAACAGGCACAAGAGAGCTAAAAGTAAGCGCTTCATTCAGAGGGGGTTAGGGACATTTTCACAAAATCTTCATTTTGTGGTTTCACCCGGTTTTGAAAACGGGCGCAAGTTAGTCAGAACGCTCCAGACTTCAAACCCAGTAAAGAGAAAATACAACAGGAAGAAGCTGCCCAAAAACGCCCACTGCCCGTTGCCTTCCCGGCCTCCGCCAGCAAAAAGGTACACTAGCACCAGCGTAAGCGACAAAAGCAGGCGTGCAACCATGCTCCCGAAATACGCGACCATAAAGTTTTGTGCGTTGGCTTGCACCAGCTTTGCCGTAATCCAATAGGTCAGCAAGGTGAGCAGAGCAAAAAAGCTGAAGGTGTACACCGTAAACGGATGCACAATGCGCGGGCCAAACTGGGAGTAAAGAGCATAGAGCGCAAACCCGAGTAGCAGGCAGAAGAGCAGGTAGGGACGGAGAAAGGGTTTCAAGGCAAGTGAAGGGTAGGGTGCGTATGGCTGATGTAGCGGAGCAAATGCGGGACTTTCAGCAAATGGGGGCTTGTTCTGCAGTCTGCTGACCCATGCTGAAGCTGGCTATGTAGTAGCCACTCTTTACTGCTCTTTCGTGACGGAGCGGATTACATTATATAGGGCTGCAAACAGGCCCAGCAGCATCAGGCTCAGGGTAAACCAGGGCGTTTTGGTTTGAAAGTGCTTATCGAGCCAATAGCCGGCCCAGGTGCTCAGGCCGATGGTAGCTATCATTTGGGCGGCAATACCGGAGTAGCGGGCCACGGCGCGCATCCGGTCAGAGTTGCCTTCGGAATCGGGGCGCGGCTCTGAGGGAGGGAAAGGAGCAGACATACGGGCAGCAGATGGGGTAGGAACACAAAGCTACGCGGCACAGCGTTAGGAGTTGAACCGGCCAGTAGCAAGCATGGCGGGTCCGGGCGGAAACCTGTACTTTTACTCTGCTTGCTACGTTGAGGGAAGCACGGCCGGCCGAACGAATTAGGCTGGCGCCCGTGTTTTCTGTCCGCACTTTCCGCCCTCAGCTTTCCGCTGCTTTGACGACGACAACTTCCTTGCTTCTGCGCTACCTATCTGCTCCGGCCGCTTCCCTTCTGCTGGCGGCTGTGGTGGCTGGCTGTGCCTCCGAGCGGCCATCCTTGGTAGGACATGCCTACGACAACGTGGTGGCCCGCGACAATGCTTATTTCCTGGCCCGCGAGAAAATGAAGGCCACGGAAGCCACGTTATACAAGGCCCGCCTCAACGACTACAACCGCGTCCTACCCCTATTCCCTACCCTGGATGACGCTACGGTTGGCCGGGTTACGGCCGACCTGGAAGACATCATCAAGAAGGCTTCTCTGCCCATCCAGCACCGGCCGGGCTCTGACTGGACGGACGACAGCTACATCTTGGTAGGCAAGGCCCGCTTTTATAAAAAGGAGTATGAGGACGCCGCCAAGACGTTCAAGTATGTCAATACCACCAGCAAGGACACCAATGCCCGGCACGAGGCCCTGATTTGGCTGATGCGCACCTTCCTGGCCACGAAGGAGCTGGAAAACGCGGCGGCCGTATCGGATATCCTGGACAAGGAAGAAGGCACGCTACCCAACGCTCGGGAGCTGTTTCTGACCCGCGCCGAGTTTTATCTGCTAACTGGCGAACAGGACCGGGCCATTGAGAACCTGGAGAAGGCCATTCCCTACATTGAGCCGAAGAATGAACAGTCGCGGACGCGCTACATTCTGGCCCAGCTCTACCAGACCCAGGGCCAGGACCAGAAGGCGTACGCTCAGCTCAACCAGATTCTGAAAAAGAATCCGCCCTACGAGCTGGATTTCTTTAGCAAGCTAATGCTAGGGCAGGTGTCGGACCTAAACCAAACTGACCGGGTGCGGCTGGATAAGTACTTCGCCAAGCTGCTGAAAAACGCCAACAACAAAGAGTACCGCGACAAGATTTACTACGAAATGGCGCGGCTGGAGTATCGCCAGCAGCGCTACCCGGCGGCGCTGGCCTTGCTAGAGAAGTCAGCACGTACGCCTTCCGCCAACCGCGCGCAAAAGTCCTATGTCTATTTGCTGAGCGGGCGTATCTACTACGAAAACCTGCAGAAGTACCGGCTTGCAGCGGCCTATTATGACAGCACGGTGCAGGCCTTGCCGCGCGAGGCGCCCGAGTACGCCGCTATTTCGGAGCGGGCTGCTGTGCTCAAGGACTTTGCCCAGCAGCTGACTATTATAGAAACTCAGGACAGCCTGCAGACCCTGGCCCGGCTGGATTCGGCTACCCTGCGCACCCGCCTGACTTCCTACGCCCAGGCGGAGTTGGAAGCTCAGCGCCGGGCGGCAGAGCAGCTGGCGGCTCAGCAGGCGCGGCAGGAGCAGCGCGCCGGACAGCAGCTTACGGGCACCAGCGCGAGCCGGGATTTGCAGCCTGGGGTAAATACCGATGATTTTCTGGCGGGTAACACCGGCATCAAATGGTACTTCGATAACCCTACCTCCCTGGGAACAGCGCGTAACGATTTTATCCGGCGCTGGGGCGACCGGCCGCTGCAGGATAACTGGCGCACAGTCAGCCAGGCCAGTAGCTCGCCGGTTACCGCCCGCGGAGGCAACGTACCGGTCAGCATTGCCGGTAATGCCAGCACTACCGTAAATGGAGCAGGAGGGTTGGGCGCGGTGCCGGCTTCTGCCCCAGACCCAGCCCAACAGGTTCGGGCACTTGTGGAGCAGTACCGCCAGAACATTCCGCTGAGCGAGGCGCAACGGCAACAATCGGCAGCCCAGACCGAGGAGGCTTTGTACGCCCTGGGTGGCATATACAACCAGCAGCTTCGGGAGCCGGCGCGGGCTATTGAGACGTATGAAAATCTGCTGACGCGCTACCCACAGGGGCAGCACGCCCCCGAAACGCTTTATATTCTTTACCTGCTACATAAAGAGCAAGGCAATGCCGAAAAGGCCGAGGGCTACGCCCAGCGCCTCCGCCAGGGCTACCCCAACTCTTCCTACGCGAAGCTGGTGGCTGATCCGGAGTACCTGCGGCGCACCTCCGTAGCCAATGCCAAGGTGGCCGTACTGGTTGATTCTGCCTTTGCTTTCTATAAAAATCAGGATTTCAAGAAATCGGCCGCCGTGCTGGCCCGGGCCCGCCAGCAGTACCCGGAAAATGACCTCAACGATCGGATTGCGTTTATCAACACGCTGCTTACCATCCGGACTCAGCCACCGCTTACCGCCAAAGCCGCGGTAGAGAAGTTCTACCAGGACTACCCCGAAAGCCCGCTGGCACCTCAGGCCGCTACCCTGCTCAACACCTACAAGCAGCAGGCAGACGGCCAGATTACCGGGGCCCTGGCTTCTACGGATAAGCCGGTGGTGTCTATGTTCCGGCCTGGAGAAGTAGAAAACCGCATGCGTATTTTCTACGGAGAAAACGAATCACCAGCCGCTCCGGCCACTCCGAAGCCGGCAGCTACGGCCACTACCCCCACTCCTTCCGCTACACCAGCCGCTACACCGGTACCAGCCCGCCCGGAGCCCACTACGGGCAGCCTACCGCCCACGTCTGCACCAACCGAGGTTCCGGCTTCCGTGGCGGTTACGCCGTCAGCGCCCGTTTCCGTTCCTGTACCTGCCCCGGTGATAGATGAGGCCAAAGCAGCGCGTATGGCCGCCGCGCAGGCGCGGGCACGGGGCAAAAAGGTGGTGGCCGCTCCCAAACCGGTAGCCGCTAACCCGCCGCTGGCGCCCCCTGCCACGGGCAATACGCCGGCGGTTACTCCCAACCCTACTACTCCAACATCCGCTCCCCCTACCCCCGCTCCGGCCCCAAGTAGCACGGCTGCCGTACCAAGTGCTCCGGCGGCTACCCCATACAAGGTAAATGTAAACGCTGCCCACGCTGTAGTTTTGCTGCTGTCCCAGGATGCACCAGCCTTGGCTGATATTGTCACGCAGTTGGGGGCATATAACGGGCGCTACTTTAAGTCCAGCAGCTTGCAGGTACGGCGGCAGGCGCTAGGGGCTACGCAGGAACTGGTTCTTATTGAGCCGCTGCCCACCGCCAAAATTGCCCAAAGCTATGCTCTTAAGCTGCGCGGTCCTCAGTCGCCGCTCAGCAAGTTGCGGGGCGCGGGTTACCAAACCCTCATCATCAGTATTGATAACTTGCCACTCCTGCTGCAAAGCCAGAACCCTGAGGAATATCAGCGTTTCTATCAGCAGAGCTACTCTAAATAAATGATTGAGCTGCTGACTGATGCCCTACCCTATCGGTAATTGGGTAGGGCATCAGTTAGCAGCCCTAGTACGTTCTCTTGCAATGGCTCAATCTGCCACGAAGTCAAAGTCTTCTTTTCGAAAAACCAACCAGCCGGGGCGCTTCACTGCCTGGAGCCGTTTGCTGTGGATGCTGTTTGGCGCCGGAGCCCTGGGCCTGGCGCTCTATGTGCTGGCGGTCAGCGTTAACTTCCTGAACCTGTTTGGGCGCATGCCCAACCTGAAGACGCTCGAAAACCCACGTAGTGAACTGGCCTCCGAAATCTACTCGGCTGATGGGGTGCTGATGGGTAAGTACTTCCGGGAAAATCGTACCCCTGCCGAGTACGAAGACTTGCCTCAACACCTGGTAGATGCCTTGATTGCCACCGAGGATGCCCGTTTTGAGGAACACTCGGGCATTGACCCCAAGGCCACGGGCCGGGTAGCGGCTGGTCTGCTGACGGGAGGTAGCGGGGGCGGGGGCTCTACGCTTACCCAGCAGCTGGCCAAGGTGTTGTTCCGTACGCGTGATGACTTGAACGACGGCAAGCTGAACGACATTCCGGGCCTGCGCATGCTAATTACCAAAACCAAAGAGTGGATTTTGGCCGTGCAGCTGGAGCGCAGCTACACTAAGCGCGAAATTTTGCGCATGTATCTGAACACCAACGATTACGGCTCTAATGCATTCGGTATTAATACAGCAGCCAAAACGTTCTTTAGCAAGTCGCCGAAGCAGCTGACCCGGCCCGAGGCAGCTACCCTAGTCGGGGTGCTGAATGCTCCGTCGCGGTTCAGCCCTAAGTTTAATCCAGCCCGTTCCCGCGCCCGCCGGAACTGGGTGCTCCGCCAGATGCACAAATACGGCTACCTAGATGCCCAGAGCCTGCAGGCTGATACGCTCAAGCCCATTGTACTGCGCTACAATGTTGAAAATCAGAACGAGGGCATTGCTCCCTATTTCCGGGTTGAGGTAAGCAAAATGCTGCGCCAGTGGGCCAAGGAAACCGACCACGACCTGTACGCCGACGGGCTAAAAATCTATACCACCATCGACTCGCGCATGCAGAAGTACGCGGAGTCGGCCGTAGCGGAGCACATGAAGCTACAGCAGAAGTGGTTTGATGCGCACTGGAAAGGCCAGCAGCCCTGGCGCGACGAAAACGGCCGCGTAATCCCGAACTTCCTTTCTACTGCTGTTCAGCGCACGGAACGGTATAGGTCACTCACGAATCGGTTCGAGGGCAACAAGGACTCCATCAAGTACTACCTCAACAAGAAGTACCGCATGAAGGTGTTTACTTGGAATGGGGGCGAAAAGGAGGTGCTGATGTCGCCGATGGACTCGCTGGCGTACTACAAGCGGCTGCTGCACTCCGGGTTCATGGCCATGAACCCGCTCAACGGGCAGGTAAAAGCCTGGGTTGGGGGCATCAATTTCAAGTACATCAAGTACGACCACGTCAAGCAGGGCAAGCGTCAGCCGGGCTCTACGTTCAAACCCTTCGTGTATGTAGCCGCTATCGACCAGGGTTACTCGCCCTGCTACCAGCGGCCCGACGTAGCTACCACCTTCCCCGCTGAGCGTGGCCGGCCTGCCTACACCCCTAAAAACTTCGAAGGCAGCTACTCCGGCCGCGTATTTACTCTGCGCCAGGCGCTGGCCCGCTCCATGAACTCTATCACGGCCTGGCTGGTGCAAAAGCTCGGGCCGGAAACCGTAGTTAGCTACGCTAAGCGGCTGGGTATTACTTCGCCCATTGAAGCAGTACCAGCAGTAGGGTTCGGTTCCTCTGATGTAAGCATTTACGAGCTGGCCGGGGCCTATAGTACCTTCGTGAACAAGGGCATCTGGACGGCTCCGATGATGGTAACGCGCATCGAGGACAAGAACGGCAATGTGCTGCGCGAGTTTGTGCCGCAAACCCGCGAGGCCCTCAGCGAAGAAACAGCTTACCTGATGACGTATATGCTGCGCGGAGCCACCGAGGAGCAGGGCGGCACCAGCATCATCCTGAAAAATGGCTTTAAATTTCCCTACGAAATGGGAGCCAAAACGGGCACTACCTCCAACTACTCCGACGGCTGGTTTATGGGCCTGACCCCGGACTTGGTGTGCGGTATGTGGGTAGGCGGTGAGGACCGGAGCATCCACTTCCGGACTGGTGCCTACGGGCAAGGGTCACGGCTGGCCCTGCCCATTTACGGCCTGTTCATGCGCAAAACCTACGCCGACAAATCCATTGACATCAATACCGGAGCCTTCCCCAAGCCCGCCAAGCCTCTGGATGTGGAGATTGACTGCTCACGCTACTACAACGGGGCCGGCACCCGCGATACTATTCCTTACGAACAGAAGCTGAACCAGGTAGAGCTGGAAGATCTCAACGAGGAAGACATCTAAGCGCCACTAAGTAGCGCCGGTTGACGTGATTTCACCGATTTTTGGAAATGTGGCTGGGACCTCCCGGCCACATTTTTTGTTGTGAACATGGCACAGCTACTTTCAGAGCGAACCTCTGCGTAAACCTGCTGCGTACCTCAGCAAGACAAGCTCACTGGTTGCGCCTTCCCCATCTGTGGCAACCAGCAACACCTAGTTAATCAGCGCTAATCAGCGATTTTATGGCCGCTTCCGAACACCTGCAAGAACAAATTCGCCAACTCCCGCACCGGCCCGGTATCTATAAATACTTCGGAGACGAGGATACCATCATTTACGTAGGTAAAGCGGTAGATATCCGCAAGCGCGTGAGCAGCTACTTTACCAAGCAGGACCACAACAAGAAAACCCAGCAGCTGGTCAAGAACATCCGGCGCATTGAGTTCACGATCGTCGATTCGGAATCGGATGCGTTTCTGCTGGAGAACAACCTGATCAAGCAGCATCAGCCCAAGTATAACATCCTGCTGAAGGATGGCAAGACCTACCCCTACCTGCTGCTGACCAACGAACGGTTCCCACGCCTTATCCCAACCCGCAACAAACGCCCCGGCGACGGCCGCTACTACGGCCCCTATGCCAACGTAACCGGCATGAACTTGCTGCTGGAACTCATCCGAGCCCTGTATCCGCTGCGCACCTGCACGTATAACCTCTCGCCCCAGAACGTGGAGGCAGGCAAGTTCAAGGTGTGTCTGGAGTATCACCTAGGTAACTGCAAGGGCCCCTGTGAGGGGCTGCAGGATGAGGAAACTTACTCGCAGTATATCCAGCAGATCCGGCAGATTCTGAACGGCGACCTGCGTCTGCCGAAACAGTATTTCCGCGAGAAAATGATGCAGGCTGCCCAGGAGCAGCAGTACGAGTTGGCCCACCAGCTCAAGCAAAAGCTGGATAAGCTCGATGAGTTTCAGGCCAAGAGCACCATCGTCAATGCCAACCTCACCAACATTGACGTGTTCAGCATTGCCTCCAACGAGAAATCAGCCTTCATCAACTATCTCAAGGTGATGAACGGCAGCATTATTCTCACGCAATCTGTGGAGGTGCAGAAGAAGCTGGATGAGCCCGACGATGAGATTCTGGCCCCCATGATCATGCAGATGCGGGAGGAGTTTGAAAGCCAGTCCAGGGAAATACTGACCAATGTTCCCGTGCCGGCCCTACCCCTCCCAGGAGTCAGCATCACTCAGCCCCAGATTGGGGACAAGCGCAAGCTGCTCGAGCTCAGCATTAAGAATGTGCTTTACCTACGCAAGGAAAAGGAAAGCATGAACGACCGGAGCAAGGACCTGAATGAGGTGCGCATCATGGAAACCATGAAGAAGGATTTGCGCCTGACGGAGCTACCTAAGCACATTGAATGCTTCGACAACTCCAACTTCCAGGGCGACAACCCGGTGGCTGCTATGGTCTGCTTCCGCAACGCCAAGCCCAGCAAAAAAGATTACCGTCACTTCCACATCAAAACGGTAGTTGGTCCCAACGACTTCGACTCGATGTACGAGATTGTAACGCGTCGTTACCGGCGGCTGCTGGAAGAGGGGGCCAGCCTACCCCAGCTTATTATTGTGGACGGGGGGAAAGGCCAGTTAGGCATGGGGGTGAAGGCCCTCAAAGACCTCAACCTATGGGGTCAGATTCCCATCATTGGCATTGCTAAGCGGCTGGAGGAAATCTACGTACCCAACGACCCCCTACCCCTCTACATCGACAAAAAGAGCGAAACACTGCGCCTTATCCAGCGCATGCGCGACGAGGCGCACCGTTTCGGCATTACGTTTCACCGCAGCCGTCGGGATGCGGCTACCCTAAAAACGGAACTAACCGACGTAAAGGGTCTGGGCCCGATAACGGCCGATAAGCTCCTGACCAAGTTTAAATCCGTCAAGAAAATCAAAGAGCTAACCGAGTCTGAGCTGACTGCTGAGGTTGGAAAAGCCAAGGCTCGCATCCTGCTCGACTACTTCAATCAAGAGGAGCAGACCGATTCAGCTATTTCCTGAGTTGGCCTTATCAGATAGCAACAAAAAGCCCCAACCAAATTTGGTTGGGGCTTTTTGTTGCTTGTGTTCTGTGGTTTAGAAACTCCACAGGTTGTATTCGTACTCAATCAGGTCCGAAGCAGCTTGCTGCGAGGCAAGGATACCTTGCTGCTGACCACCATATACTTCGTCCAGACGCGCATCGTTGGGGTTAGAAACCTTTACGATGTAGGAGTTGAACAACCACAGCTCAAAGGCATCGGCTAAGTTCTTGTGCTGAGCATCGTTCTGCGGGTTAAACCAAATGGCTTTATCCGGATTAGCTCGGAACACGCGAACCAGGTCGCTGTATTTGAAGTAGCCGATGGGCTTTTCAATCCCCGAGGTGTTAGAAGCCAAGGTAGAGGGAACCAGAAGGCCGATACATTTAATATCGTGATACATCCGCGACCGTTTCTTGTCGAAGATCATATCCTCCTTGATTTCCATCTGATAGATATCCTTCGGACGGTACTCGTAGCTAGGCGGTGCCACTGGTTTCGGAGCAGCTTTTGCCGTGGTTTTGCCACCTTTCCCTTTTTTAGGTGCGGGTGCTCCCCATCCGTCGTCGCTACCTCCCAAGTCGCTGTCCGAGAAGCCAGCGGCTTTCTCTTCATCGCTCAGCCCGGCACTAGCCTCTGCGTACGACATATTGGAAACTACCTCCGTTGAGGAAAGAGTAGTCGTCAACGAGTCGTTGCGGTAGGCTTGCAGCTCTCCACGCTTTACAGCATCTAGGATTACACGGCTGATTTCCTTACCCTCTGAGAACATGGGCTTATTCTGCTTTTCACGCAGGTCAACCGCACGCCAGATGGTCTTGCGAAACATGATGTCCGAGTTCGGAATCGGCCGATACGATCCATTGCTGGTCGCGGTGGTAGCTTGTTCCTGAGCCGAGGCTGCCACCGACAGCGTCAGGCCGGCCGTCAGGGCGGCGAAGGAGAGGAATTTGTTCATACCTGAGTAATCAAAAAAGCGCGACGGATAGTTCAGAACTAGTAACGCTTACAGCAGCGGAATATTGAAGGTCTTGGAAACGCTAACCTGCTCCGTGTTACCCTGGAAGTTCATGCGCTGTACTTCCTTTACTTCAATGTACAGACGGTCGCCTTCGCGAGCCGAGTTTACTACATCGCTTAGGTCAGCCGTGGGGCCATTGATCGTACGGGGCGGCATGGCTGGGCGCTTGCCGCGAACCAGAATCACCTCATAGCGGGTTACGCGGAAACGGGCATCATCAGGCAGGAAGGTAGCGAAACCAGCGTCAGCTACAGCCCGCAGTTGCAGGTTACGAACGGCTGTAATCGGGGTACCTTGCTTTTCGTTAGCCTCACGGCCACCTACTACGCATTTGATTTCGGGCTTCGGAATCGGACGCACCTGGAAGGTTTGCGAACCGATGGGGTTGCCACCGCTGCTTACATTCAGGGTTACCTCCCGCGAGTTGGGCACCAGGGTCACTTCACCCTTGGCCGAACCTTTGATGGTAGCAGCGCCGGAAGCCGAGAAGCTAGGCTCGTACTGGGCGCCCAGTGCGGGTACCTGTACGCTCAGCTTGTTGCCGCACTTGAAATAAAGAGCCTGTACCGAAGCCGACTGAATCTGCATTACGGGCTTGGTCACGGTATAAGGAACCTTCACCGTGAAAGTCGTGTCGCGGCCGTTCTGCTTGAAGCGGATAGTACCGGTCCATTGAGCTTTAGCGTTGCCTGAAGCATCGAAAGAGCCGGGCCGGGCCGTAAACTCTACCTTACCTTTGCCATCAGGACCTACCGACAGCGGGGAGCCGTTCAGAGTCATCGAGGGGCGCAGATCCGAAGCGGAAGCAGTGAGGAAAAGCTCAGCTTTGTACTTCGTGCCGGCAGCAACCGTATTCGACTCAGCGCTGGCGAAAGCCCCGATTTTATCGAACACAATGGTGGTAGCACCTACCTGAGCCGCGAGTTTGTTCAGAGCGTCAGCTTCGTATTTGAGAACTTCCGTTTCCTTCTGCGACAGTACGGCCAGGGCCGCTACTACCGGGGTGTTCTCGAAGTTGAGCTGGGCAAAATCTTTAGTCTTCTGATCCGGAGTTACGCCTGGATCGTCCTTGGCATCCAGAGCCAGAGCCGGTGCAGCAAAGCCAGGAACGATTTTCTGCAGGTCCGAAGCGTAAGAGTTCAACTCTTCCTTCAGCTTGTAGCCTAGGCCGTTGCGGCTGCCGGCTCCGCCAAGCATCACGTTGGCCACTTTGTCGGAGGCCTCCATGTTCTTGTACTCGTTCTTGTTTTTGTTCTCGGTAGCGTCCAGCAGCTTCGTGCGGATTTCGCGTAAGTAAGCGACCATTTTGGCCGTCCGCTCCCGCACTGTTTCGCCCTGCTTCAGGATAGCAAGGTCCTTTGCTTGGTTACGGTTACGCACTACAACCGCTTCAATGCCTTTAACAGCACCCTGGTTGGTTTTGGCAGTCTTATCGTTTACACCGATGAGACTGTCATCTAGAAATTTAAACTTCAGCAGAATAGCTGAATTTACTTGTAGGGCAAGAAGAGCAGTCAGTACCAAGTACATCATGCCAATCATCTTCTGCCGCGGAGTCTCTTTTGCTCCCGCCATCGTATCTCTCTGTGTCTATAACTACCGTGTAGGAAGAAGAGCGCCTGAAACCAGTTCAGGCACTATCACTGCAAACCTGACAATACTTAGTTGGTGGCGCGCATTGCGTTCAGCATGTTGCCGTACACGCGGTTGAGCGAGCTCAGATTCGAAGTCAGGCTGGTTACTTCCTGCTTGAACTGATCCGTTTCCTTACCAGCTTCCGTCAGGTTCTCCATGGCCTGGGTCAGGGTGCCATAGAACTTGTTCATCGACTTCAGGTGCGTGTTAGCATCCTGCAGTTCCATCTCGTACACTGCGTTCAGAGCGCCCAGGTTTTTGGTTACGTTCTGCACCTGTACGTGATACTCACGAGCATCATTCGTAGCATCAGCCATAGCCGTCATGGCCTGAGCCGTATGAGAGTAGGCTTCGTTGATACGCTCCAGGGACTGAGCAGCCGAACGTACTTTCGAGGTGTACTCTTCGGTAGCGTTGGTAGCATCGCCCAGGGTAGAAAGCTGCTGGGTAGTAGTGCTCAGGCGGTTTAGGCCCTGGCCCAGCGAAGCAATAGCTTCGGGAGTCACGTTAGCGTCCTTCAGCATGTCATCCAGCTTGCGGGTCAGGCCCGTGCCGCCGTTGTCGATGGCATTGGTGCGGAAGCTCGGGTTGCCGGTAGAAGGATCGTACCCCTCGCTCAGTTCCGGATATACCAGTGACCAGTCAACCTCTTTGGGGTTAGGCTGGAAGGCACTCAGGAAGAAAATCAGTGCTTCGGTTCCCAGACCAACGATGAGCATTTCGTCGGCGCCCTTCAAGTGAAGAATTTTAAATAGAGCCCCGATAATTACGACTGCAGCCCCGATGCCGTAGATTTTCGGCATTACCACATCGTAGAAAAAGTTACCGCCCTTTGCTGCCATGTTGTAGAAAATTGAAAAAAAAGGTAGTTGGAGTGATTGTGAAAATTCGAAAAGCGAAGGAAGAGAGCAGCGCGAAGTAGTGCAGGATTATTCTAGGCTACCGTTGGTGCCCATGCCAATCTGAATCATGGCCGTGCGGAAACCGATGTAGGAGCGTGCCGAGTCCTGGTATTCAAAGTTACGGGTACCCGTTTCCAGGAAGTAAGCAATGTCTTTCCAGGAACCGCCGCGTACCACTTTGCGGGGCTCGTTGTCATCGGGGTTGGTGGGGTTCATATCCCACACAACCGGAACTGAAGCTTCCATGTAAGCATCGTCGCACCATTCGGCTACGTTGCCCGACATGTCGTACAGACCAAAGTCGTTGGGGAAGAAAGCACCAACCGGGGATGTGTAGGCGTAGCCATCGGAGGCGTAGTCGCCACGGCCGGGCTTAAAGTTAGCCAGCATGCAGCCTTTAGAGTTCCGCAGGTAGGGGCCGCCCCAGGGGTAGGTAGCCAGGTCACGGCCACCACGAGCAGCATACTCCCACTCGGCCTCCGAAGGCAGACGGAAGTTTGGGGTTGGGGCCAGGCCGGCTTCAGCGTTAGCTGCGTTTTTGTTCTTGGTGCGCCAGTTGCAGAAATACTTGGCCGCAAACCAGTCAACACCTACTACCGGGTAATCGTCGAAGGCAGGGTGGGTGTAGTAGTATTCCATCAGCGGGTCACCCATGTGGTAGGTGAAGTCGCGCACCCACACCGTGGTATCCGGGTAGAGTTCCGTCATAACGTACTCCTCGCCGAGCACGTCAATGGAATCCTGCCGGATGGCATTCATAAACTGACGGTACTCGTTGTTGGTAATTTCCGTCTCGTCCATGTAGAAGCCGGCAATAGTTACCTGCTTGTTCATGTTCACCATAGAGGCCGAAATATCCTGGTCTGTCTGGCCCATATGGAACGTGCCACCGGGGCAAGGCACCATTCCGAACGGTACCTCCTGAGGATTGAACTCCGGACGGTCCTCCGCCCCTACCAGGTCGCCTTGCGGTCCTTTACCAAAACCACAGCCCCCCAGGATAAGCGTCGAAAGCGCGACGAGAGGCAATACGAGAAACTTGTTCATGTGAGAAAGAAAAAGACTGTCTAGGCGGCGATACCCAAAGATTACAATTTTCTGAGCTGGCAAATCTAGTGAAACATCTGCTCGCAAACAAGCCAATCGGCCAACAGTAACAGTTTGTCTACGAATCACTTTCACAACCTGCTTAACGAAGAAGGCAGATGTTTTATTGAATAGGCACTCTTGGCAGAATAGGCAAACAATCGTTGAATGGCTATTCATGCATAAAATGCCCTAAAAAATTAGAAGCTGTACCGTGGAGTGCGAATAGCAGGTCTCAATTTCGGTCCAGGCTTTGGCAAACGGTAGCCAAGCATTACCTCAAATGAGCTGGACGCCTTCGCACCTTGGCCAAATGCAATTAAGTCGTAAGCTAGTCCCAACCTAAGGGCGTTGTCTTTCGCAAAGCTGATGCCTCCCAAAGCGGTAAAAGCGTCCCCAGTCCGGTACCCCAATCCTCCCCAATACCGATCGTTGACTGTTGCTCTGGCTCCTACCTCATACGAGTTGTTGCGCAGCGAAAACTTGTCGTCATCTCCGAATTTACCCGGTAAAACCATCTTCACAAGTGCCGTCGGGGTTAGAACAATAGAGGAAGTCAAATCAACATTGACCCCTGCCGTCAGATAGGCATGGTTCTCATTCAAATATCGGGCCGAACGACCACTAGCTGCTACCTGGCTATTGAACTTGTACCCTGCACGAAGTAAATTATTGACACTCAGGCCAGCATACAGCTTAGGTGACTCGTACCATACCCCGGCTCCAACATCCATTTTCCCATCTGAGCCCTCCTTCGGCACATAAATATCGTCCCGCTCATTCGGACGATAATTGCCTTGGTAGATATTATTAAAGACTCCCTGCACTCCAAGCCCCAAAGTTCCTTCACCGATGGTGATGTGCCGCGAATAGGACAGCTGCAGATTGGTAGTATTCAACTGCGCTATCTTGTCGCGGTAGATACCAATCCCTACGCCACCGGCCAGAGCGGGAACCGGCAGGGAGATGGTTAAGGAAGCAGTAGTAGGGGAACCTCCTTCATCAAAGGTGCCGTCGTAACCGAAGTACTGAACACGGCCGAGAGCTGTCACCTCACCGTAACCTTTTACCCCTGCGTACGCCGGATTCAAATTCAAGCCATTAAATCCGTAATGGCTGAATTGCGGTTGCTGCTGAGCTACCGCTTTGCCCACCAGCAAAGCCGCACAAGCGCAAAGTATAGTTCTCTTCATAACGATTGACGACAAGCCGGGAACAGATGAAAAGAGCGCTGGCAGGGCGTTTTCAAATGTAACGAAAAACTCCCTCCAACATTTCACGGCATATACGCAAGAGGAGCAGTAGTGGCTGCTCCTCTTTCCCTATAACTCAGCTAGTTTACTTAGCGTTCTTTTTCTCCTTAACCGGGTCGGCGCCGTGGTGCAGGCGAATGTACGCCTCAATGGCCCCCGTCATGGAAGGGGCGTTGGGTTGGGGTGCCTCAATGTCTAGCTCCAGCCCTGCTTCTACTACAGCCTTGGCCGTAGTAGGGCCAAAGGCGGCAATACGCGTACCGTTCTGCTCGAAATCGGGGAAGTTGATGAACAGGGAGCTAATCCCTGACGGGCTGAAGAAAGCAATGCAGTCGTACTTCACATCCGAGAGGTCGGACAGGTCGCTGGCAACGGTACGATAGATAACGGCTTCGGTGAATTTGAAGCCGTTGGCCCGCATGAACTCCGGAATATCATCCTTCCGGATGTCGGAGCAGGGATACAAGAACTTTTCGCCCTTGTGCTTCTTAATAACGTCGAAGAGGTCGGCGGCCGTGCGCTGACCAACGAACAGCTTGCGCTTGCGCAGCACAATGTACTTCTGCAGGTAATTGGCCGTTTGCTCCGAGATGCAGAAATACTTCATTTCGGCAGGCATCTCAATTTTAGCCTCCTGACAAATACGGAAGAAATGGTCAACGGCATTACGGCTAGTGAAAATGATGGCCGTATGCTCCTGAATGTTGACTTTCTCTTTCCGGAAATCCTTGTAGGAAACCGGCTGAACCTCAATGAACTCCCGGAAATCTACTTTAATACCGTATTTCTCGGCAATAGAAAAGTAGGGGGAAACGTCGTTCGAGGGCTTTGGCTGGGTGACAAGTATGCTGGAGATGCGCTTGGCATGACGGCCCGTCCCCGGTTTGTCTTTGCTCTCGGCCATAAGGTAGGAAAAAGGTAAATCTAAGGCGATAAGGGGGCGTTGCGGGCAAGGCCGGTGCAGGCCGGCAAAAGGTGCTTCAGTAAGTAAAAACGATCAGCTTAAGCAGAATGATCAAAGGAATCACTTCTGTGGCGCAAAGGTACGAAAACAAATGCAGATTCAGCAGCGAAGTCTTATGATGAAGTGTACGCGCTACACGTACCACCGTGCCAATCAACAGCAAGGAAACCACCCCATTGGATACCCACAACACAGTTTCTGGCAGGCGCTGATTTAGCCCCAGGTATAGCAGCATGACAACGGGCAGAAACAGACCCATGAACAGAATAGTGCGAATAAACTCGCGGTACTGAATGGTGACCAGTTCCGTCACGTCGAAAATATATCCCAGCAGCTCCAGAAACAGGTATTTCCCCAGCACGAAACCGGCAACCAGCGCCGTGTAGAGCAGCACCCGCACTACAATTGCCGACTCAGCCACGTCGAAGAGCTGACGCAGGATAACAATGCTTTGAATATTGGTATGGATAGCCACCAGCAGAAGCGCAAACGACAGGGCAAAGAGCAGCACCAGTCCCAGGTTCAGCCAGGTAAGGGTAGGCTTAATCAGGAAATCCTGCTCCGTGGACCCTTTGCCCCAAAGTCCTTCCAGCTGATAGATACGGGCAAAGCCGGGCTGGTAGGAGGCGCGCAGGCTACCATAGCATAGCCCGATGAATAGCAGAAACCCTACAAAAACATTCTGGCCCTGGTGTCCACGCGGGCGAGGGGCAGCTGCCAGCAGTGGCGGGCTGGCCTTCCCGACCCGAGGGGGGGTAGCGGGTACGGCATTCACGAAAGATGGCAGGTTGGGCGAACCATCCGGCTGCCATACGCAGAGCAGATGAGGACCGGCAACACTCCCAGCAGGTAGCAGCTTGGCCAGATCAACGGTGTAGGACGCAGGAGCGTGCGCGGTAAAAACCAGCCGATTGTCTAGGAACAGGCTGAGATTCGCGCGGGCCGTAAACGTGATGGGCAGGGCCTTTCCAGGTCTGATGGACAGCCACTGGTAATAGGCTCGGGTGGGGGCGTGGTAGTCGGAGAGGTAGAGAACCAGGCGGTTACGAGCTTCGTCGTAAATCAGCCAGTCCTGGGTGAGGCCGGCCCGGGGAGTTGGGGGCAGGGGCCGGTATTCGGCTGCCTTCGACAACCGTGGCAGCCAGCTCAGGCACGCTACCCAAAGCAAGACCAGGACCAGACGAAAACGGCTGCTACGCACGGAAGAGCACAGGGCTAAGAAAACTAATTAGAGGCTACCCGCTGGCGCTCGGCCCGGCTGTGGTACACGCCCAGGAAAACGCTCAACACCAAAGAAAACGCTACCAGCGCGCAGATCAGCAGCGTATTGCCTAGGTAGGCGAAATTGATTACGAACAGGATAACAACCACGTTAAGCAGCCCCAGCAGGATTACTGTGCTGATTTGCTGGAAGCCCATGGCCAGAATGCGGTGATGCACGTGGTTTTTATCCGGCGAAAACGGCGAGCGGCCGGCCATCATACGAACAATAAATACCCGCAGCGTATCGAACAGGGGCACAAACAGAATACCAACGGCAACGGATGGGGCGGAAGAGGCGAATGGCTGTCCCACTTTCAGCCCCATCTCAATGAACTGAATGGTTAGGATAGATACAATGAAGCCGCATACCAGGGAGCCCGTGTCGCCCATGAAAATGGTGGCTTTGTGGAAGTTGTAGCGCAGAAATCCTAGGATGCCACCTATTACACAGACCGAAACAAACACGTAGTTGCCAAACTGGTCGCCGCCGTACTGATAAAAATAGTAGCCGTAGGTGCTAACGATAATCAAGACAATGGAGCCGGCCAGGCCGTCTAGGCCATCAATGAGATTGATGGCGTTGGTAATACCCACGATGGCGAAGAAGGTGAAGGCGTAGCTGATACCAATGGGCAGCTCCCCTACCCCCAGGATTCCCTGAAAGCTGGTAATCCGCACATCGGCCATAATCATGACGATGCCCGTGGCCAGAAGCTGACCAATAAACTTCTTGGATACCGAAATGCTAACCAGGTCATCTTTCAGACCCACAAAAAACAACACAATGCATCCCGCCAACAGCTGCTGCACCCCATTGTTGAGGGGGGCGAAGATGGTAAGCGCCGACATAAACCCGGCAAATACTGCTACCCCACCCAACCGCGGAGTCAGCGACTCGTGCACGGTCCGTACGTTGGGCGTATCGAGCATATTTTTCAGGTGGGCGATGTAGATAATGGACGGAACGGCGAACAATGCCACCAGAAACGCCCACAGGGACGACAAACCCAACTGAATTCCGAGTGCATTCATTGCAGATTGACTCTTACGGTAAAATAGCCCCGAACCAGGACCGAAAATGGAAACGCAAAGGTACGCCTAACTATGCAGCACACCCGGCCGCTGAAGCAGCGCGATAGATGTCAGGTTATCAGCGGTGATGGAGTCGGGTACGAAAATGAATTTTTTATCGAGGATTTTGTCCCCCACGTAGTAGCTCACCCAATACTGATTATTCAGGTGAAACAGAGCCGGATCAATAGGCTCGATGGCTACTGCCGCGCGCGGCTCTACTTCCAGCATTACGTGGCGGAGGGTAGAGGTGCGAATGGGCTCCCCCTCCGGGCTGGTGCCGTACCCGTTGGAGCTGACGATGACATTATGCAGGGCGAAGTCGTTGTGGTTGAGCAGGTACACCTGCCAGCCCAGTTCATTTTCGGCTTGGCCGGCCGCGTCGTCCGGAACTACGGCAACTGACACTCCTTCAACGGGGTCAAAAACGATGTCTTTTTTCATGAATCAGCTGTTGACGTACATCTCGGCTTCCAGCAGGCGGGCCAGATGCGGTAGTAAACGGTCATGCACTTCCGCAACGGCAACCGCCCGACCCAATTCCTGTGCCAGAGAGGTTACGGCTTTATCCGTGATGCCGCAGGGAACGATGTGACCGAAGTACGAAAGGTTGGTTGTAACGTTGAGGGCAAAGCCGTGCATGGTTACCCAGCGGCTGCATTTCACACCCAGGGCGCAAATCTTGCGTGGATTAAGGGCTCCTTCCTCGAAATCAATCCAGACGCCGGTGAGCCCGGCAATACGGCCGGCACGCACTCCGTAATCGGCCAGGGTCAGAATGACGGCTTCTTCCAGCACACGCAGGTAGCGGTGAATATCGGTGAAGAAGTTATCGAGGTCGAGGATGGGGTAGCCTACCAGCTGGCCGGGGCCGTGGTACGTGATGTCGCCGCCGCGGTTGATGCGGTGGAAGGTGGCCGCATGGGCAGCCAAGCCAGCTTCATCGAGCAGCAAGTGCTCGGGCTTACCGCTCTTACCAAGGGTATAAACGTGCGGGTGCTCGCAGAGCAGCAGGTAGTTAGGGATAGGCTGCGGGGGTAGCCCTGCTTCCAGCGCCTGGCGGTTAAGGGCTTTCAGGGCCAGAGTATCGGCCAGCAACTGCTCCTGGAGCGCCCAGGTGGGCTGGTACTCCACCATGCCCAGGCGCCGCACCTCAATCTGGCGGTTTTGGTTGACGGCCGCGGGGGTAACTTCCGTGGGAACCGGAGTATCACCCGTAGGCTCCGGACCAGCGCAAGCAGAATATATAGTCATGGCGTAGAGCAGAAAAGAACAGAAATCTGGTGCCCACCAAGCAACTACCTGCTTTGAACACAGGCAGCTTGCTATCAGGCTTTTATCAGCGCTGGCAAGCTCCTCTTTACCGGTGAAATATCCACCAGCAACCAGATTGCCAGCCCAGCTGAAACCGTGCAAAGGTACTAGATTTAGTCCCAAGCCAGACTATCTATTCCTGACTACCGCTTCCCTTACCTACTCTCTGCCAGATGCTGATTGCCTCCCACCAACTTGGCCACGAGGGCGAAGAAGCGGCCCTTCGCTACCTGCTTGCGCGGGGCTACCAGCTCGTGCACCGCAACTACCGCTACAGGCGCGCCGAGGTGGACCTGATTGTACGGCAGGGGCAACAGCTGCTGGTTTTTGTTGAAGTGAAAACCCGCTCCTCCGTGCAGTATGGCCACCCCGAGGAGTTTGTCACGGAGCGAAAACGCCAACTGTTACGGTTGGCCGCCGAGCAGGTGCAGGAAGAGTTGGCCTGGACCGGCGACATTCGTTTTGATATCGTGGCCCTGCTGCCGGCCGCCGATGGCCTGCGCATCGAGCATTTCGAGGACGCCTTTTATTAGGTGGTGAAATAGGAGAAGAGGTGCGCTTAGCAGTCAGCTAACCCAACGGGGTGGCCGGGCGTCAAGCGCACCTCTTCTCTATTTCGCCGCTACACTACCGCAGACCGGGACGGGCCGTGTCGGGTTTGCCGCGGTTATCGAACTTGTCTTTCTCGAATATAGCGACGCCGTTGCGGTTGTATTCCTTTACCAGCACGGGCTCGGCTACTTCCGGCTCGTAGCCCGATTCGCCGTACTCGTACTCGTAGCGGAGGCGGTTACGGGTGTTGCGGAAACCCCAGTAGCGGCTCCAGGTTCCTACCCGCTTACCGTTCTCGAACTGTCCTACCCACTCCAGCTGTCCGTTTTCGTTGTAGCGCACGTAGTCGCCCTCCAGCTTGCCGTTTACGTAGGGTATAACCTCTTTTACCTGCTTCTGCGCCGCATCGTAGTACGTGACGTTGGCGTCGCGCGGGAAACCCTTTTCGTAGTGGGTTTTGCTGAGCAGGATATTGTCGCGGGTGAATTTCTCCCAGCGCAGATGGCGCGTGCCCACGGCGTAAAACCCGGTTTCCACCACTTTACCACCCTGCATTTTCTTGTACGGCCCGTGCAGCACCTTTACCTGGGTGCCATCTATTTCCCCCGGGGCAGCCTTAAAAATGCGGCGCTTTTTAGGGTCGAAAATGTAGCGGGCCGGGGCGTACTGATTAGGTTGCTGGAAGGTGCGGAGGTAGTAAAACGTTTCGATTACCTGGTTTTTTCCCTTCGGCCCCGACTTCACATACGCTTTCTTGATTCGCTCGCCCAGAAAGATGTTTTTCTTTTTGCGGGGCTTGCGTTGGGCGGCCTTTTCCTTCTCTTTGGCGGCGCGCTCCTGCTCCTTGGTCAGGGCTACCCGCTTGGCGTCGAGAGAGGGCGCGGCGGTAGTGTCGCGGGCAGCTGTCAGGCTATCGGCCACGGCCAACGACCCAACCTGGTCCGGACGGCTGTTAAAGGAGACTGTTTTCTTGGAGCAGGCCCCCACGGCCAGCAAAGCCAGCAGCAGGCAAGAACGGAACAAACGCATGACAGTAATCGGCTGGAGGATTCGCAGCATCGAACGTAAAGATAAAGGGATTTGGTGCCCACCAGGGAGAGTGACGAGGCAGCCCAATAACTGAGTAAGGAACACAAAGCTGGCCTAGATAGGCGCTACCCCACCAAAACCAAAAAACCCCGATGGCCGAGGCCACCAGGGTTTTTGTACTAATTATAACTCTTTAGACTTTCTAAGACTACTCAGCCGCCAGCAGATCGGCGCTGCGCTTCACAAACGCGGTTAGTGCCTCACCCTTGAGCATGCCCTGAGCCAGCAATGCCAGGTCGAACGCCTGCCGAGCCAGCTTGGAGCCAGCCTCGCCCTCGGCCTGCAGCACGCGCAGGGCTATGGGGTGGTTGGCATTCACGCTCACGGTGTAGGAGTCAGGCAGGGAGCCGAACATCTGCATGCCGCCTCCGCCGCCTACCCGCTGCATATCCTTCATGCGGCGCATAAACTCGGGCAGGGTAATGATAACCGGCGCGTCCTGGGGCGACAATGCCTCCACCTGTACGTGCATGTGCTCATTGCTGATAGCCTCTTTGAACACGTCCTGGAGCCGGGTTTTGTCGTCGTCGCTGAGCACGCTCTCGGTGGTTTCCTCCTTCTCGATCAGCTTGCTGACGGTGTCGGCATCTACGCGCTTAAAGGTGGTTTTTTCCAGCTTCTGCTCCAGCTGCCCAATGAAGTGGGGGTCGAGCACAGCATCGAGTTTGAGCACATCGTAGCCGCGCTCCGTGGCCGCCTGCACATAGGCGTGCTGGGCCTCTGGGTCGGTGGTGTACAGCACTACGGTTTGCTCGTTCTTATCCTTCTGGTTGGCCTGAACAAACTCCTGGTACTCACTCAGGGTGAAATACTTGCCTGCCGTGTTCTGCACCAGGGCAAAGTCCTTGGCCTTGTCGTAGAACTTATCATCGGAGAGCATGCCGTACTTCACAAACAGCCCGATATCCGACCACTTCTCCTCGAAGCCCGTGCGGTCCTTACGGAAAAGCTCGGCCAGCTTGTCGGCCACCTTTTTGGTGACGTAGGTATTGATTTTGCGCACGTTGGCGTCGGCCTGCAGGAAGCTACGCGACACGTTCAGCGGAATGTCCGGCGAGTCGATAACGCCGTGCAGCAGCATCAGGAACTCGGGTACCACGTCCTTCACCTCATCGGTGATAAATACCTGGCGCGAGTACAGCTGAATTTTGTTGCGCTGCAGCTGCAGCTCGTCCTTCACCTTCGGGAAGTACAGGATACCCGTCAGATTGAAGGGGTAGTCCACGTTGAGGTGAATCCAGAACAGCGGCGGCTCCGAGAAAGGATACAGCTCCTGGTAGAACTTGGTGTAGTCCTCGTCGGTCAGCTCCGAGGGCTGCTTGGTCCAGATGGGAGCGGTCTGGTTAATGACCTCACCCTCGAACTCAATTTCAACCGGCAGGAACTTGCAGTATTTATTGAGAATCCCCTTCAGGCGAGCAGCCTCCAGAAACTCGTCTGAGTCTTCGGCTACGTGCAGCACTACGTCGGTGCCCCGCTCAGCTTTCTCAGTGGTTTCCAGGCTGAACTCCGTGCTACCGTCGCAGATCCAGTGGGCGCCCTCAGTGCCTTCCTTGTAGCTTTTGGAGAAAATTTCCACCTCCTTGGCTACCATAAAAGCCGAGTAGAAGCCCAGGCCGAACTGACCGATGATCTGGTCTTTGGCGGCGGCATCCTTCTCCTTATACTTCTCCACAAACTCGGTGGCCCCGGAGAAGGCAATCTGGTTGATGTACTTCTTGATTTCCTCGGCCGTCATGCCCAGGCCACGGTCGGAGATGGTAATGGTGCGGGCTTCCTTATCCACGCTCACTTTCACCTTCAGCTCGCCCAGCTCGCCCTTGAACTCGCCCAGCTGGCCCAGGCTTTTCAGCTTCTGGGTGGCATCCACGGCGTTGCTGACCAACTCACGCAAGAAAATCTCGTGGTCGGAGTACAGGAACTTTTTGATGATGGGGAAGATATTCTCGGTATGAATCGAGATGCTACCTTTCTCTTGCATAACAGGGTAGGAAAGTTGAATGAAACCGAAAACTATGACGATCTGCCAGCCTAGTGGCCGACCCATCAGTTAAAGCCCGTCGTTTCAAACCTTGTTCCACCCCGGCGGCGGCTGTCAGCTTGACAGCCCGTTCAGGTCAACTCATGAGTTTCCGGCCCCCGGCAGCCCCGATTAAGCTAACGCCCGGACGAAAGCGGCGCTGGCAGCATGGCAGACTGCTGCAGCCAGTCCAGCGCGGTTTCCGCATCGTCGAACACCTGAATATCAAAAGGAGGCTGCCGCAGGCTGCTCTCCAGCAGCAGCTGGTGCTGCATATAAGACGTGAGGACCAGGGCCACCTGCTGCACCGATAATGCCGGCAAGGCCAGCAGCAGATTGGTTTCCAGCAAGTACGCATCCAGGGCCGATAGCTCGGGCATGCCATCCAGATTCAGGAGCACCCGCTGCACGCCCTGGCGCTGCACCAGCCGCAGGGCATCGAGCAGGCAATCCTTGGCCAGGTGCATGGGCGACAGCGCCAGCCACTGCAGCTGAAGCAGGCAGTGAGCCGAATCATACATAATCTGGAAACAGTCGTTCCTACGCCGCATCTTAGCCATCATAGTCATAATACCCCGCACGCTTGGCTGCCGCTCAGGCAGATTATAAGTCAATAGTACAACCCCGTGTAGGGACTGGCGCGGGAAAATCGTTTACCTAGGGTAAAAACCCGGTTAATTGTATCTTTTGGCGGACCAAGCGTTATGATCTAATTCCCAGCACGAAAGCTCAGCCATTGGCTTTCATTTTTCTAAGCACGCAAAAGGCCTCTGTGCTCCAGTGCGGCAGCCGGCCCACTAGTTTTATCCTGCCGTGGCAGCTTGCTTTTTCCCTATTCCGGCGGCATGCGCTCCGCGCGCTACTCACCCTGGGCTTTGTGCTGCTCCCAGCGGGCCTCCAGCTGCTGGGCCTGCTGATCGGAGCCGGCAAGCCAGTCGAGAGCGGCCGGAATATCGGAGAAGAACTGGATTTCGGTCCGGGTGTAGCGGCGGCCGTCGGCCAGTATGCTTTCCACTACCAGCTGGTTATGCAGAGCAATGGGCTCGATAACCGCCACCGCCCGAATGCCGGCGGCCGCAAACTGCTCCATCCACATTTCACTTAGCCAAGCCTGCTCATCAATACCTACCGGTGGCATCCGGGAAATATCGGCCAGCCAACGGGTAACACCGTGGGCAGTAGAGCAGGCCACCAGCTTCTCAAAGGCTGCCCGAAAATCTTCCCGGACAATAGGCCCCGCCCATTCCCACCGAATAAGCTGGAAATCGGGCTCAATCTGAGCCGCAACAGAATTTAGAGCAGAAAACATAACTAAAGCAGAAAGCCAACCTATCTACCTGGCTAACTTGCGCAAAGGTAGAACCGGCGCTTTCCTGATAAAGTTCTATTTAGCCCACTCCCACTTCTTCCTCGACCAACGCCCTCGTTCTGCCCTGCGAGCCCGCTAATAGCAGCAGGGATTCGACCTGCCGCCAGCTACACAAAGTAACTACTGCCCTGATAATATGCCTTAAATAAGCGTTAAATCGTATTCACTTAGATAAACAGCGGAACTGTGTCATCTGTGGATTCCGGACGACTGGGGCGACGAAGGCTCCGGGCCAGTTGCCGCACTACACGGAGGGCGAATGATTTCATAACAATTTTCAGTTAGAGTTACACCCGCAAAATTAATATTGTATTATTTCCCGGTAATTAACTAGAAATTACCGTTTTGTGACGACATAATTTTTATAGATAAAAGACTGCCAGGAATCGTTTTTACTTATACATTTGCCACTACCTGATACGTTGTTGCAAATGCATGCCCTTCGTTCACGTCTGGCTTTAGTGCTGCTCCTGTGCTTTGTGCGGGTGCTGCTGCCTGATGCGTGGGTGCTGGCGTTGCACCAGCACGAGCACACCACAGAGGAGCCGACCCGGGCTACTACGTGGCCTAAAGGCAAAGCGCTACTATCCGCTAAGCATCAGCACTGCGACGCTGATCAGTTTTTTAAATCGTCGTTTGAACCGGCTCCAACAGTAGAGCCAACCGCTCCGGCAGGCCTTGTTTTCTCCTCAGTACAAGCTTGGAGCTGCGTAGCTATCGGGCACCTGCTACCCGTAGTCACGCCAGATCTGCGGGGCCCGCCCGGCGCCTGCTAAACCGCGTGTGCCTCGCAGTAGCGGCCTGGGCTGGCTTGTAGCTGCCAACGCCGTTATTCAGTAGCTCTGGGCTGATTAGGGTTGGATCCTTGCCGAATCTACAACCTTAGGTGCTTCTGCGAGTGGTTTAGTTTCCTTCGGCAGTATCCCTTTTCTTTTATGCTTTTCCGCGCTCCGGGCCGCTCCCGGGGCCGCCTGACTCGGTGGTTGCCGGGGGTGGTGGTGCTGTGCGCACTACCCCTCGGGCAGCTAGCGGCACAGTCGGTGGCTCCTGGTGGATGTGCCCTGCTGCTAAGTGGCCGCGTGCAAGACCATGAGTCGCGCGGGGCCCTGGCCGGGGCTACGGTGGTGGTACTGGAAACCCAGCAGGCCACGCAAACCGAACCCGACGGCCACTACCACCTCGACCTCTGCCCTGGCGTGTACCATGTGCAGGTATCCTTCGTGGGTTTTACTCCCGAAACGGTAGAAGTGCGTGTATCGGGGGCGGTGCTCCGCGACTTCCAGCTACATCCCGATGCTATTGCCCTGAAAGGCGCGGTGGTAGAAGGGCAGCACATGGCCGCCCCTACCCCCCAGGCTACCGGCAACCTGAGCGGGCAGGCCTTGCAGCAGACCCGTGGGCAGGCCTTGGGGGAGGCTTTGCAGAAGATATCGGGCGTAACAGCCATTCAAACCGGTCCGAGCATTTTCAAGCCCATGATTCATGGGCTGCATTCTAACCGCGTGACCATTCTGAACAATGGCGTGCGGCAGGAAGGGCAGCAGTGGGGCCAGGAGCACGGCCCGGAAATAGACCCATTCATTGCCTCTCAGCTTACAGTGGTGAAGGGCGCGGCCAGCGTACGGTATGGCTCTGATGCTATTGGGGGGGTAGTGCTGGTGCAACCCAAAGCTCTCCGCGACTCTGCTGGCACCGGGGCCGAATTGAACCTGGTGGGCATGAGCAACAACGGGCTGGGAGCAGCTTCAGGCACGGTGGAGGGCAACGTTCGGCAGCTACCGGCGCTGAGCTGGCGGGCGCAGGGCACCGTTAAACGAGCTGGCACTATGCGGGCTCCGGGTTATTATCTGCGCAATTCCGGGTTCGAAGAATACGACTTCTCGGCGGCGGTAGGCTGGCGCAAGGCCAACTATGGGCTGGAGGTTTTCTATAGCCAGTTCAACACCAGGCTCGGGATTTTGCCGGCAGCCCATGCCGAAAGCCCGTCGGACTTGTATGCTGCCATTGCCCGGCGCCGCCCCCTGGAAACGTCCGGCTTCAGCTACGCCATCAACCGCGCCTACCAACAAATCAGCCACGATCTGCTGAAGGTCACAGGCTTTGTGCGGACGGGCACTGCCGGTAAGCTGACAGCTACCTTGGGCCAGCAGACCGACTACCGCGACGAGTACGACCTCTACAGCGCCCGCAACGCCGACCGGGCGGCTCGCAACCGCCCGGCCCTCAGCTACTCCAACCGCACTACCACCGGAGAGCTGCTCTGGGAGCACCGCCCGTTGGGAGGATTTACCGGTAGCGTGGGGGTAGCGGGCACCTACCAGTTTAACCGCTACGCCGACGGTACCCGCGGCTTCATTCCGTTCTACAACAACACCATTGCCGGGGCCTTTGCCATTGAGCGCTGGACGCGCAACCGTTGGCAACTGGAAGCTGGCATTAGGGCCGATTACCGCACCCTGGAAACTCGCCGCGGCACTCGCGATACGCTGGGCGTGTACTACGTGGATCGGCGCGAGTTTACCTACCTGACGCCCGCTGCCTCGCTAGGAGCCATCTTCGATGCTACCCCCCACCTTACCCTCAACCTGACCACCAGCCTGACCCAACGCGCCCCCGCCGCGAATGAACGGTTCAGCGACGGCGTGCACAACGCCCAGTACGAGCTGGGCTACGACCTGGTCCCCGGCAACGGCGCTTTGGGACCCGAAACAGCCTACCATACCGGCCTGACAGCTAGCTGGCACGACAATCCGCGCCTGAATGGAGAGCTGACGTTGTACCAGACGACCATTGACGGCTACATCTACCAGCGGCCCATTCTGCCGCCGGTCATCAACATTCGAGGTACACTGGTTAGCTGGCAGTACCAGCGCACAAATGCCGTGCTGCGGGGCCTGGACCTGGGTGCCACCTATCGGTTGGCGCCTCAATGGGAGGTAGGCGGCAAAGCGTCCATCGTGCGGGGGCGCGATACCCAGGAAGATGAATGGCTCTTTTTCATGCCCGCCGACCGGGCCGAGCTGTCGGTGCGGTACGCGGTGCCCGAGCGGCCGGCTGCGCGCCTGACGGGTAGGTACGTGCAGCTGGGTTCCTACGCCGTGGCTCGCCAAACCCGCGTGCCCGCTGATTATGCTGCCAAAGACTATGCCCTTCCGCCCGCGGGCTACGTGCTGCTGGGGCTAGAAGCCGGCGCTACGGTGCATTGGGGGCGGCTGCCACTCACTATCAGCCTCGCGGGCTCCAACCTACTCAACCAACGCTACCGCGACTACCTCAACCGCTACCGCTACTTCGCCGATGAAATGGGCCGCAACGTGACGCTGCGGGTGCAGGTGCCCTTCGAGCTTAGCCGGCGACGCTAAACCCTTTTTCAATTCACTTCACCCTTTCCTTCGTATGAACACTCCCCTTTTCCGTCCCTTCCTGCTGGCGTTGCTGGCTGCTACTACCCTGCTCTCCGCCTGTAAGGATGATAACGAAGACCCCACGCCCGACGAGGACAACGAGCAAATCACGACCGTAACCTATACCCTGACGCCGGCGGGCGGCGGCACGCCCGTGACCGTGCAGTACCGCGACCTGGATGGTGATGGAGGTGCGGCGCCTACCATTGGCACGCTCACGCTGGCGCCCAACACCACGTACACCGGCACTCTTGAGCTGAAAGACGAAACCAAGACGCCGGCCGAAAACACGACGGCCGAGATTCAGGAGAAGGCTGAAGAGCACCTGTTCTTCTACGAGCCCTCGGGCACTAACCTGACCGTGACTCGCACCGACAAGGACAAGAACAACCTGGAAATCGGGCTAACGACGCGGGCCGTAACGGGTGCAGCCAACGCCACCGGCACTACCGGCACGCTCAAAATTACGCTGCGCCACCAGCCAGGCTCCAAGAACGGCACATTTACGCCCGGCAGCACCGATGTGGAAGTGAACTTCCCTACGGTAGTGCGCTAGGCGCCCGGATTCGGAGGGGCTGGCTGCAAACGGCTTCTCCACCCTCTTTTCTCCCGTTTTGGTTGTGGAGAAACTCCAGGAAGACGCCGGCCTTTGGTCGGCGTTTTCTTTAATGATGGGAAAGCCGTGCAGCTTTTCCACCGCTGGCTCCGTTCATTGGCTTCGTGTAATTTACGCTTCTATGTCTCAGCTCTCCTTAACTGCCGGCCTGCTACTGCTTTCCGGGAGTGTACTGGCCCAAACGCCTACCCCTGCCCCTCGTCCTAACCCTATCCGGAGCACGCGAATGAGCATTCCCGTAGCCGGCCGTATTACTGATGCCGCTAGTGGCGAGGCCTTGCCCGGAGCCACCATCATCTTCCCTGACCTGAGGCAGGCCACGGTGACGGGCCCCGATGGTAGCTTTCAGTTTGCCAACCTGCCCCGTGGCCGGTTTCTGATGCAGGTGCGCTTTGTAAGCTACACCACCGTAGTGCGCACCGTGGACACCAGCACCGGTCAGACCCTGGACATAGCCCTCACCCCGGCCGAAACGGAAATCGGGCAGGTAATTGTGACGGGGGTTTCGGCGAGCACCGAAATGCGCCGCTCGCCCGTGCCTACCAACGTGGTGGATCAGACCCGCCTGCGACAGACGGCGGCCACCAACGCCGTGGATGCCATTGCGCACACGCCCGGCCTCAACCAGATTACCACCGGCGCGGCTATCAGCAAGCCCGTTATTCGGGGCCTGAGCTCGAACCGCGTCATCACGCTGAACAACGGGGCCAAGCAGGAAGGCCAGCAGTGGGGCGATGAGCACGGCATCGAGATTGACGAATTCAGCATTGATCGGGCCGAAATCATTAAGGGCCCCGGCTCCCTGCTATATGGCTCTGATGGCTTGGCGGGCGTTATCAATTTCCTACCCCCCGACCCCGTGGACGACGGCCGCATTCTGGGTTCCGTCACGGCGAATTACCAAACCAACAACTACCAGCAGGGCTACTCCCTCTGGAACGCGGGCAACCTGGGCGGCTTCAACTGGCAGGTGCGCGGCTCAGGCAAAGTAGCCGCCGACTACCGCAACCGCTACGATGGCCGCGTGTACAACTCCGGTTTCCGGGAGCTGAACGGCAGCGGCTACGTGGGCCTAAACAAAAGCTGGGGCTACTCTCACCTGACCTTGAACAGCTTCAACCAGATTCTGGGCCTGATTGAGGGCGAGCGGGATTCGCTGTCGGGCCGGTTTCTGAAAACAAACAGCCTGGGCGAGGAGGAAATCGTAACCGGCCGCGGCTTCTCGGGCTACGGGCTGGATGTGCCGCGTCAGCAGATTAACCACCTGCGCATCGGCACCGATAACAACTTCATTCTGGGCCAGCACCGCCTGACCCTGAACGTGGGCTGGCAACAGAACCTGCGCCGGGAGTTCGGCAACCCCGAAGATTACTACGAGAAGTCCCTGTTCTTTCAGCTACGCACCGTTGATTATGCTCTGCGCTGGTTTCTGCCGGAGCTGAACGGCTGGCATACCACGGTGGGCGTGAGCGGCATGCAGCAGCAAAACCGCAACAAGGGCGTCGAGTTCCTGATACCAGAGTACCGCCTGCTCGACGGGGGCCTGTTCGGCGTCACGAAGAAGACCTTCGGCAACCTGGACCTCAGTGGGGGCTTGCGTTACGACCTGCGCCGCATCACGGCCGATGCCCTCTCCCTCAACGAGGACGAGCAACCGGTTCCGGCCGGCGCTGGCGAAGAGAAGTTTCCGTACTTCCGGAGTACGTTCCGCAACGTGAGCGGGAGCGTGGGCGGCTCCTACAGCCTCGGCGAAACGTGGGTATTAAAAGCCAACGCCGCCCGCGGCTTCCGGGCGCCCAACATTGCTGAACTCGGCTCTAATGGCATTCACGAGGGCACTACCCGCTACGAAATCGGGGAGCCGGGCTTAAAGGCTGAAACCAGTTTTCAGCTGGATGGGGGCGTAAGCTTCAACTCCGACCACGTCAGCGTATCGGCCGATGTGTTCCGCAACCGCATCAGCAACTACATCTTCCCCCGGCGCATTTCGGCCGCCGATGGCTCCGACTCGCTGTCGGTGGACGGGGACCGGGTATTCCGCTACGGGCAGGGCGATGCGCGGCTGGCCGGCGGCGAAGTCAGCGTGGACATTCACCCTCACCCGCTGGACTGGCTACACTTTGAGAATACGTTTTCCATGGTGCGGGCCATGGAGTTCGACCAGCCCGCCGGGCAGAAAAACCTACCGTTTATCCCGGCCGACCGGCTGCAGTCGGAGTTGCGGGTAAACTTCCGGAAGGTAGGTAGCTCGCGCCTGCACAACCTGTACGCGCGGGCTACCATGGAGCACAATTTCGAGCAGAACCGCATCTTCTCCGCCTTCGACACCGAAACGCCTACCCCCGGCTACACGCTGTTTAATGCCGGACTCGGTACCGATGTAGTATCAGCGAAGGACCGGACGCTGTTTTCTATCTACCTGGCCGCCAACAACCTGTTTGACGTAGCCTACCAAAACCACCTGAGTCGGCTGAAGTACACGGCCGTCAACTACGCCACCGGCCGGGTGGGCGTGTTTAATATGGGCCGCACGCTGAGCGTGAAGCTGCTGATTCCGCTTTCCTTTAAGTAATTGGGTATCTTTCACGTAGTGGTTCGGGGTGAGCGTCCACCGCGAGCCGCCGCGTTATTCCCTCCGAACCACTGCGTGCAACCCTCATGGCCCACGACCACCACGACCATTCCCACCACCACCATCATGGCCCGCCCGCCGATGGCAACTTCAGCCAGGCCTTCAAGTGGGGTATTGTCCTGAACCTGGTTTTCGTGGCGGGCGAAGCGGCGGGTGGCTTCTGGGCTAACTCCTCGGCCTTGCTTTCCGATGCCGGGCACAACCTGTCGGATGTGCTGAGCCTGGCGCTGGCCTGGGGCGCGGCCCTGCTAGCCCAGCGGCAAGCCGCGGAGCGCTACACCTACGGCTACAAGGGCGCTACCATTCAGGCAGCCTTGTTGAACGCGGCGCTGCTGTACCTGGCCCTGGGCTTCATCCTGTGGGATACCATTGACCACCTGCGCAATCCGGCCCCCGTGAACGGCACGGTGGTAATGGGCTTGGCCGGCCTGGGCATTATAGTAAATGGCTTCACGGCCTGGCTGTTCCGCCACGGCCAGAAGGGTGATGTGAACGTGCGCGGCGCCTACCTGCACATGCTCACCGATATGCTCGTGTCGGTGGGGGTAGTGGTGGGCGGGGCGCTGGTGTATTTCACCGGCTGGCACTGGCTCGACCCGGCCATCAGCTTTGTTATTTTGGCGGTTATAGCCGTTAGCTCCTGGTCGTTGCTGCGCGAAACCGTGCAGCTGGGGCTGCAGGCCGCGCCCGCCGCTATTGAGGTGGCGGCCGTGCGCCGGTTCCTGCTCAGCCGCCCCGGCGTTACGGGCGTGCACGACCTGCACATCTGGCCCCTGAGCACCCAGGACACGGCCCTCACGGCCCACCTGGTGCGCCCCGGCGGCCAGAACGGCAATGTGTTTCTGCGGGAGCTGCAACACGACTTGCTCCACGAGTTCAACATCAGCCACTGCACCGTGCAGCTCGAGGACGACCTGCCCCTGATGGGCGCCCACGGCTGCTGCGACCAGCAGGTGGCGTAGGGAGCGAGGCTTGCCCCGCCAGCCAGCCACACCATCTGCCTGCCTACAATTCATTTAAGGCCGGCGGGGCAGGATTCTTCCGCCTCCACGGATAGCGCACAAAGGGGCAGGCGCAAGCCCCGCATCCAACGGGATAAGCGTAAATCTTCGTAATCTGCGGCCTGTCAATTCCCACCGCATGCAAACTGCTACCCCTCCTACCCCACCCAAAGCCGTCGGGCTGCTCAGCGCCATTGTGGTCGTGGCCGCCCTGGGCTACTTCGTTGACATCTACGACCTGATTCTGTTCAGTATCGTGCGGGTGAATAGCCTGAAGGACCTTGGTATTACCGCCCCCGATGCTGTTACGAACCAGGGCCTCTACCTGATCAACATGCAGATGGGCGGCATGCTGCTGGGCGGTATTCTGTGGGGCATTCTGGGTGATAAGCGGGGTAGGCTTTCCGTGCTGTTCGGCTCCATCCTGATTTACTCCCTGGCCAACATTGCCAACGGCTTCGTGCAAACCATTGAGCAGTACGCCTGGCTGCGGCTGATTGCCGGTATTGGCCTAGCCGGCGAGCTGGGTGCGGGCATTACGCTGGTTTCGGAAACCCTGCCCAAGGAAAAGCGCGGCTACGGCACCATGATTGTGGCCACCGTAGGCGTATCGGGGGCAATGCTGGCTTACTGGGTGGGCGAAAAGCTGGGGTGGCGCAACGCCTACTTCGTAGGCGGCGGCCTGGGGCTGGCCTTGCTGGCCCTGCGCGTAGGCGTGTATGAGTCGGGCATGTTTGAGCAAACCAAGAAAAGCGAGGTAGAGCGAGGTAACTTCCTGGCCTTGTTCACCAGCTGGGCCCGGTTAATCCGTTACACCAAGTGTCTGCTCATTGGGGTGCCGCTCTGGTTTGTAGTCGGTATTTTGATTACGCTGGCTCCGGAATTCAGCCGCGCCCTGGGCATTCAGCCGGTAGCTGGTCAGCAAGCCGAGGTAACGGCCGGCCTGGCCGTGTTCTGGTGCTATTTCGGGCTGGTGTTCGGCGATTTTGCCAGCGGCACGCTCAGCCAGCTGCTGCGCAGCCGCAACCGGGCGCTGCAGCTGTTTCTGGCATTCTGCGGCCTGATGGTGGGCGTCTATCTGTTCGGCGTTCAGGGCACTTCTACCACTGTGTTTTACGCGGTATGCTTTGTACTGGGTATTTCGGTGGGCTTCTGGGCGCTGTTTGTCACGGTAGCCGCCGAGCAGTTCGGCACCAATCTGCGGGCCACGGTAGCCACCACGGCGCCAAACTTCGCGCGGGGCTCGGTGGTGCTGCTGGTACCTATGTTTCAGGCGTTGCGAGGTCCGTTTGGGCTGATCGGCAGCGCGGCTGTCCTGGGGTTTGTATCGCTGGTCGTGGCTTTCTGGGCGGTTGCTACCCTGCCCGAGAGCTTTAACAAGGACCTGGATTACGTGGAGCACTAAGCTGGGCCGGCGGCCGGAGGTAGCCTATTGATGG
Source organism: Hymenobacter sp. DG01 (assembly GCF_006352025.1). Lineage (NCBI taxonomy): Bacteria > Pseudomonadati > Bacteroidota > Cytophagia > Cytophagales > Hymenobacteraceae > Hymenobacter > Hymenobacter sp. DG01. The sequence goes on from NZ_CP040936.1 coordinate 3,258,797, forward strand.
GTTGTTGCGTAGAGGAGGATGGGCGCGCTTTCCCGTGGCCGTTATTGTCTTATCTCCCTTACCCCCTACCCCTGTTGTATGCCTGCACAACCCACCCAAAACAAGCCCATGTATTACCCGCTGCACCACTTTGTGCTGCTGCCGGCGGCGCTGGTGCTCACCCTCTATAGCATCCGCCGCTACCTGGCCGTGGCCGGCGACGACTCCGAGGTTTCGCGGCTGTGGTTTACGGTGATGCTGCTGGCTATTGTGGGATTTGGTACGCTGGTGATGCTGCGCCAGCACTACGCCCTCACGCTGCAGGACCGCCTGATTCGGCTGGAGGTGCGGCAGCGCTACTTTGAAATTACGGGTCAGAGCCTGCGGCCCCTGGAGGCACAGCTGGAGCTTAAGCAGCTGCTGGCCCTGCGCTTCGCCGGCGACGATGAGCTGCCGGGCCTAGTACAGGCGGCCATCCGCGAAAAGCTTTCCTCGAAGGATATTCAGGCCCGGATTCAGGATTTCCACTTCGACCACATGCGCGTCTGAGGGGTAGGCCGTAAGCCGACAAAAGGACGCCACATGGATTTTTTGGCCGACTTTTGTGTTACTCCATACCGCCGCTACCCAGGTTACAACTGCCGTAGCGCTCCACCAAGCCCCTACCCCCATGATTCTCTACAACGTCACGACCAGCCTCGATCCGGAAATTGCCGATCAGTGGGTGGAATACATGCGCGATACTCACATGCCCGATGTTATGGCTACCGGCTTCTTTCTGAAAAGCCAGCTGTGTCGCCTGCTCAACGAAGAAGACAACGGCATCACCTACGCCGCTCAGTACTACTGCGTAAGCTTGGAGCAGCTGGAAGAATACCAGCAAGTAGCTGCCCCCGCCCTCCGCAACGAAATCGAGAAGCACTTCGGCGGCCGCTACGCCTCCTTCCGCACCATGCTGGAAGTGGTGGACTAGCAGTAAAATAGCGAATGAGTGATTGAGTGCGTTGTCATGGCGAGGAGGCACGACAAAGCTATCCTTCCTGACCAACGCCCTACCCCTTAGAATGTGACAAGCCCTTACCTCCGTGCTGGAAGTAAGGGCTTGTCTGTTTTGCAGGCTTGTCATTTGGTGCGTTGTCAGGGCCTCGGTGTCTTTGCCCTGACAACGCACTATTTCACTCACTTACTCATTCACCACTTCACATTCATAAGCCAGCAGCTGCTCGGCGGTGAGGTTACCGTTGTGCCACTCAGGGTCAAGGTTGGCGCCGACTTTCTTGTAGAAGCCGATGGCGGGTTCATTCCACTCCAACACTTGCCATTTCATGCGGTTGGCGCCAGTATGGCGGGCTTCGGCCACTACGGCGTCAAACAGGCGCTTGCCGATGCCGGTGCCGCGCAGCTCCTCCGTTACTACCAAGTCTTCGAGGTACAGCATGCGTCCCTTCCAGGTAGAGTACGCCGTGTAATAGAGCGCAATGCCAATGATGCGGCCGTCGGGCTGCGCGGCCACGAAGAACTTGAAAATGGGCTCCGGTCCGAAACCGTCGCGCTGCATGTCGGCCAGCGTATTCGTGACTTCGTGCGGGGCGCGCTCGAACTCAGCCAGCTCCTGAATCAGGGCCAGCACCTGGGGCAAATCGGCCTCTTGGCCGCGGCGTATCGTGAGGTTTGACATAACCAGATGGGTAGGAAACTAGGTTGGGAGCCGATAATACAATTTCTGAAAACCTATTTTAAGGGCATCCGCCCGAAAGCTGCCGCCTAAACGCACTTCAAGGTAGCACGGGCATCTACTACAAACCGCAACGCCCTCCCGCAAAGTCGCGGAAGGGCGTTGGGCACGCAGCACAAAGGCCAGATTACATGGTGGGCTGCATCTTCTTGATGTCTTCGGTAGCATTTACCGCGTTGATTTCGCGGGTAGCTTCGTTGGCAGAAGGCGTTTTGCCGCCGGTGGTGTCGGGAGCAGCCGGGATGGGAGGCAGCGGCTCAGTGGCTACATCTTCATCCGATTTAATATCGGGGTTGCTGCACGAGGTAGCAGAGAGCAGCAGCGAACCGGCCAGCAGACCGAACAGGAACGTTTTTTTCATATCTGAAAGCAAAAGAACAGAGGCAATTACGGGAGTTGCGGCCGCGAAGATACGGGAAATCAGTTGTGAGTTATCAGTATAGTCCTTGTTCGTAATGACATCCGATAACTGGCAACTGACAACTCGCAACCGGCAACTCATTTTTTAAACGGCTTCACGCCCATGCTCTGGTAGGCAAACGCCCAGATGTCGGCCCATTCCTCAATTTGGAGCTTGGTGCTTTTGCCGGCGCCGTGGCCCGCATTCACGTCCACCCGAATGAGTTGGGGGCGCGGGCCCTCGTTGGCGGCCTGCAGGGCGGCGGCAAACTTAAAGGAGTGGGCGGGCACTACCCGGTCGTCGTGGTCGGCGGTGGTAATGAGGGTAGCGGGGTAGCTGGTGCCGGGCTTGAGGGTGTGCAGGGGCGAGAAGCGGTACAGGTTCTGGAACTGGTTATAGTTATCAGAAGTACCGTACTCCGGAGCCCAGTTCCAGCCGATGGTGAATTTCTGGTATCGCAACATGTCCATCACGCCCACAGCCGGGAAGGCCACGCCGCAGAGGTCGGGGCGCTGGGTCATGGTAGCGCCTACCAACAGGCCGCCGTTGGAACCGCCGGCCATGGCCAGCTTCTCGGTGGTGGTGTAGCCCGTCACTTTCAGGTACTCGGCGGCGGCAATAAAGTCGTCGAACACGTTCTGCTTGTTGGGCGTCATGCCGGCCTGGTGCCAGGCCTCGCCGTACTCGCCGCCGCCGCGCAGGTTCGGAATGGCCAGCACGCCGCCGTTTTCCAGCCACAGCATGCGAGCCACGCTGAAGCTGGGCGTAAGCGAGATATTGAACCCCCCGTAGGCGTAGAGGTAGGTGGGGTTCTTTCCGTCCAGCTTGATGCCCTTCTTGTGAGTGATGAACATGGGAATCTTCGTGCCGTCCTTGCTTGCGAAGAATACCTGGTTGGTCACGTAGTCCTCGGGCTTCACATCTACAGTAGGAGCGCGGAACACGGTGCTGGTGTTCGTTGCCAGGTCGTACTTATAGATGGTGGTGGGGTAGGTAAACGAGGTGAAGGCGTAGTACACCGTTTTGGCGTTGCGCTTGCCCCCGAAACCGGCTGCCGTGCCAATGGCCGGCAAGGCCACGTCGTGCTTAAACTCGCCCTTTTCGGAGTACACCTTCACCAGAGAGCTGGCATCCTTGAGGTAGGAAGCCACCAGATAGCCGCCTACCTGGTCCACGCCCTCGAGCTTGTTCTCGGTTTCGGGCAGCACCTCTTTCCAGTTGGCTTCCTGGGGCTTTTTTGGGTCGATGAGCACCACGCGGTAGCGCGGAGCCTTGTAGTTGGTGTGCACCAGCAGCTGCCCGCCCACGTTGCCTACCACGGAGTTATTGTATTCGTAGTTGCTGATGAGGGGCGTAAAGGAGTTGGCTTGCTTGGGGTCGGTCAGGTCGCGGACGGAGAGGCGGTTGCCGTCGGCTTTGCCATCGGTGAGGTAGAGCACCAGGAAACGCTCGTCCTCGGTGGTGCCCACGGTGCGGAAGCCCAGGGGCATCTTGGGGTTCTCATACACCAGCTTATCAGCGCTCTGGGGTTTGCCGAGCTGGTGGTAGTACACCTTGTGAAACTCGTTTTTGCCGGAAAGCTGGTTCTCGCCCTTCTTCGGCGCATCGTAGCGGCTATAGAAGAAACCATCCTTATACCAGGCCGCGCCCGACACTTTTACCCACTGCAATTCATCGGAGAGGGGCTGGCGGGTTTCCAGGTCCAGCACTTTCATCTGCTGCCAGTCGGAGCCGCCGCCGGAGGTAGCGTAGGCCAGATAGCGGTGGTCGTGGGAGAAGTAGGTGCCGGCCAGGGCCGTAGTGCCGTCCTCAGAGAACTTGTTGGGGTCGAGCAGCACATCGGGCTGACCTTCCTGGCCATTTTGCTGCACGTACAGTACAGCCTGGTTCTGGAGGCCGTCGTTTTTGCTGAAGTACAGCTGGCCGCCTTCTTCCTCGGGCACCCCAAACCGCTCGTAATTCCAGATGGTAGTAAGCCGCTCCCGGATTTTGTCGCGGAACGGAATCTTCTCCAGGTAGCCAAACGTGACCTTGTTCTGAGCTTCCACCCAGGCTTTGGTTTCCGGCGAGTCGAGGTCCTCAAGCCAGCGGTAGGGGTCGGCCACGGTGGTGCCGAAGTAATCGTCTTTGACGTTGCCTTTCTTGGATTCAGGGTATTGCACAGCGGAAGAAGATGAGGTAGCAGCTCTTTTGGCGGAGGCAGTTTCCGGCGCGGCGGCAGTGCCCGACTGCGACGAGCGGCACGAAGCCAGCGCGGCCAAGGCTAGTACGGGAACGAACAGTTTTTGCATGGGAATACGGTAGGGAGGCCCCAAGATAACCACGCCACCCGAAGCCGCCGAGCCTACCAGCCGCTTGCGCCCGGTCAGGAAGCATTGCACTTCTTACCGCCTTCGCCGCCTTGAAGCCTAATAGTACGCGGCTAAAACCGGCCCACCTTCGGAATCACTTGAATCAGGAAGCGCTTGTTGTCGCCCTCGCGGCGGCCGCTGTAGCGGCCGGTACCATAGAAGCCGCTACCCCCGATAATCAACTCAATACTGCGGTCCTGGCTGAAGTTCACACCGTTTTGCTTCCAGAGGTTGAGCAGGTTCAGGGCGCGACGGTAGCTGAGTTGATAAGTGGTCTGCTCCTCGCGGGCGTTGCGGGGGTCGCCCTGGGGATAGCGCGCGGCCATGCCTTCCACAATGACGAGGTAGCGTACGGGCTGGTCAGTTTTTATGCTTTTGAGGACGGTACGCAGGCGCCGACCTGCTTGCAGCAGAGCCGGCTTGTAGCTGTCCTGAATTTCGTCGCGGCCGGCCTTGAACTGCACCGGCACCAGCAGCTCGTGCCGCTCATTGGTGGGGTCGTAGCGGAAGTAGCGGCCCTCCAGTTGCTGCAGGGAGTTGCGGATTTTGGTAATCTGCTCCAGCTCGGCGGCTTTTACTTTCAACTCGCCGTTGGCCTTCTTCAACTCCCCTTCCCGGTCTTTGAACAGCTTGAAGCTGTACACGAACAGCACCAGCATTACCACAAACAAGGACGTCATCAGGTCCACATAGCTGGGCCAGAAGAAGTCGTTGCTTTGGCGTTTGTTGGAAGTGGAGTTGTTCATTGAGCTCTGCTATACGAATCTACATTGTTTAATGCCCGAAATAATTTCCAATATTAACACAAATAACAAGTCATTGTATAAATAAACGCTCTATCAATTTAATAAACAGAAAACCTAAAATCCATATTACTACACACCATGCAAAATAAATATAATTTGAATTACCCGTAATACTTTTAAAGCTATGGGTATCCTTAACTAACTCTTCTTTCAGCAGCTCTATTACAACTTCACTTTCTGTATTATGCTGAATGAATTGAATTGCCTTATTTTTAAGATCATCTGAAGCGAGATTATTTTCTACTAACACCAAATCTGATAATAGCCTTGATATCAAATACCAATCAGCATCATCCATTATATTTGTATCACTTTTTATATTACACCTAACCCAACTGTCTATATCGCCATTATATTTTCTGTATATAGCTAATTTTTCTAGAGTCACCATTACACTGTATTTATTTAACATTTATCGAATAATACTATGCAAAAGCCATTGTTAGCACTTACTGCGGCTGTACGCCACCAAACAGCTTATCCATAAACCGTTGGAAACGGTTTTTCGAGGTAGCCTTTACCAGCACCGTGTTCAGGTTGGAAAGCTCGGAGAGTAGCTTGGCCTGAATCTGCGAGTCCAGCTCTACTTTGCGCATCAGCTCGCGCTGGGTGGCGGTTACGTCGCGGCTGAGGTCGGCTTGCTGGGTGTTGAGGTTCTGGAAGGGCTCCAGCTGTTTCAGCAGCTTCTCGAAGACATTGTCGGCGTTGAGCTTGTCGAAGTACTGCTGCCACTTCTCGTAGGCCAGTTGGGCTTGCCGCTCGTTGTAGGCCAGGCGCTGGTTCATGACCTCGGCGAGGCCTACCCCCGCCTGGTCGATGTGCTGCTCGGCGCGGTCCTTGAGGTTGCGCAGCTCTATCTGGTGCTTCTGGAAGAAGTCGAGCATCAGCTGCACCGAGTTGTTATTGCCGCCGATGTACTGGCCCAGGTCGTTGATGCCTTTCTCGAAGCCCCGCAGCCGGTCCAGGATGCTGTTCACGCTCTGCGCCGACTGGTAGCCGTTCTGCAGCATCTCGTTCAGCCGCTGCTGGTAGCCCGTGAAGGCCGCAAACATCTCCGCCGACTCCCGTACTTTCTCGAACACCAGAATGTTGGCGGCGGCCATTTTGTCGTAGCCAATGGTATCAAGCCGCTCCAGGAAATCACTCTGCACCCGGATGTTCTGAGTCACCTTGTCCATGAGTGGGTTGAACAGCTCCACCTGGCCTACAAACTGCTGGTTAAACGCATCGAGCACCGATTTCAGGTTAGTGAGCGAGCTGGCCATATCCGCGTGTAGCACGGGTAGCAAACGGGCCTGCAGGAAGGTGTAGTACTGGTTCTGAAGCCGGTCGAGCTGCTGGCGGGCCTGGCGCAGCACACCGTTGCCGAGCAGCGTCAGGAGCAGGCCCACGAAGGAGCCCGTCATAGCAATGAGCACGCCGGTCAGGAAGGGCGTCAGGGCATTTTCATCAGATACGCCGTTGCGAGCAATGCCCACAAGGCCCAGAATAACGCCCAGGAAGGTACCCAGCAGCCCCAAGTACAGGGGCGTAGCCACGGTGGCCTGCACCTCATTGTCCAGCACCTCACTCTGGCGCTCCGATATGTCCTTGAGAATACCGAAATCGGCCGCGGCACCTTTGTTGTGGCGCAGGTAATCGTTGGTATCGAGCAGGATTTCCTGGAACTCGGGGGAGGCGTTTTCGGCCTTCACCAGGCTGGTAGCAAAGGATTCGGGCGGGGCGTCGGCGGCGTACTCGGGCAGGTCGCGGCCGTCGGGCAGCACAATGCGGTGCTCCACGCGCAACGTTTCCTTGGGCGGATACAACGCCGCCAACCGCAGCGCATTGGCCCGCGTCCGCAGAAACGTCCGGATCTGCAGACCTACCACCACGGCCACTACGGCTACTTCGAGAATGATTTCAAGCATACAAGTACGAAGCTACGGCTAAAAGCTAGTTCCCCTCCTCAGCTGAGGAGGGGTTAGGGGTGGTTGATGACCGTTAGAACGAATTTTAGATTTCTAGATCTAAAAACGTTTTATGCCAAGTCAATCACCCCTAACCCCTCCTCAGCTGAGGAGGGGAACTAGCTTTTACCCTTTTAGTTACTCAAACCGGATAGCGGCCTTTTGTTCAATCTGCCAGGCGCCGGCCACTTTGCGCAGCACGCCTTCTTCCTCCGTTACGATGCGGGTAACCGGGCCGGCGGGCTGCTGGTACTTGCAGGCTTCGCGCAGGGAATACTGCGCACTCTGGATGGCGTAGGCGTGCACGGCGGGGTTGGAGGTTACGCTGAACGTAGCCAGCTCGGGCCATTGCGGATCGAGGTAAATCTCGTAGATACTGTCGTGCTGGGGCTCTTCGCTGAAATCGTACTCGCTGAACGCCCCGTTCACGGGCACCTTCACGTAGCGCGTCTGGGGCTGGTTGGCAGGGTTTGGCGCAACTGCAGGGGTAGGCAGCTGCACGGGCGGCATCAGGCTTTCAAACTCCTCCTGAGAAGAAGCGGAAGACGTGTCGGTGGTTGACAGGGGCGGCACCGCCGACATTTCGGCGGGCTGAGCGGGCGCGGCATACACGGCCGCCACAGGCGCGGAAACGGGGGCAGCTACCGGTACCGAAGGTTCGGGGGTTGCCTGGGGGGTAGCGGGCGGAGCTACCGCCGGAACCGGGTTCGAGGAAACGGCAGGGGTAGCCCGCTCGGGGGCTATAGCCGAGAGCTGCCCCCGCAGCTTCTGAAGCTCCTCCTCCACCCGCTGCTGCACCAGCTTTTCCACTTGTTGCTGCTGAGCCGGCGTGAGGCGGTCAGAAGCGGCAGGTGCGGCAGCAGCCCGGGTGCTGCCGCCGCCCGGCGAGTTTTGCAGCGCCAGGATTTCGTCGCGACGCTTATCGATGCGGGCGCTTAGCTCCTTTTGAAAGGCCCCGATGCTTCGGCGCAGCAAGGCATAGAGCACCAGGCTCAGCAAGGACAGAATCAGGGCCAGTGGGCCGAAGAATTTGTTCATCAGACTTTCTCCGGTTCCGGTGTTCGTTTGGGTAACGGGGGTAGCCACGCCAGCTTCATCGAGGCCCGCGTCGCCGGGCGCGGCGGCCGTAGCCTCGTCGGTGGCAGCGGTGGTATCTACAGTTTCGGGAGGCGCTTCTGCTGCGGCCAGATTCCCAATGGGCGTACCGTTATCGACGTAGTTTTTCAGGGCCGTTTCCAGGCTGGTTACGCCCTGCAGCCGCGCCGCATTGCCCTTACGGGCCGGGGAAGTACGCAGCCGGTTGATGATTTCGCGCACCAAGGTTTGCAGGCGGGAGTTGTCAGACCCGAGCCCTTTGTACATCACGCCTTTCACTTCCAGCGGCTGATACAGCGCCGAGTACACCCGCTGGTTATCCGATTTGATGCTGTTTTCCAGCGCCTTTAGCGTGCCGCCGCACTGCAGCTGATTTTTCAACTCCGGGTGGCCGGTGTCTTCATACACGAACCGGGCAGTAGCGCACCAAATCTGCACCTTACGCTCCTCCAGCGTCGGCTGACCTAGAGGTGTTTGGGCTTGGCTGCTCGCCGCCAATAGCAGCAGGCCAGTAAGCAAAGAAGCAGCGCGACGGGAAAGGGTCATAGGGTGTTGGTTAGGTAGGGAGCAGGAGGAAAATCTACAGTTAATAATCTTGCTTAGAACTTGCTTTATCTAAGTAAGTACCCCTTCAACTTTGCGCTTAAACTGCTTTGGATCCTCATCAGCTAAGTTTCTCAGGATTGAGCTAACCACCTCTTGGATATTAGAGCTAGTAGCTTTCAACAACCGGCGCAGCAATGCCTGTGACTCCTTGTCATTGAGGATCCTTGACAGCAAAATTTCCGCCCAATCTGATGCATGGGGCAGCAAAAGTGGCAATGCATTTATGAAGTTCGTTGTAGCTACTTCAGGGCCTGCAATTGCGTCATAAGACTCAATCGCATGCACCAGCCCAAACATAACCTCATGCATCTCAGTGGCATCATCAAACCCCAAACACAATAAGGTAATGTGCTTGGGATCTGACAAAGAGGTAATACGCTCAATCGTTTCCTTAAAGGAGGCCACCTGCTCATCATCCACCATGAGGCGGCTGCTACGTAGCTTCTGTGCTTCCTTTTCAACATCAATGAGCATGCTACTTAAATCGTTACGCCTGCAGCTCGCGGCTCAGGTTGTAAAGTGCCTGTTTCAGCGGTAAGAAGAACAGGGTTTCCGGCAGGGTTTCGTCGGAGGAAAGCTGGCGCTGGAACTGGTGCAGGCCTAGGCTTAAGCTGTCCTCGATTTCGCGCTGCAGAATATCCTTCACTCGCTGACGGTCTACATCCACGCCTACTTCACGCAGGTAGGGTGCCACTTCGTCGCCTTCGAGCACGAGGGTGAGGTAGTGGCGCACGTTTTCCAGCACCTGGTCTTTCAGCGCGGCATCTACCTGGTTGAGCTTCAGGCGCTGCTGATTAAGCTCCGTGCCTTCCACAGCGCCGCTGTACTTCACGGGCTTGATGCTGTCGTAGTCCGCCGTGTTGGTTTTTTCCTCGAAAAGCACGCCGCCATTGGTTGTAGCCTCTTTGGGATTGTCGGCCAAGATAACGCGGAAGTTGTGCGGCGGCTCGGTGCCGGTTACGGCGTGGAAGATGGCTTTTGTAATCTTCTCAATAGCTACCAGGGAGCTACCGCCGGCCAGCAGGCGCAGGTAGAGGCTGCCTTTGCCCGAGAAGCAGAGGTAGCGCGGCGTTTTCAGGCCGAGGTGCTTCGTCAGCTGGGCCGTGTGGTAGATAATGCTGGTGTAGTGCAGGTAGAACAGCACCCGCAACTGCCGGCCTTTGCCTAGGCCTAAGGCTTGGGTGAAGCGCAGGGCATCATCGTACTTGAACAGCAAGCTGGTTACGTCGGCAGAGCCGAAATCGGTGTTGCTGAGGGCAGCGCGCAGGTAGCCTTTGTACTCCTGGTTTTGCTCGGAGTCGGGCAGGCTTTCTACGTGGCCCACGCCGAGGCGGAGCAGGCCGTTTTGCTTAGGTGCACCTTGCACGCGGGCATAACCATCACCCCACAGGTCGTCGCCGGCAAAGCGGAACGAGGTGCTGTAGGCCGGTTTTTGGTCGGCAAAGAGCAGCAAGTCGGTGGTACCGCCGCCGATGTCAATGTTCACCACGTTTTCGTCGCGGTTGGGCACTACCTGGTTGGTGGCCGTGAGGTAGTAGTACGGCGCCACCGATTCGGTGAGGCAGATAGTGGGGCGGCGGGCCTTGAACACCTGCTGGAACGACTCGTCCCAGACCTGCTGAAACTGGTTGCGCAGGAAGCCATCGAAGCTCAGTGGTGCAAACCATACCACACGGGTATCTTCCAGAATACCGCCGTGCAGAGCCGCCTTGTGACGCAGCAGCAGCAGAATCTCCTTGAAGAAGGCCTCAATCCGCGACACGCCCTGCGGGTCCAGCTCCGCCGACCACTTCAGGTTGGTAATGAAGCGGTTCTGGGGCAGCTCCGAAGCATTTTCGGTGTTAATGCTGAAACCGATGTTGATGTTGCTGAGCACCTTGGCGGGCTCATTGGCAAACGACGTGGTTTCACAAACAGCAGTACGAATCGGGAATTCATACACTGAGCCGCCTTCGCCCACAAACGAGGGCACAAACTCGCGGTTCTGCAGGGTAGCTATGTAAGTCCAGATCTGGCCGGCACCTGTGCGGTAGCGCTGAGCGGCCGAAAGACCTGCATCGGCCACGGGTGCGTGCAGCCATTCCACTTGCACATCGGCCTCGCCAATGGTAAGCGGGCGGGGGTGTGCCGTGGGCGAATCAGCGTAGGCAATGTGGGTGTTGGTGGTACCGAAGTCTACCGCGAAGGTGAAGCGACGGGTACCGCGGTCTAGCTCGCGCCAGCGCGGCACGAACAGGCCGCGAGCCGGTTCCGCGCCAATGGTGGCGGGCGGGCAAGTCAGCTCTACCAAGTCGAAGTGGGTACCGGTCACCTCATAGTAGGTGCTGCCGGCGGTGGCCATGCTCTTTTGGGTGCGCTCGTAGCGGGTGGCGCGGCGGGCGGCACCCTGCTCCGTGATGCGCTCCCCATTCACGAAGAACTGCAGGTCGTAGCGGCGGCTGAGCATGGTGGGCGAGTTGTCGGCATCCACCAGCATTACCTTATAGAGGTCGTTGTACTCGGGCTGGTAGCGCACCTTGTAGAAGGGGAACACGCCCACGCCCACGGTGGCCTTTACAATGCGGCCCTTCTCCAGGATTTCGCGGCCCTGGGCATCCTTCGGGTTTTGCGGATTGGTGTAGTAGCTGCGCTCAAACGTGATAAAGCGCCCCGCCTGCACCGGCACCCGCAGCTGCACGCGCACGTGGCTGAGGTCGATAGTGAAGGTGAGCAGCTCGGCCAGCTCGTTCTCCGTGAAGTACTCGAAAAACGCCTGTTTCAGCGGCAACAGGTAGGGGAAACGAGCCCGGCCCTGCCCGTCAGCACCGTACTGGAACGTGACTTTGCCGGTGTGGAAGCGCTGGGTATTCAGCTCGTAGGGCAGCTCCACCAGCGAGTCTTCCAGCAAGTCGCCCACCGTGAGGTACGGATACTTGAAGCCTTTGCCGGGCAGCACGCGGTTTTCCAGCGCTACCTCGTCATAATATGGTACCGGCGTGCGGTCGTCCCAGGGCTGACCGTTGAGGTAGTTAGCGCCGGGCATCGTTAGGTTCGGGCGCAGTACCAGTGGTCTAGGCCGGCCGGCAATGGCCTCACGGGTGGGCTGAATAAACAGGTCGGAGCTGGTCACGGCCGACTGGTCCGCGCGGCCAGGCAGTGGCACACCTTTTACGCTCACCAGGTTGCCGTGCACGTCCACCAGCGCGGGGTAGCGGGCCGCAAACTGCTGCGCGCTCCGGTCGCCTTGCATCTGGAGCTGGTTGATTTTACTGCGGTCGAGGCCAGCGTACACGCTGCCGGCAAACTCGCGGCGCTGCAGCTGCGGGTAGGCCAGGAACAACTCGTACACAAACTCCCGGAACTGCGGATCACGGTCTTCCAGCAGTACGGTTTGCTTATCGAAGTAATGGCCGCGGGCTTGTGGGCGCTCCAGGTCCAGAGGCTTTACCTCAGGGCCCGTGAACAGGATGGTCAGCGGGGAGGTGCCGCCCAGCAGGCGCGTGCCGCCCGCCAGCTCCGGCGACTCATAGTACACGAGGTACATGTCGGTGAAGTCGCGGAAGCGCTCATCTTGCATATACAGTTGCAGCGTCTCGCCTAGCAAGCGCGTGCCCTCCTCCTGCCGCATCCGGCGGATTTCCGCCTCGGCATTCCAGCGGCGCAGCGTGATTTTGCGGCCGGCCTGGGTGTAGAGGTGGTAGTTGTAGAGCAGCTCCAGCAGGTCCCAGAAGTGAGTCGTTAACTCGTGGTACACCGAGCCAGGGTTACGCTGCCCTTCGCGGGCCAGGAAGTCGAAAGCCGTTTCAAACAGGTGCATCCGTGCAAACGGCGTTGGGATGCTCACGGCTAGGTTGCGGGACTTTCCACCGGCCGGGTCCGTAACGGTATTAATTTCGGTGCTCGTTACCGGCGCCGTTTTCTGCCAGCCTTGAACCTGCTGGGAGCCATTATTATGTAAGCGAAGGACTTTGGCCATATCGGAACCCCACCCCCCGGCCCCCTCCCCTCCGGGAGAGGGGGAGCCAGACGAAGGTCATTCGGGGTGACTTTTTAGACTAGAAACTACAACTAGAAAGCTAGTTCCCCTCCTCAGATGAGGAGGGGCTAGGGGTGGTTGATAATCGTTGAACGAAGCAGTATAGGTAGTTCAACCAAACAACATCAGCAACGAAGTCAACCACCCCAGCGTCGGCTGAAGCCGCCGCATCCCCTCCTCATCTGAGGAGGGGAATTTTCGTTCTTACACCACCTTTACCTTTTCCTCAAACGCCTTATCCGTCACATCATAGAACAGCTCCAGCATTTTGCGGAAGTTGTCGGGTTCCTGGATGGACTTCTCGGTTTTGTTGAGGTTATCGAGGAGGTAGTTGTGGCTGAGACCTTTGTTGAAGAAGTCATTCCACTTCTTTTCCACGGGCTTACCGAGAATCATGGCGTTGAAGTCTTCTGTCTGTAGGTCGAAGGGGCGGAAGGAACGACGGTTCTGGGCCAGCTCCTGCAGCCACTGATCTACGCCGGAGTCCTGGCTGTGCAGGAAGTTGTTCAGCTCCCGGAAGATGGGTTCGTTGCGCATGGCGTAGTCCAGCTTCAGGTTGTCGGCGTAGGGTGCCTTGTCGGTGGGCAGGTGCTGCTTGTGGTAGCGCGTGAAGTACAGGAACTGCGTGAGCTGCTTGGCAATGATTTCGCGCGACTCATCAGGCAGGTGGCTGAACTGAATTTCCAGCGCATCGGCCTGTAGGCCATACTCGTGGAAGTGCGGGCCACCGGTGCGCAGCTCGGCAGGCGAGTAGCGCATAAAGTCCACGATACTCAGGGCCGCCAGCAGCTCAATTACGTGGGCTTTGTTTTTCTGCTGGGTGCCGCCGGGCTGGTTTTCGTAGGGCGTATCGGGCGTGTCGGCGAGGTAGTACAGCGCGTCGAGGCCCTGGAGGTTGTGCTCGTAATAGCTAAGCGCCGCCTTGGTTTTCGTCAGGAAGTTGTTGGAGTCGATGACAGCGTTGTCCTCGCTCTGGAGAGCGAAGTAGGGCATCACCGTTACGGCGCCGGTGGGTGCGTCGCGGAGGTAGCGGGCGTTGCTGAGGCGGGTGTTGGTGTCCTTCAGGTTCTTAAGCATGAGCGGGAAACCCGCCGCACCTGTACCGCCGAAGATGCTAGACACGAAGAACACCCGGTCGCCATCCTGGAAGTTGTCGGCAAAAAACCGCATTTCTGGGCTTTCCACCAGCTTGTTCAGCACAATGCTGCCCACGTTTGGGGAGCCACGGAAACCAATGGTCAGCGGGCTTTCCAGGTTGTCCTGGGTGAAGAGCAAATCCACGAGGCCCTTAGAGTCAACGGACAGGCCGTCGTAGCTCAAATACTGCCGGAAGCTTTGGTTGATGCCGCCGAAGTCGAAGATGAAGGTATCCTTCACCGAGCCGTTCACATCCTGCGAAATACCGCTGAGCGTGCTGATATCAGTTTTGAAGAATCCTTCTTCGCGGGGGCCCAGGCGCTTATAAATCTGCTGGTAGCTCTGCAGCAGCTGCACCGTGCGGTTCATGTCGCCATTGTGCGCGTCGGGGTCAATGATGATGGGCACTACCCGGTCGCAGTTGGGCAGATCTACGCCCGCGGCCAGCAGCATGGTGAGCGAGCGAATCACGCGGGAGCCCGTGCCGCCAATACCGAATAAAAAGAGTTTAGCCATGAAGGAGGGACTTAGGGACTTGGGGCTTAGGGACTTGGTTTTCTATCCTAAGAACTCAGTCGAAAACAACATCAACCTAGCTCCTAAGTCCTCAAGTCCCTAAATACCTAGAAAGGTGTCGTGCTGGCGTTGGTGGAGCCTTTGCGCAGAATCAGAGAGAGGATGAAGAACCAGAACAGGCCCAGGATGGCGTTCCAGGTGGCCAGCCAGTAGATGTAGCTGTGTTCGGTTACCTGCTGGGCGTTGGCCTGCCAGATGGCTATCACGAAGGCAATCAGAGCGTTCAGCACCAGAAACAGCGCCCAGTGGCGGCCCTTGTTGAAGGTTGCCACACCCAGGGCCCGGTTGATGAGGTAGTAAAATACCAGCACCAGCGCCAGCGAAATGCCCAGGTTCAGCAGCCCAATGTTGGGGAAGATAACGTCGCGGTACACGGGCGTATCGGCGGGCGGCTGGGGGGCACCGATGATTTCGTAGAGGGAGCGGAACAGTGCTTTCATGGAAGGAAGTAACGCGAAGCTTCCGCTTCGCGAATCGTGAAACGATGGGGGTTGAGCGAAATTGTAGGGGTAGGCGCCGACAGGCTTTTCAGCCGCAATGCGGCGTACTGTTTCGTAGTTAAACGAAAATCGTTCCAACTGGTACGGCCGGCGGCAGTAGCTTCGAGCCAGGAGACGGCTTGACCTTTCTTATTCAGCGGGTTGCAGGGTCATGGGTAATTCAAAAATCGGGCGCTTCTCCCCTTCCTGCCGCTCTAGCCCATCCAGCAGGGAGCTTAAGGCGAAGGTTTTAGGCGCGGGCTTGGCGTCGTTTTTAGTGGTCCACTGGGCTACCCAGGACGGGCGCTGGTCCTGCAGGCGCAGCACCAGGGGGCGAGACGCTTTGGGCTGCCGGGTCAGGCCTACCTTGGCAAAATGGGTGAACTTACTTTCGGGGCCGCTGCTGGCCTTGGTTTGGGTGGTGGCGGCAAACACATCCAGCAGCTTGGCATCGGTATCCACGCCCTGCAGCTTGAGATTTTGCTTGAGGTAGGCCACGTCGCGGTACTGGCCGGGCAAGCCGCTCAGGTCCAGGCCCACCACAAACTCTACGGGCTGCTGGGCCGAAGCTTCACTGACCGAAATGACGCGGTAGGTATCGGCGGTGCGCTTGCTGGCCCCGGCGTCGCCGTAGTACCAGCTGCCTTTGTTCTGAAACTTGCTGAGGACGGAATACACTGGCTGCGGGTACGTGACGCCGAAGTGAGCTTGCTTGGCCGGCTGCTTTTCCAGTAGCGCGGCATCAAACTGCCGCACGGCGGCGGCGGGACCTACTACCCAGATGTAGTACGGAATTTCGGTGTCGCAGCAGTTGGTTTTCTTGCCCGAGGCCACCAGCGCCGGGTAGTACGTGCCCCGGAAATCGGAGGTGTAGCCGTACACCGATACCGCCAGGTCCGATTTCTCGCCGCTACGGGCCAGGGCATCGGCAATGTCGGTTTTGATGTAGGGGATAGCGCCAGCGTTTTTCGGGGAGTAAATGAAGTCCGAAATCAGCACGCTCACGGTGCCGGGCCGGTAGTAGTTCGTCATCAGCGTATCGAGCACCGAGGGAATATCGGTGCTCTTGGCGGGCTGCTGAATACCACTGCGCACCGTGCCGGAAATGGCCTGGTACGAATCCTTATAAGGCCGCTCCTTAATGCGGTAGAACGTTTTCTGGCGGGCGGCAGTCGTGCGGTTTACCTCCGAAAGAAACTGCGCTACGTGCTGCTGAAACTTGGTGTTCTCGCCCCCTACCCCGGTTTTCGGCATGAACCCTTCCATGGAGCCCGACACCTCCAGAAACACGTTCACAGCCTGCAGGGCCTGAGCGTTTGGCGTGGCAGCGGGGGTAGCACCTGGCTCTGGCGTGCGGGCCGGAACCGCGCCGGGCGCCTCCGTAGGCGGCACGTCTTGGGGTACTTCAACGGCTCCGTCCTCCGACTTCATATCGGAGCGGGAATAGCAGCCCGGCAACAGGGCCAGGGAAAGGCCCAGCATGGGCAACAGGCGGGAAAAGGCAGGTAGGTGGCGCATCGGGCTAAAGTAACGACAATCTGCCCGCACCGGATACATGAGAGGAACGGAGTAGCAGAGTAACTGAGTAATTATTTAGCTGGTGACACCTGTCATCCTGAACAAAGCGAAGGACCTTCTCCCGCAAGGACCAACCGTTGGTGCGGTAGTCGTGCTCATGAGAGAAGGTCCTTCGCTGTGCCCGGAACAATGTCAGAATGATTACTCAGTTACTCTGCTACTGCGTTCCTTTCTTCTAACTGTAGTCGATTTCCGTGTTGTCGCCGATGTTGAGGCTGTGGCGGGTGCCTTTGAACAGGGCGTCGGAGCCCACGATGCAGTCGTGCATGACGGCGGAGCGCAGCTCGGAGTAGGAGCCGATGATGGACTCGCTCAGGATGGTGTTCTTGACGATGGTCCGGTCGCCGATGGCCACGTTAGGCCCGATGATGGAACCCGAAATCTGGCAGTCCTTCCCGATGCTGACGGGCGGGATGATGATGGTATCGGGAAACTCAGGAAACTCGCGGCGCTTCAGGAACTCGGGGCGGTTGAGCAGGCGGGCGTTGGCTTCCAGCAGGCTATCCTTGCGGCCGCAGTCAAACCAGTTATCCACGGGCGTGGTCACCATTTCGGCCCCGTCCTGAATCATCAGCATGAGAGCATCGGTGAGCTGAAACTC
This sequence comes from Hymenobacter sp. DG01, assembly GCF_006352025.1. Taxonomy (NCBI): domain Bacteria; kingdom Pseudomonadati; phylum Bacteroidota; class Cytophagia; order Cytophagales; family Hymenobacteraceae; genus Hymenobacter; species Hymenobacter sp. DG01. The sequence goes on from NZ_CP040936.1 coordinate 3,276,104, forward strand.
GCCGTGGGTGCGCTGGTCCTGCTCCACGATGCGCTCCAGGGCCGAGGCCAGCCAGTCGGGGTTGGCAATTTTGTAGAGGCCCACCAGCGCGTAGTTCGACTTCGGGATGCGGGGCTTTTCCACCACCTTCGTGACGCGCCCCCCCGAGCCGGTTTCTACCAGCCCGAACAGGGAAGGCGTTTTTACTTCCTTCACGGCCAGCACGTTGCCGGGCGTGCGCATCATTTCGGGCAGGTCGATATCTACAATGGTGTCGCCGAGCAATATTAGGATACCTTCCTGCTCGTAGCGAAACTGCTCGCGGGCCAGCCAGAGGGCGTGGGCAATGCCTTCGCGCGGCTCCTGAATAACAAAGGAAGAACGCAGCTGCGGATACTCGCGGCGCACGTAGCTTTCTACCTTCTCACCGAGGTAGCCAATAATGAACACAAACTCCTGCACACCAGCCTCCACCAACCGGTCGATGATGTGCCCCAGAATGGTATTGCCGGCCACGGGCACCAACGTTTTAGGCTGGGTGTGCGTGTGGGGGCGTAAGCGTGAGCCAATGCCGGCTACGGGAATAACTGCTTTCATGCGCAAGGAAAATCGGGGGAGCACCGAAGCGCAAAATACGGAATCGGGGCGGAGCTGGCCCTATCACAACCGCACGGGCTTGAATTCGTACTTTGCTGCGGTGAAATGGTGAAGCAACAAACGCGGTATTTGGTTTCAGGAAAGCTACCGAAGAGCCCAAATCATCGTTTTATAGCTTACCCTTGCACTGGTCAACCCATTTACATTTTTACCTCTCCCAACTCATGAAACGTTTTCTGCTCTACTTCGCCGGTCTGGTGCTGCTGCTCTCGCAGTCCTCGTGCGGCTATAACTCCATGGTGCAAAAAGACCAGGCCGTGAAAGCTCAGTGGGCCAACGTACAGAGCGCCTACCAACGCCGCTCCGACCTGATTCCGAACCTGGTAAACACGGTGAAAGGCGCCGCTAACTTCGAGAAATCGACGTTGACGGATGTGGTAAACGCCCGGGCCAAAGCCAGCAGCGTGCAGCTGAATGCCGACCAACTCACGCCCGAAAACATTCAGCGCTTCCAGGAGGCTCAGAGTCAGCTCAGCAGCGGCCTGGGACGCCTGCTCGCCGTATCGGAAAATTACCCCGAGCTGAAAGCCAACGCCAATTTCCAGGAGCTACAGGCTCAGATTGAAGGCACCGAGAACCGCATCAACGTAGAGCGCAACAAGTTCAACACCGTTACCAACGACTACAACGGCTACGTGCGCAGCTTCCCGAATAACCTCTTCGCAGGTATGTTTGGCTTTAAAGAGAAACCCTACTTCGAGGCAGACGCGGCTTCGCAGAAAGCGCCTACTGTACAATTCTAAGCTGGTTTGTTGGGGACTTGGGGACTTTTGCGCGCGAGAACAGCCCGCTGTTGCGGTGTTATTTCCTTACGTTTCGAAGTCCCCAAGCCCCTAAAATTCCCCCAAGTCCCCAACAACCGCTCATGACCAACCCCCTTACCCCCGAGCAGGAGGCGGCCCTGGTAGCCGCCATCCGGCAAGCCGAGCTGCGCACCTCCGGCGAAATCCGGGTGCACCTGGAAGACACCTGCCCTACCCCCGAACCCCTTGACCGGGCCGCTCAGGTGTTTGCCGAGCTGGGCATGCACCGCACGGCCCAGCGCAACGGCGTACTGTTCTATCTGGCCTGGCAGAGCCGGCAGTTCGCCGTTATCGGCGACGCGGGCATCAACGCCGCCGTGCCCGACGACTTCTGGGAAACGGCCAAAGAGTCGGTGCTGCAGCAGTTCCGGGTCGAAAAGTACGCTGCGGGTCTGGAGCAGGGCATCCGGATGGTGGGTGAACAGCTCCGCCGCTATTTTCCCTATGATGCTGCCACCGATAAAAATGAGCTTGACGACTCTATTTCGTTTGGCAGTACCCCGCCCCCGTCTCCGAGCGCATGAAGCCGACGCCTTCCATAGTACCTTTCCTACCCTCCTGGTGCCGGTCAGGCCTGCTGATCCTGCTGCTGGTGCTTACCCAGCTAGCGGGCCGGGCCCAGAACGTGCCGCCGCGCCCCAACCCGCCGCGTCTGGTTAACGACCTGGCCGGTATGCTGCGCCCCGATGAAGCAGCTCAGCTGGAGCGCAAGCTGGTGGCGTACAACGACTCCACCTCTTCCCAGATAGCCGTAGTGACCGTGCCCAACCTCGGCGACTACGACATCTTCGACTACGCCCAGCAGCTCTACCAAACCTGGGGCATCGGGCAGAAAGGAAACAACAACGGGATTCTGCTGCTCATTGCCCAGCAAGAGCACAAGGCCCGCATTCATACCGGCTACGGGCTGGAAGGTGCCGTACCCGACGCCCTGGCCAAGCGCATCATCTCCAACACCATTGTTCCGGCCTTCCAGAAGGAACAGTACTACGCCGGCCTCGACCGCGCTACCGATCAGCTGATTGCGCTGGCCAAGGGCGAGTACAAGGCCGACCCTGCCACCCAGCCCCAGGCCCGGCGCCGCTCCAATGATGACAGCGGCTCTGGCTGGACGTTCTGGTTGATTATTGGGGTGCTGATTCTGTTTATTCTGCTGCGCAACCGGGGCGGTGGAGGAGGTGGCGGCTACGGCCGGCGCAACCGCGGCTTCGGTGGCACCTTTATTCCGCCCATTATCTTCGGCGACTTCAGCGGCGGCCGCGGCGTATTTGGCGGCGGTGGCAGCTTCGGCGGAGGTGGAGGCGGCGGGGGCTTTGGCGGCTTCGGCGGGGGTAGCTCCGGTGGCGGCGGCGCCTCCGGCGACTGGTAACCGGTATTGAGCTTAAGTATTCATAAAAACAGCCCCCGCGCCACTTGGCGCGGGGGCTGTTTTTATAGAACTACGCGCCTAAACCTACGTGTCGTTTATAGCTGGTTCAGGGTAAATGCTAGATGAAAGCTGTTTGGGCCCGTTTCTTAATGGTCGCTCATGACGCCAGCTTTCACGACCAGAGGTAGGCGGTTTTCGGCGGGCGGGATGGGGCAAGAGTAGAGGGGGCTGTAGGCGCAGAACGGGTTGTAGGCCTGGTTGAAGTCCAGCACGGCGTAGCCATTTAGAATTTGACCCTGGCGCATATCGAGGTAGCGGCCGCCCCCGTAGCTGCCGTGCCCGTTGCTGCGGTCGGTGAACGGAATGAACAGATAATCCTGGTAGCCGGGTTTCTGCCGCAAGTCCAGGCTCTGGTACACGGTCAGCCGGAGCGCCTTGCCTTCCAGGGTAAAATGCAGCTCGCCATACTTCTGGTAGAGCGGCTGGCGGGTGGTACTGGTAGGCATGACAAAGGGTGCCTGCGACGAGTCGCGCACGAAGCGAGCCACCACGCAGGCGCTGTAGTTGACGGGGTAAAAAGCCAGACCCGTAAACTTCTCCCGTGCCTCGGGCGGCAGCGGCGACTCCTGTGGGTTGCGGTATTCCGCGTTCAGGGTCTGTTGAAATTTAGCTACGGCCTCGGCGTGCTCCGCGGGGGTAGGGCGTGGAGTTTGGGCCACCACCGCTTCCGAGCAGAGAAGCATAAACGCCAACAGAAAGCAGGAATAAAGTTGATTCATGCCCGCAAAGTAAGCGCCCAGGCCCTCACCGCCCATTGATTTTTGCTCAGTCGCCCAGCTCCTGCGTTACCTGCTTATACACGGGCAGCTCATAGAAGGGACGCAGGAGCTGCACCACGTCCAAGGCGTCGGCCAGGGCTTCGTGGGCCACGGTATCATCCTCGAAGCCGGCGCGGGCCTTGCAGGTTTGCATGGTGGGCAGGCGGGTGTCTTTGCGCCAGTTGAGGTAGAAGGCGGCCGGGTCCAGCATGGCGGGCTCGGCGCGCACCAGGGTGCCATAGCCGGGCAGCTCGCGCAGAAAGCCCAGGTCAAAGGAGGCAATGTTTTTGCCAGCCATGGTCACGGTTACGCAGCCCTGCTTGTCGGTTTTGAAGCCCTGGGCCAGCAAAAACTCGCGCAGCTGGGGCAGCAATTCCTCGGGGGTACACAGCTCGGGGTTGGGCTCCTTGCGGGCTAATTCCTGCAGCAGACGGGCGTTGAGGGCCAGCGCCCCGGCCGTACCCACGTACTCGGGGTGGCGCACCACGCGCCTGAAGCTTGGCAGCTCGGGCAGGGGTAGCAGCTTTTTGGTGTCTTCCACCACGGCAGCCAGCTCCAGAATCTGGTGGCGCTGGGGCTTGCCGCCGGAGGTTTCAAGATCGAGGGAGAGGTAGCGCATAGAGTTCTGCTGTACGCGGACGGGCACCGGGGCGTTGGTTTCCGGCCCGTCCCACCGGCGCGCCATATTTCGGTGCCGGAGTAGTATATCCGGTTGGCAATCCTAGCTTTATGTCCCAGCGGTAGCCCCTTCGCGTGCGGCTTAAGGCGCCGTATGGGGGTAGGCGGCCGCTTGGGGCGCGCGGGGTTTTGTCCTGATGGCCACTCCGGAGCGCCCCCAGATGAGGATAAGCTGCCTGCCGCGCCGGGCTTTACTTTATTTCTATCTTTCTTACGATGAGCTTCTTCCGCGCTGTTACCGGGCTTACCTTGCTGGTGGGCCTGCTTTCCCGTAGCCAGTGGGTAGCTGCCCAAAGCCCCAGCGCGGCGGAGCCTGCCCCGGCCGCGGCGTGGGCCCAGCAGCAGTACAGCCAGGCGCTGCGGGTGCACCCGCAGCTCTACAGCGGGCCGGAGTACCTGGACTATGCCCGGCGGTACAGCACGCGGTTGGGCCATCAGTTTTTTCTTTCCCCGGAAAAGCAGCCGGGCAGCGTGCACTATAACCATCACTACTTCGAGGGTCTGCAGCTGTCCTACGACGTAGTGCTCGATCAGTTGGTGCTGCAGCATGCTACCAGTCCGCTCAGCCTGCGCCTCATCAACGAAAACGTGGAATCCTTCACCCTGGCCGGCCACCAGTTTATTCGGCTGGTGCCCGACAGCGCCGCGGCCGCTACCCTCAGCACCGGCTACTACGAGGTGCTGGTGGATGGCCCCGTACAACTGCTGGCCCGGCGCGTAAAGCAAATGGAGAAGAAGCTGAACCAGGAAAAAGCCTACACCCAGTTTATTTCGCTCGACAAGCTCTTCATCCGGAAAGCAGGTGTGTACTATCCCATCAGCAGGAAAAGCTCCGTTACCCGCCTTTTCGCCGACCGGGGCAAGGAAGTACAGCGCTATATTCAGGAGCACAAGCTGCACTTCCGCAAAGCCCGCCGCGAGGCCGACATCGTGGAACTGACCCGCTACTACGCTAGTCTGGGGCCGCACTGATACTGCCCGTTCCCGCCTACCCCCTATCGTTACGCCTACGTTTGCTGCCGCGCCCGTGGTTTCCTATGAAGCACTTCTATTACCTGAGTATCTGGCTACTACTAAACCTGTTGCACCTGCCGACCGGGCAGGCCCAGCAGCCCGAAAAAACGGTCAGCGGTACGTTTAACCGGGTACCGTTCGAGCAGTTCGCAACCCAGCTCGAAGCCCAGACCAACCTTCGGTTTTACTTTGATCCGGCGGCGGTGGATAGTCTGTTTATTACGCTGCAGGTGCAGGATGCGCCCGTACGCTCTGTGCTGGAGCGCGCCCTGCGGAACACGGCCTTTCACTTTGCCATAGACGACGAGCGGCGCGTGATTATCACCACCGGCGCGCCCCTTGAAACTACCCTGCCCGCCGGCTTCCTGCATCCCGGCGCCTCTATGGCTGCTACCCCCGCCTCGGCCCTCAACCCCGACGAAGCCACCCCGGCCAGTGCTCCAGGCCGTTCGCGCTACGTGCGCGAGGCCGAGTACCGCGTGCACGAAATCGGCGGCGGTAGCGCGGGCAGCGGCAAAGCTACCCTGGCCGGCCACGTCCGGGAGCTGAAATCGGGCGAGCCGGTGATTGGGGCTACCGTGTTCGTGGAGGCTCTGGCGGCGGGCGCCACTACCGACCAGTTTGGGTACTACTCGCTTACCCTGCCCGTGGGCCGCCACGACCTGCGCATCCGGGGCATCGGCCTCAAAAATACCCGGCGCCAAATAGTACTTCGCTCCGATGGCAAGCTGGAAATTGAGGTGGAGGAAGATATTACCCCGCTGAAGGAGGTAGTAATTGAGGCCGAGAAAGACAAAAACGTATCGGGCATGCAGATGGGGCTGGAAAAGCTCGACATCAAAACCCTGCGTCAGGTACCCACGGCCTTCGGCGAAACTGACATTCTGCGGGTGGTGCTCACGCTGCCAGGCGTAAAATCGGTGGGGGAAGGCAGCACGGGCCTGAACGTGCGCGGCGGCGCCACCGACCAGAACCTGATTCTGTTCAACGGCACCACCATTTACAACCCTTCCCACCTGTTCGGCTTCTTTTCGGCCTTCAACCCCGATGTGCTGCAAACCGTGGAGCTCTACAAAAGCGCCATTCCGGCCAAGTACGGCGGGCGGCTCTCGTCGGTGCTGGAAATCAAGACGCGCGAGGGCAACAAAAAGAAGTTTTCGGGCTCCGGCGGCATTGGGCCGCTTACCAGCCGCCTAACCCTGGAAGGCCCTCTGGTGAAAGACAAAAGCGCCTTTATCCTGAGCGGCCGCGCCAGCTACTCCGACTGGATTCTGCGCCGGCTCTCCAATGCCTCATTCCGGCAAAGCTCGGCCGCCTTCTCTGACCTCAGCGCCCACATCAGCCACCAGCTGAATGAGAAGAACACGCTCTACGCTACCGGCTACCTGAGCACCGACCGGTTTCGGCTGGCTGGCGACACGGCTTACCACTACCGCAACCAAACTGCCAGCCTGAAGTGGCAGCACAACTTCAGCAACCAGCTTTACGGCGTCCTGACGGGGGCTTACAGCCGCTACGCCTACACCATTGGCAGCGACGAAAACCCGGTGACGGCCTCGGAGCTGCAGTACGGCATCCGGCAAACCAGCCTGCAGGCCGATTTCAGCTACTTCCCCAACTCGCGCCACACCCTGGAGTTTGGGGCCAGCTCCTTGCTTTACCACGTAGCGCCGGGCAGCCTTACGCCCAGCGGCGCGGCCTCCCTAGTTAGTCCCAACATACTGGAGCGGGAGCAGGCCCTGGAAAGCGCCGTGTACCTCTCTGACCGCATTGACCTGAGCCCGCGGCTTTCCGTGTCGGTGGGGCTGCGCTACTCTCTGTTCAATGCCCTGGGGCCGCGCGACGTGTATCGCTACGCCTCCGGCCTGCCGCGCACCGAAGCCACCCTGACGGATACCGTGCGCTACGGTTCGGGCCGGGTGCTGGCTACCTACCACGGACCCGAGTACCGGCTTTCGGCGCGGTTTGCCCTTACCGATAACTCCTCGGTGAAGGCCAGCTACAACCGCACCCGCCAGTACATTCATCAGTTGTCCAATACGGCCTCCGTATCGCCGGCCGATATCTGGAAGCTCTCCGACGCCAACGTGCGCCCCCAGGTAGGCGACCAGTACTCGGTGGGCTACTACCGCAACTTCAAGTCGAACACCATTGAGGCCTCTGTGGAGACGTACTACAAGTCCCTGCACGATTTCGTGGACTACAAGAGCGGGGCTACCCTGCTGCTGAACCGCCACATCGAAACAGACATTGTGAATGCCGAGGGCCAGGCCTATGGGGTAGAAGTGCTGGTGAAGAAGCTGACGGGCAAAATCAATGGCTGGGTGAGCTACACCTACTCCCGCTCCCTGGTGCGCGTGAATGCCGGCACCCCCGCCGAAACCATCAATAAGGGCCGCTACTACCCCAGCAACTTCGATAAGCCCCACGATGTAACCCTGATTGGCAACTACCGCTTCAGCCGCCGCTTCAGCTCCTCTCTCAACTTCACTTACAGCACGGGGCGGCCCATTACCCTACCCCTGGCCAAGTACTATGTGGGCAACTCCATGCGCGTGTTCTACTCGGAGCGCAACGCCTACCGCGTGCCCGACTACTACCGCGCCGACTTCGCCCTCAATATTGAAGGCAACCACAAAGTGAAAAAGTTGGCTCACAGCTCCTGGACGGTAGGCGTGTACAACCTGACGGGGCGCCGCAACCCATACTCGGTGTACTTCAAGTCAGAAAACGGCCAGATCCGAGGCTACAAGCTCTCCATTTTCGGGCAGCCCATTCCCACGCTTACCTACAACTTCAAATTCTAGCCCCATGCCTACCCCTCCCTCCTGCTTGCCGGCCGTGCGCGCCCTGGGCCGGTGGCTGCCGGCGCTGCTGCTGCTAGGGCCAGTAGCCACCGGCCGGGCGGCGCAGGACCCGCTCGACAGCCTCCGGCGGGCCCTGGGCACCTACCAGCAGCGGGCTGTTGCCGAGAAGCTGTTTCTGCACCTGGACCGCCCTTTCTACCTCAGCGGCGAAACCATGTGGTATAAGGTGTACGCCGTTTCCCGGCCCCAGGCCTTTAGCGCCGTGGCTTACGTGGAGGTGCTAGACCAGGCCAACCGCCCGGTGTTGCAGGCCAAAGTTCCGGTGCGGCAGGCCACGGGTCACGGCTCGTTTCAGCTGCCGGCTTCCCTGGCTTCGGGCGTGTACACGGTGCGGGCCTACACCAGCTGGATGCAGAACTTTGACCCGGCCTACTACTTCCAGCGCCAGGTAACGGTAGCAACCCCCCGGACGGCAGCCGACGGCCCTGCCACCACGGGCCCCGATTCCGTGGCGTACGACGTGCAGTTTTTTCCGGAAGGCGGCCAGCTGGTGCAGGGGTTGCGCAGCACGGTGGGCTTCAAGGTAACCTCCGGGGCAGGCACGGGGGTAGGCGCCCAGGGCCGCCTGCTCAACCAAGCCGGCACTACCGTGGCTTCCTTCCAGACGTTGCGCTACGGCATGGGCAGCTTCTCGTTTACGCCCGAGCCGGGCGCCACGTACACGGCCGTGGTGGCTTTGCCCGGCGGCCGGGTGCTGCGGCGCGGGCTGCCGCGGGTGTACGCGCAGGGCTACGTGCTGGGGCTTGAAGATGATGACGCCAAACCCCTGACGCTTACCGTCCGCAGCACCAGCGCCCGGCCCGAAACAATGTATCTGCTGAGTCACTCGCGGCAGCAGGTGGCCCTGGCAGCCCAGGCCCAGCTGATCAACGGGCAGGCTACCTTCCTGCTCGACCGCACCCAGCTGCCGGAGGGCGTTTCGCGCCTTACCGTGTTTAACGCGGAGCAGAAGCCCGTAGCGGAGCGGCTGTTTTTCCGGGTGCCCCGCCAGCAGCTTGTCATTAGCGCCCGCCCCGACAAGCCACAGTACGCCCCCCGCGAGCCGGTGCGCCTGGCCGTGGCTACAGCCGGGGCACCCGCGCTGCCCGCCCCGGGGGCCAGCCTCTCGGTGGCCGTGTACCGCCTCGATTCGCTGGCTACCGGCCCTACCCCCGACATTGGCAGCTACCTCTGGCTGGCCTCGGAAGTGCCAGGAACCGTAGAGCACCCCGAGTATTACCTTACCGCTACCGGCCCCGAAGCGGCCGCCGCCACCAACAACCTGCTGCTGACCCAGGGCTGGAGCCGCTTCCGCTGGGAAGACGTGCGGGCCCCTACCCCCCCGGCCTTCCCGTACCCGCCCGAGTTGTACGGGCCCATTATGCGGGCCCGGCTCACGCAGGTGGGCACTACCCAGCCGGCACCGGGCCTTCTTACTTACCTCTCGGTGCCCAGCCGCATTATCCGGCTGCAAAGCGGCCTGAGCAACGCGGCCGGGCTGGTACAGTTTGAGCTGCCCGAGGTGTACGGCCCCGGGGAAGTGATGGTGCAAACCAACCCACGCCAGGACAGCACCTGCCGGATTGAGCTGCTGAATCCGTTTTCGGAGCGCTACCCGGCCGCGCCGGTCCCGGCCTTCGTCCCGCTGGCCCAGTACCCGGCCGACTACACCAAACGCTACTTTCAGCAGCAGGTCCAGCGGGTCTTTGCCAACCCGGCCCGCGGCCGCTACCGCCTACCCCCCGCCGACAGCACGGCCTTCTACGGCAAGGCCGACGAAACATATCTGCTGGACCGATATACCCGCTTTAAGGTGCTGGAGGAAGTGATGCGCGAGTACGTGCCGGGGGTGCTGGTGCGCCGCCGCAAGGATGGGTTTCACTTTATGGTGGTGGACCGCATCAACCAAACCACCTTCACCGAGGACCCCATGGTGCTGCTCGACGGGGTGCCCGTGTTTAACCTCAACAAGCTTATGGCCCTCGACCCGCTGAAAATTCAGAAGCTGGAGGTAATAACCAGCCGCTACTTTCACGGGCCGGCCCTGTACAGCGGCTTGGTGAGCTTTACCACCTACAAAGGCGACCTGGAAGGCTTCCCGCTCGACCCGCGGGTGCTGGTGCAGCAGTACGAGGGCCTGCAGGGCCAGCGCGAGTTTTATGCCCCGCGCTACGACACGCCCGAAGCCCGCCGCAGTCGCCTGCCCGATCTGCGCAACCTGCTCTACTGGAACCCCAGCGTAACCGCCACCGGCAGCGGCGCGCAGCAGCTGGAGTTCTACACCGGCGACCAGGCCGGCCGCTACCTGGTGGTAGTGCAGGGCCTTTCAGCCACCGGCTTGCCGGGTAGCACCAGCTTTACGTTTGAGGTGAAACAACCCCTGTAAAGGCAGGTCCTCCGTTCTTTAAAACAAAAGCAGCCCCGGCCTAGAGGCCGGGGCTGCTTTTGTTGCTGAATGTATGGCTACATGCTAGTGCTGCACTTGTATCTGCTGATGCCGGATGCTACCATCGGGGCCGGGCACCTGCAGTTGGTAAAGGCCCTCGGGCAGCTGGCGTACGTCCAGCACCACCTGAGCGCCCTTGGCCGGTGTCTGGCGCACCTGCCGGCCCTGCCCGTTGAAGAGACGTACATGACCTTTGGTGCCGGCAAGCAGGGGCACTATTAGCTCCTCGGAGGCCGGGTTAGGGTAGGCCGGGGCCACCGCCAGACGGGGCAGAATTTCGGGCTGGCAATAGAAACCGTTGGAAAACCGCTCCACGGTGCGCAAAGAAAAGTACCCGATTTTAACACCACCACAGTCATTGGTGAAGCGCACGGCTACGTTCACCCAGTTGCCCGGTCCCGGCAGCCGGACGCGCATGCCGGCCGTGCCTTGGTCGTCGAGCAGTTCCCCGCCCGAGGCGGTCCAGGTATAGCCGGTGTTGGTGCCCCGGTCGTTGTAGAGATTGGCCCACAGCGTCACGACGCTGCCGGCGCATACTTCCTCTCCATCTACCACGTCGCCGTAGGGGCTGGTAAAGTACACCAGGCCGGTGCCTAGTTTAAAGCCTACAGTATCGGAGCTGGTACCGCAGGAGCCCGAGCCGGCCGTTACCCGGATATAGCGGCGGCCCTGGTAGGTAGTGCCCTGGCTAGGAGCAGTTACCGTGAGGTAGGGCACGGTAGTGGTAGCCGTGGCCGGACTGAAATCCTGAGGCAGCTGCCAAGTGTAGGAGGTCACGCCCGAAATAGGCTGCACCTCCAGCCGCTTGGTTTCGCCCAGACAAAAATCGTAGTTGTTGGGCTTGAACACTACCTTACCTACTTGGGTGCTAACGGTAGTAGCATAGGTTACCGCAGGAGTAGTGCCGCTAACGCCGCCGCAGCTGTAGCTGGCTGAAACCGGAATGGAAATACTGCCGGGCTGCCCGCTGGGAATTACGACTACGCTGCTGCCCGTGCGCGGGGCTGGGGTCTGGTAGCTCCAGCCGCCGGGCAGGGTTGCGGGCCAGGTGTAGCTAACGCTGGCCCCACCACTTTGGCTCAGGTTGGCCGTAAGCGTGAGTGGGGTCTGGTCGCCGCAGGTCAGGGCCGCACGTGAGGCCGTGACACTGGTAAGGGTAGGCGGCACCCGCCGGATGGTCACGCTTTGCTCGAAGCTGATGAGGCTGGCGGGTGGGTTGTTGTAGGCCGGGTTCTGGTTGCACTCGCGGCTCCACAGCACCACGCGCACTACTTCGTTTAGCTGACTGGCCGGGGCCGTAACCGTGATGGAGCGCCCACCCAGCCACCGGCCGGGGCCAAAGTCCGTAGCCGGCTGCGCGTTTTGCACCGTGAATGTGCTGGGTATCGTCCACACATACGCCTCCACCGGGTAGGCTCCGGCATCATCGTAATAGAACTGCGGCAGCGTAAGCGTGAGCTGTTGCGCCCCACTGCACAGCGGCAGCTCAATCACGCTCGTGTTATTGATCTGGGCGTTAATGCGCACCCCAAGCACGCTCTTGATGATGATATTAGGGGTACTCGATGGGGCAACCGGCCTCCATCCAGTAGTAGTACCGCTAGCATCTTTTAACGGGGCCTGAAGTCCCGGCGTTATAGAGCCTATGGAGCCTGTCCCCCACTGCACCCGATACTCAGCCGTACTATTACTAACACTAGGTGTATTGAGCAGCGTACCGCCAGTAGCACTAGCTCCATTTACCCGATACCCGGACGGAATATTTTCCAGCACATAAGTAACCGTTTGATTTGGACAGACGGCCTTGGTGTAAGCACGAAAGGCTTGCGCGCTGGTGCTGACCGGGGACAACAGTCAAACCAGCAGCGCCACCAAAGCCGGAAATGAAAGTGGTTGGCACTTTTTCATCATAGGTAAATAAGAGGTGAATAAAAGGATGACTCTTTATTAAGGGCGCCCAAACAAGTAATGCACGCTGATTTGACTGAGGGGACGTAGTGTAGCACTTGTTTGGTTTTCTAAAGATCGGCCCTCTCCGATGCCGACTAGTTCCCCGGTATCCCTGAATGTCCGGACAATACTGCCTCTGAACCTATAATGGTTATATCGGACAGATAGAGCCGCTTCAGCACTTAGGTATAGGAAGGGCCGTAACTGGTAGCGTGCTCCCACCAAAGGCCTCGCGAACACCGCATATGTGCGTTGTCGATTCTGATCGTAAAAAGAAAAAACAGTGAGTTCCCCATTTACTACTTCTCCGCGCTCAGAATACTCTTTTGAGTGAAAAATCGTATATCCTACCCCCACATCCACCCCGGCGTAGCCAACCCAGCGGCGGGTCAGGGCTTTCTGCCACTCGTAGCCCGTGTAGGCTTCTACACTCAGGCTGCTCTCGCTGAAGTCGCGGTTCGTGAGGGGGTAGGGCTTGTAGCGCTTGGTGTAGCGGTAGCTGCCCACCGCTCCCAGGCGCCAAGCTTGGTTGGGCCGCACCTGCCGCTTGTAGAGCAGGCCCAGGGGTAGGGAACGGTTGTTGCGGAAAAAGCCCTCGAGCACGGGGCTGGCCGTCAGGCCCAGCTGGTGCTTGTAGGTGGTAGCCGAGTCGGGCAAAGGGGTAGGCGCTTGAGCCTGGGCCAGGGCGGGCGCCCCGCTCAGCAGAGCGGCGCAGAAAAGAGTACGCATGGAAAAGAAGGAAGAGAAATAAAGTACCTGCCGAGCAAGGGAAGACCACCGGCCAGAGCCAACGGCCGCTCGCTGCTACTGCGGCGCAAGATGGCGGCCTTTCCGCAACCAAACCAGGTAGCCCTGCCCGGCTTTGTGACTTTGCTTTTTCCAATAATTATCAGAACTATTTCCGCCACATCAGCGCGCAGCCTGTAAGGATCAGGCCGTTGCTGGCGGCAGCCGCGCGGCCGGGGGGGGCACTGGCCGGGGCATAGCGTGACATTTGGTACCGGGGCCCAACCTCTACCCCACTGCCTTGCGTACCTTCGCAGATATGACCGACGCTCCTGCCCCCCAGCCCCACAAGCTCTTTCTGCTCGACGCCTTTGCCCTGATTTACCGCGCCCACTTTGCCTTCAGCAAAAACCCTCGCGTAAACTCCAAGGGCCTCAATACGGGCGCCATCCTGGGCTTCACCAACACCTTGGTGGAAGTGCTCCAGAAGGAAAAGCCTACCCACATTGGGGTGGCCTTCGATGCCCAGAAGAAAACCTTCCGCCACGAGCAGTTTGCCGAGTACAAGGCCCAGCGCCAGGCCATGCCCGAGGACATCGGGCTGGCCATTCCCTACATCAAGCGCATCATCCAGGCCTTCAACATCCCCATTCTGATGGTGGATGGCTTCGAAGCCGATGACGTGATTGGCACTCTGGCCCAGCGCGCCGAAAAGCAGGGCTTTGGGGAGGTGTTCATGATGACGCCCGACAAGGATTACTGCCAGCTGGTAACCGACTGCATCAAGATTTACCGGCCCGCCTTCATGGGCAACGCCGCCGAGGTGCTGGACGTGAAGCACGTATTGGAGCGCTTCGAGATTGAGCGCGTAGAGCAAGTAATCGACATTCTGGGCCTGCAGGGCGACGCCTCCGACAACATTCCGGGCATTCCGGGCATTGGCGAGAAAACCGCCAAAAAGCTGGTGCAAGAGTTCGGCTCGGTGGAAAACCTGATTGCCAATGTGGATAAGCTGAAGGGCAAGCAGCAGGAAAACGTGCGCAACTTCGCCGAGCAGGGCCTGCTGAGCAAGGAGCTGGCCACCATCCACCTCGATGTGCCCATCGAGTTTCACGAGGAAAACCTGCGCCTGGAGCAACCCAACGCCGAGCAGCTGCAGCAGCTGTTCGAGGAGCTGGAATTCCGGCAGCTGGCGGCTCGGGTGCTGGGCGGGGGTAGCGCCGCCGGCATCTCGGCCGCACCCGACCGCGCCAACCCGCGGGCCGGCTCGCGCCGCCCGCGCGTAGCGGAGGGTCAGGGCAGCCTTTTTGCGTCCTCTGCCGACGCGGCCGTGGGTATTGCTGCCGAAGAAGGCGAAACCGGCTCCTTCGGGGCGCCCGCCGGCCCGCGCCTTACCCTGCAGGACGTGCCCCACCAGTACCACCTCATCGATACGCCCGAGCTGCGCCAGAGCCTGCTGAAATTCCTGCTCCAGCAAACCGAAGTCAGCTTCGACACCGAGACTACCGGCCTCGACACCATGACGGCACGGCTGGTGGGCCTGTCCTTCTGCTGGCTGCCTGGCGAGGCCTACTACGTGCCCGTGCCCCACGACGACGCGGCCGCAGCCCAGGCCCTGGTAGATGAGTTCCGGCCCTTCTTCGATGCCGAGCAGATTGTGAAAGTGGGTCAGAACATCAAATACGACCTCACCATTCTCAAGCACTACGGAGTAACCATGCGCGGCAAGCTGTTTGACACCATGCTGGCCCACTACCTGCTGGAGCCCGACATGCGCCACAACATGGACGTGCTGGCCGAAACCTACCTGCACTACACGCCCGTGAGCATTCTGGAGCTCATCGGCCCGAAAGGCAAAAACCAGAAAACCATGGCCGACCTCCCCCCCGCCGAGGTGTCGGACTATGCCTGCGAGGACGCCGACGTGACCCTGCAGCTTAAGCACGTTTTCGAGCCCATGCTCAGGGAAGTAGGCCTGCTGGACCTGCTCAACGAGGTGGAAAACCCGCTGGTGCCGGTACTGGCCGACATTGAGTACGAGGGCGTGAAGATTGACTCTTCGGCTATGGGCGAATACTCGGCCGAGCTGCAGGGCTACATCCAGGACATTGAGAAGCAGATTTTCTCAGAGGCCGGGCAGGAGTTCAACATTGGCTCGCCCAAGCAGTTGGGCGAAGTCCTGTTCGATAAAATGGGCCTGGGCGGCGGCAAAATCAAGAAAACCAAAACCGGCCAGTACGCTACCGGCGAGGAAATTCTGAGCCAGCTGGCCGCCGACGCCCCCATTGCCGGCCTGATTCTGGAGCACCGCCAGCTCACCAAGCTCCGCTCTACCTACGTGGAGGCCCTACCCCAGCTGGTGTGCGAAACCGATGGCCGCGTGCACACGTCCTTCAACCAGGCCGTAACGGCCACCGGCCGCCTCAGCTCCACCAACCCCAACCTGCAGAACATTCCGATCCGCACGGAGAAAGGCCGGGAAATCCGCAAGGCCTTTGTGCCGCGCGATGAGCAGCACGTACTGCTGGCCGCCGACTACTCGCAGGTGGAGCTGCGCATCATGGCCGACTTCTCGGGCGACCAGACCATGATTGAAGCCTTCCGCCAGGGCCTCGATATTCACACCAGCACCGCCAGCAAGGTATTCCACGTACCCCTGGACCAGGTAGATGGCGAGATGCGCCGCAAAGCCAAAACCGTCAATTTTGGTATCATCTATGGCATTTCAGCCTTTGGGCTGGCCCAGCGCATTGGCATTTCGCGCAAGGAAGCTACTGACATCATCGAGACCTACTTCGAGGAGTTTTCGTCGGTGAAGAAGTTCATGGACGACAGCATCAACCGGGCCCGGGAGCTGGAGTATGCCACTACCCTGCTGGGCCGCCGCCGCTACCTCCGCGACATCAACTCGCGCAACGCTACCCTGCGCGGCTACACCGAGCGCAACGCCATCAACGCTCCCATTCAGGGCACCGCCGCCGACATCATCAAGAAAGCCATGATCAACATCCATGAGTGGCTGATTCAGGAGAAGCTCGGCACCAAAATGATTCTGCAGGTACACGACGAACTGGTGTTCGACGCCGTGCAGGAAGAAGTGGAGTACATCACGCCCAAGATCAAGGAACTGATGTCCAACGCTTTGCTCCTACCCCACGGCGTGCCCCTGGAGGTAGAAGTAGGCACCGGCCGCAACTGGCTACAGGCCCACTAAGCCCCGTTACCAGCAAAGCGCCTGTTATTCTGAGCAGAGCAAGGAATTTGGGTTAAGCCATCAAATGGCAAACTCAGATTCCTCGCTCTGCTCAGAATAACAGGCGCTTTTCGTGGGGCTAACTGCCCAAACGAGGTAGCCGGCCGCCCTACCCGGCCGTATAGAGGGAACCAGGCTAATCCTGGCCCTATCTCTGATGCTGGAAAAAACGCATACCACCACCCTGCAAAACGTAGCCCGCGGCATACTGGGCTCGTTCATGATAGTAGCCGGCACGGGCCACCTCACCTTCGCCCGCCAGGAATTTCAAGCCCAGGTTCCCGACTTCGTACCCTTGGACAAGGATACTACCGTGCTGGCCTCCGGGGTAGTGGAAATCGGGCTGGGGCTGGCGCTGCTGGCCCTGAAAGGCCGGAACCGGGTGCGCATGGGCATTGGGCTGGCCGCGTTTTACGCCGCCGTGTTCCCAGGCAACATTCACCAGTACACCCACCATATTTCTGCTTTCGGCCTCGATACGGACGCTAAACGCTTCGGGCGGCTGTTCTTACAGCCGGTGCTTATGGGCTGGGCTTTGTGGAGTACGGGGGCACTGCAAGTTCTGCGGAGGCGTGGGGTGGTAGCTTCACAGAAAACAAGACCATAAAGCCTCATCTATGGTATAGTGTCCACCATCGTGTATAAACTCAGTAAACAGTTGTATTATATCAACAAAAAAGGACTACAAGTGTAGCCCTTTTTTGTTGATATAATACAACTGTTTACTCGCTAACATAAGTTGTGCGGGTAGTTGTCGTTACACCACTGTCAGTGTCAGTAGAGGTTAGCACAAGTTTATTTTCCGTCAATTCAGTTATGTCAAATTGTGCTGCTGCTATAAAAACGGTGATAGTCAATTTCGTGTCATTTGCTGACAGCGCCCAGTTCCCAGCAAACTGCTGAGAATCATCAGGGTCACATTTGGTTTTTCCTTCATCGGCTATAAAGATGCCGTTTGCCATGAATTTAGCCAGATCGTCCTTGCTACAGGCTTCTTCGCTGCTAAACGTATCGTCAGGGGCTTTAGAGCCGACTGTTTCGGTCTGAGCCGTCATGCGCCAGCTCTTGGCCATTAGGAGCTCCGACTTCGATTTATTCGGGCTGGGAGTTTCGTCGTCGCTGCCGCAGCCTGTGAAAACGCTACCGGCAACTAATAGTGACAGTAGAAATGAAATACGCTTCATAAAAAGGTTAAGTGTAAAAAAGAAGATGCAAACAACGGTATTAATTTAGTTGGTCCCTAATATAGTAAGGCCTCAATTCTGCAACCCAAAAAACACCTATACATGCTGCAGCGTACTATTTTACCTAAACAGGTTTGTTTTAGCAGTAGAACTGTATGCTGCCTTTCGCTGTAGTACATAATATGCCTGAAAATACTTCTTTTGACGTTGTGGTGATTGGGGCTGGTCCCGTAGGATTGGCATGTGCTCTAGAAGTGCAGCGCCGCGGCTTTTCCGTGGTAACCGTGGACAAGGGCGCTTTGGTGAATTCCATTATTGGCTACCCCACCAACATGGAGTTCTTCTCGACGCCGGAGCTGCTGGAAATTGGCGGCCACCCCTTCCCCACCAGCCACTACAAGCCCCTGCGCGAAGACGGCCTCGACTATTACCGCCGGGTAGCCCAAACCGAAAACCTGCACCTGCGCCTCTACGAGCGGGTGCTGGGGCTGGAAGGCGAGCCGGGCCGCTACGAGGTGGTCACGGAAAAAGGCCGCATTGCGTGCCGCTTCGTGATTATTGCCACGGGTTTCTACGACGTGCCCAACTACCTGCGCGTACCCGGCGAAGACCTGCCCCACGTTTCGCACTACTATAAGGAGCCCTACCCCCACACCGGCCAGCAAGTGGTAGTGGTGGGCGCCAAGAACTCCTCGGCCAAAGCCGCCCTGCAGCTGCTGCGCGCCGGCGCCGATGTAACCATGGTGGTGCGCGGCCCGGAAATCAGCCAGTCGGTGAAGTACTGGATCCGGCCCGATCTGGTGAACCGTGTTAAGGAAGGCCGCATCAAAGCGCTTTTCAACACCACCATCCAGCGCATCACGCCGGAAACCGTGGAGGTGCAAACCCCGGACGGCCCCCAGGCCCTACCCGCTGCCTACGTGTACGCCCTCACCGGCTACCACCCCGATTTTGAGTTTCTGGCGGCCCTGGGTATCACCTGTCAGACCGATGCCGCCCAAACCCCCACCCACGACGCCGATACGCTGGAAACCAACCGCCCCGGCGTGTACCTAGCCGGCACCGTGTGCGGGGGCCTGAACACCAGCCGCTGGTTTATCGAGAATGGCCGCTACCACGCCCAGGTAATTGCCGCCCGCCTGGCCGGCGAAGCCGCGCCTGAGCTGCCGCAGGTGCTCCAGCCCGTGCAGCTAACCCGCTGATCAATCAAGCAGTCAATAAAAAAGCCTTCCCGCATGAGCAGGAAGGCTTTTTCGCTACATAAGGGGTAGGACCCAGGGCTTACTGCGGGAAGCGTACACCGCGGTAGTTGTTGGGGTTTACCTGCCCGATCTTCGAGCCATACTTGGCGTTGATGGCCTTAATCATTTCGTTGGCCACGAAGGCGTAGCCGCGGGGCGTGGGGTGCACACCATCCAGGGAGAACAGGTTGCCCGAAATAAAGCTGGCCGTGTTGTTTACGCCGTTGCTCACGATGCCGCTACCAGCCACGCTGGTGAAGTAAGCATTGGCATCGAAAATAGCCAGGCCTTTCTCGTTGGCTTTGCTGCGGATGGTGTTGTTGAAGGCCGTGGTAGCAGTGCGCACCAGGCCCTGCTCCACATCATCCAGCACGAACAGGCTGGGAATGGGGTTGCCGGCGCTGGTACCGAAGGTAGCCGTGGTATCAATGCCATAAGCCGTCAGGAACAGGCTGAGGCCGGCGGCCGGCTGCCCGCTCTGCGCGTACACGTAGCGCCAGGCGCGGCCGGTGCGCTGGTTTAACAGGCCCAGGAAGGGCGAGGACGTCAGGGTGAACAGCTGCCGGCCCGTGCCGCTGGCGTCCCGGATATCAGCCGTCGTGATTTGCTTGCGGTTACCGGAGGTGGGGCCGCCAGCCGCCGAGCCCGTCTGGATAACCAGGCCGGGTACGTTCAGGGTCGTCAGGGTAGCCTTGAACGTGGGGCCTACCGTGGTGAAGAACGGGATGTTGGTCACGTCCGGAATGGTAGCCACCAGGCCCTTGGCGCCGTTAGCAGTCAGGGCGTCAATAATTTTGGTGTTCTTCTCCGTGAAGACCGCCGGGGTGGTGAGGCTATTGGCGGCCCCGCCAGCCGTGGCGTAGCCCAGCACGTCGTTGTTACCGAGCCAGTTGGTGAAGAAGGTAGGGTTGGAAGCCGCTACGCGGGCCAGGTAGGTTTGGGTAGTAACCTGGGCGTCGGGGGTAATCCGCTCGAAGTACGGGTTGCCCTGAGCGTAGCCAGCCGTTTCGATATCCGAGAGACGGATGCCGGGCACGCCCAGGTTGTTGACGGGCTCGGTGTACTTGGTGTAGAGCGGGCGGGCAGCCGTAGCGCCGGCGCGCAGGGCCAGCCTATCGGTTACGGACGCCGTAATGGGAGCGCCAGCCGCCGTAAAGCCGGCCAGGCGCAGGTAGCCCGAGCCATTGCTCTGGGCCTCCGAGAACAGGGGCTGCACAAAATCGCCGCCGCCGGCTTCGCGGAACTGCTGGGCCAGCAGGTTGGGGTAGGAATTCAGCTGACCTTCCAGGTACAGGCCCCCATCAGAAAAGCCGGCCGTAAGGGAGTTGCCCACGGCAATGTAGCGCGAGAAGTCAGCCGAGCCGCTGCTGGGCTTGAAGTCGTCTTCCAGATCGGGCTGGCAGGCGCTGAGGCCCAGCCCAAGCAGCGCCGCTACGGGAGTAAACTTGCGAATCAGAAACGTATTCATGGGTCGGGGAGCGAAGCGCGGTTAGAAAGCGTAGTTCAGGCCAATGCCCGGAATCACGATGTTGGTTTTGTAAGTACCGGCAATGCGGTCGGTGGTGCCGTTGTTGAGCAGTTCCTGCTGGGTTTCGGTACGCTTGCGGATGCTCACGTACTGGGTTGAAATATCAACGCCAAACTTGCCGAAGCTGTAGGAAGCGCCCACGGTACCGCTAATACGGTCATTGTCGGGAGTTTCGGGGGTGAGGTAGCCCTCCGGTACGGGCGTCTGGTCGTAGGCGCCGCCGGCGCGCACGGTCAGGCCGCTGGTGAGCTTGTACTGCCCGCCGAGGCGGAAAGTCAGGGCATCCTGGTAGTAGCGTTTCGATTCGCTGAACGTTTGCCCATTGATCTGCTGATCGAAGTTAAAGCGCAGCACGCGGTACTTGCTCCACTGCGCCAGGCTGGCATCAAAGCCGATGGTCAGGTTTTCAGTGGGCGTGATGCCGATACCGATGCTGGTAGTGGCAATCAGGGGCAGGGTAGCGCCGAACTTGGTGGCCTGGAAGCGCGAGCTGAACGCGGCCGGAACGTTGGTGAACGTCACGTCGCCGTCCTTCACTACCGCATCAATTTTGGAGCGGTAGTTCAGGCCAATGGAAAGCTTATCGGAGGGGCGCAGCATGATGCCGGCGTTGAAGCCGAACTTGGTTTCGGCTTTGCCGTCTAGCTCAATATGGCCGTAGGAGTCGGGCAGAGGAATATCGCGCTGCAGGTTTACCGAGCCTTGGGCCAGAATTACCAGGCCCGCCCCGATGCTCAGGTGGTCAGTAATGGCGTAGCTGACGGTAGGCTGCACGAATATCGATTTCAGGTCAATGTCGGTGAGGGAAGTGCGACCTTCCCAGCCCTCGGCGTACTGCAGCTTGCTGCCGAAGGGTGTGTACACCGCAATACCGGCCCGCCACTTGCCCTCCGTGGGGCCAAAGCCGGCGTAGAGGTTCAGGGGGGTAGTAACGGAGTTGCGCAGCTGGCGCTGCTGGGTGCCGCCTTCGGCCACGAAAGCATTGCGGGCCAGGGTCGCATTCACCCCAACCTGCACGCCCCGATCTTTCACAAACGCCAGGGCGCCCGGGTTGTAGAACATGGCCGCCTGATCCAGCGACAAGCCTACGCCCACGCCGCCCATACCGTTATTCTTCTGGCCGGCCAGGGTTACCTGGTAGCCACCCGCCGAAGCTGCCGTACCCGAAAGCAGCGCCCCTCCCGCGAGGAGTAAAGATTTTAAATTCATACGAAGAGATGAGTGAGAATTTGGGGGTTTATGGCCTAAATGTAGCGAGAAAAACGAAGTTTAGTCGGCTTGCCGATCAAACTTGAAAGCAGGATTCCGCCGCTGCCAATGCCTTTTTCCGTTCCGCCCAACATCCGTTGCGTTTCTCCACCCCTCAGTGGCCGGGTAGCGCTACCCCGGAGGTGGCCCGGCTACCACTTCCCGCGAAAGTAAATCCAGCTGCTGGCCGGCTACCAGCAGGTGTACCCGCAGGTTTTGGGCCCCAATCGGCTCGCCGCGGCCTACCTGGCCCAGGTTGCTGCCGTGCAGGTGGCGGCCATCCACTACCATCACTACCCCGTCGCCGAATACTTCGGCGTAGCGCCCCCCCCGGATAATCACGCCGGTTTCCTCGGCCAGGCCCACGCCCAGGCACATGGGATGCACCAGCAGGGCGTGCGCCAGTCGCCCAAACCGCCCCCGCTCCACAAAGTGCTGGTCAATGAGCAGGCGGGGCAGCAGGCCCAGGCCGGCGCTGGTTTGGGTGCCGCCCTTGCGCAGGGCCCGCCAGCCGTAGCCCTGCACTACCATGTACTCGGGCATCACGGCGGCCCCGGCGCTGGTGCCGGCAATAATAAAACTGGCCTCCTGCTGGTACCGCTCGTGCAGAATGCGCACGAACTCCGTGCCCAGCAGAAAATCGGTGATGCGCTCCTGGTCGCCGCCCGAGAAAAACACGAGGCCCGCCCGGCGCAGGCGGCGCAGGGTATCGGGGGCGTCCGGGGGGTGATGCTCACTGATGCGCAGGTGTCGGGCGCCGGTGCAGCCCAGCTCCCGCAGGGCGCGCTCGTAGGCCCGGCCCGAGCGGGTATCGTCGCGGGAGGCGACGGTGATAATCTCTACGGGAGTGTCGGCCTCGGGCAGCAGGTCGCAGAGCAGCACGAGCATCGCATCATCATCGCCCCCACCAAGGGCAACAAGCGTACCGAGGGGTAGGGTAGCAGATGAATGGGGCATAGGCAGGCAGAAGAAAGTGGGCCGAAAGTAGCAAGGAACCCACCGCAAGGAACTGCCCGGCGCCGGCGAAGGTTACGGACGAGCTTGGATTACGGGCAACTGAGCCGGCCCGGGGCCGGGCCAACCGTCCGGCCCGGGGCCGGCGTACGTACGGTTGGCGGCCCCGATAAATATCCGCCGGCTGCTACCATACGGGCCCGGAAAAGGCTACTTTTGCGCGCCGGTTCGGCGCTTCTCACCAATTCCTTCTGCCTAGCGAAAAACACCCCCTCTTGCCGTTCATGAATCAGCACCCGACTACCGAACATATCACGTCCCTGATTCAGGAGGGCGAGTTTTTTAAGCTCAAGGAAGTACTCAAGCGCTTTGAGCCCAACGAGGTGGTGGAGCTGCTGGAACAGGAAGAGGAGCGCGAGCAGCTGATTATTTTTCGGCTGCTGCCCCTGAGCCTGGCTACGGAGGTATTTGAATACCTCGACCTCGACATTCAGAAGCACTTTCTGGCCAACCTGAGCCAGGATAAAATTGCCGACATTCTGAATGAAATGTCGCCCGACGACCGGACGGCCCTGCTGGAGTTTCTGCCCGATGAGCTGGTGCGGGAGCTGATTCAGACCCTCTCGGAGCCGGAGCGCCGCGTCACGCTGGAGCTGCTGGGCTACCCCGAGTACTCGGTGGGCCGCCTGATGACGCCCGACTACATTGCCATTCGCGAGAACTGGACGGTGCAGCAGGTGCTGGATTACATCCGCCGCCACGGCGGGCAGTCGGAAACGCTGAGTGTGATGTACGTGACCGACGAGCGCGGCGTGCTCCTGGACGATATCCGCATCCGGGAGTTTCTGCTGGCCGATCCGCAGCGGCGCGTGGGCGAGTTGATGGACCGCCGCTTCGTGAAGCTCAATACGATGCAGGACCAGGAAGAAGCCATTGACGTGTTTCGCAAAAACGACCGGGTAGCCCTACCCGTCGTGAACGACGAAGGCGTGCTGTTCGGCATCGTGACCATCGACGACATTCTGGACATCCGGGAGGAAGAAGACACCGAGGACATCCAGAAGCTGGGCGGCTCCGAGGCCCTCGACGAGCCTTACCTGGCTACCTCCATCTGGAGTATGGTGAAGAAGCGGGCCGGGTGGCTGGTGATTCTGCTGCTGGGCGAAATGCTGACCACCTCGGCCATGCACCACTTCGAGGAGGACTTGCAGAAAGCCGCCGTGCTGGGCTTGTTTATCCCGCTGATTATTTCGGCGGGCGGCAATGCCGGCTCCCAGGCTACCTCCCTGATTATCCGGGCCATGAGCCTGGGCGAGTTCACTCTCTCCGACTGGTGGCTGGTAATGCGCCGGGAGCTGCTGTCGGGCCTGCTGCTGGGCGGTATTCTGGGGGTAGTGGGCTCGTTGCGGATTGTACTGTGGGCCACCACCATTGACCCCGGCTACTTCGGGCCCTACTGGCGGCTGATTGCCGTGACGGTGGGCTTCTCGCTACTGGGTATTGTGCTGTGGGGGGCGCTGTCGGGGGCTATGCTGCCCATGCTGCTCAAGCGCCTGGGCCTGGACCCGGCCACGGCCTCGGCCCCGTTCGTGGCTACTCTGGTGGACGTAACCGGTCTAATTATCTACTTCTCGGTGGCTACGTTCGTACTAAGCGGCACGCTGCTGTAAGCCCGGCGTTTAGCTCAACTTGTATGCGCCTTTCCTTGCTCTGCGTTGTAGTTGGCGCTTGGCCGCTGGCCGGGTGCGCAGCCGTGGGGCGCCTGCCCGCACTGGAGCCCGGCGACTACCAGTTTTTCCGGACCAACGACCCGGCCCTGGCGGCTACAGTGGGTAAGGAGCGTGCCTTTTACGTGGAGCAAACCCACGACTCGCTCACGTTTGTTTCTCAGCCCGAAACGCAGGCTACCCCCCAGCGCTTTGGCTACGCCCTGAACCGCGGGCACCACGTTATTCTGCTCGACCGGAAGTTCGACCTCGACGTTTTCACGATTCCCTTCAAAGCCCGGCCCCCGCAAGGGTCCGTGCCGGTGCAGCTGAATACCAACTTCAACGCCGCCCTGTACCTCGGCCGCCGGCTTGATTTCTACCATGTAAACAGCCGGAGCTTGTTGGCTGGCCGGCACGAGCCACAAATCCGGACAGTAGGCTTAGGCTACGGGGTATTCACGGGCCTGGGCTCCACCATCATCAACCCCGATGTAACCAACCAGCAAACCCGCGTGGCCGAGTACGAGGGCTTTGTGGTGCACGCCGGAGCCGCCGCCATCTATGATGCCCGCATCTTCAACCTGGGGCTGGCCATTGGGGCCGACCAGCTGCTGGGCCCCGATGGCCGCCACTGGATTTACCAGCGCAAGCCCTGGTTTGGGGTGCTGTTCGGACTGGATCTGAACTGAAGTACAGGCCCAGAAGCCGTTTGAACCGGTGCGGAAGGCCTCTGAACTGGTTAATGCCCGCGCCGCCTACCCCCTGGCATCAGCCAAACCCCTGGCCGGTCGTCAGTACGATGCCCCTACCCCTTGCTATCAGCGAAACCCTAGGCGGGTGCTCTTTCAAAAATCAACCCGGCCGCGGTTGGCTTTCTTGTCACCGTGCTTTTTCTTGGATTCCAGGCGCTGGCGCACGGCGCCCTGGCTGGGCCGGGTGGCTTTGCGGGCTTTGGGCTTGTGCAGGGCCTTCTGCAAGGTTTCGTAGAACTTGCGCAGGGCCGTTTCCTTGTTGCGCAGCTGGCTGCGGTCTTCCTGGGCGGCTACCAGCAGCTCGCCCTCGGAGGTGAGCCGGGAAGCCAGCTTCTGGAGCAGCGTCTGCTTCTGCTCGTCGGTGAGAAGCAAGGAGTCCGGGATGCGGAAGCGCAGCTCCACGCGTGATTCTACCTTGTTCACGTTCTGGCCGCCGGGCCCACTGCTGCGGCTGGTCTGGAAATAAAGCTCGGGAAGAAAGGCTTCGGCGGGGGGTAGCATGGCGGTCAGGGAGAAGAAAGGAAGGATATGGGCGGCAGCGCCCCCGGAGCTTGACAAGCATTAAGCAGCCGTTTCGGCCGCAAAATGCAGCATTTTCCAGAGCTGCCAGCCCAGCAGTACGGTGCGCAGAGTCCAGGCCAGCGTGCGGGGCCAGTTGGTGCGCACCAGCCCGTCAATGGCCACATAGTCGTAGCCCTCGGCCAGACGGTTATGAAAAGGCACCGATACAAAGAACGTAGCCGCCCACACCAGCACCACCAGAACCAATTGCCACCAGCGGCACAAACCCAGGTCGTGGCCCTGCCAGGCCAAGGCCAGAGCCAGCAGCAGCTCCAGCACCATGGGCCCCATCACCACCCAGCTGATGCGGCGGGAGTGCTGCTGATGAAAAGCCGGGAAGTCGGCCCGCTCGGCCTGCGCGAAGCCGGGGTAGTGCACCAGCTGCACCGTCCAGATAACGCCGGTGAGGTAGCTGGCCAGCAGAAAATTGAGCAGGAGTAACTGAGGCAGATTCATCGGCAGGCAACGGCGAGAGGGAACGGCTGTCTTTGCGCCTACGTGAACCGGCTGGTTCGCGCTACATTCGCCTACCTATTACTGCTCATTTTGCTTTTCATGAACCTCTCCTCCTCTCTGCGGCCCTGGCTAGTGGCCGCGCCGCTCCTGGGTCTGGTCTTTACCGGCTGCCAGCCGGGCAGCGGCTCCGCCTCCAACCAGCCCGACCTGCTCACGGCCAACCTGGATACCACCGTGCGCCCCGGCGACGATTTTTATACCTACGCCAACGGCACCTGGTTTAAGCAGCACCCCATTCCGGCCTCGGAAAGCAACTGGGGCATTGGCAAGGAGGTACAGAATGAGATATACGCCCGCCTGCGCAAGCTCAACGAAGAAGCAGCCACAGCCAAGGCAGCTTCCGGCTCAGTGCAGCAAAAAATCGGCGACTTCTGGGCGGCCGGTATGGACAGTACAGGCATCAATAAGCAGGGGGTAGCGCCGCTGAAGGCAGAACTGACGCGCATTCAGGCCATGCAATCCATGACGGATGTGCAGGCTGTTATTGCTCACCTGCAAACCATAGGCGTGAATGCGCTCATTGGGCCTTACGTGGGCCAAGACGCCAAGAACAGCGAGAAAATGGCCCTGCAGCTCTGGCAATCGGGCCTGGGCCTGCCCAACCGCGACTACTATTTCAACAAAGACGCCCGCACCAAAAACATCCGCCAGGAGTACAGCAACCACCTGGTGAAGATGTTTACGCTGCTGGGCCAGGACGCCGCTACCGCCCAGGCCAGCGCGGACCGGGTAGTGCAGCTGGAAACCCGGCTGGCGGCCTCTTCGCGCAAGCTGGAAGCCCTGCGCGACCCCTACGCCAACTACAACAAAATGGCCGTGGCCAGCCTCGATAAGCTCACGCCCGGTGTAAGCTGGAAAGCCTGGCTTACGCAGATGGAGCTGGGCAAGGCCGATACGGTAATCGTGGGCCAGCCGGAGTTTTACCGCGAAGCCGGCCGCCTGCTCAAGTCGGCCCCGCTCGACGACTGGAAAGCCTACCTGCAGTGGCAGCTGGTGCACGCCTTCGCCCCTACCCTCAGCCAGGACTTCGACAACGAGAACTTCCGCTTTTACGGCACTATTCTGCAGGGCGCCAAGCAGCAGCGGCCCCGCTGGAAGCGCGTGCTGGACGCCGAGGAAAACGCCATGGGCGAGGCCCTGGGCCAGCTGTTCGTGAAAGAGTACTTCACGCCCGAAACCAAGGCCCGCTACGAGAAGGTGACCGAAAACGTGGTGGCTTCCTTCCGGGACCACATCAACGCCCTAGACTGGATGAGCGACTCCACCAAGCAGAAGGCACTGGTGAAGCTCACCAAAATTACGCGCAAGGTAGGCTACCCCGAGAAGTGGAAAAACTACTCCAGCCTGCAGATTGACCGCAGCTCTTATGCCCAGAACGTAATGCGGGCCAACCTCTGGGCCTACCGCTACAACATTAATAAGCTGGGCAAGCCCGTTGACCGCACCGAGTGGGGCATGACGCCCCAGACCTACAACGCCTACTACAACCCCAGCAACAACGAAATTGTGCTGCCGGCCGCCATTTTCGCCATTCCTGGCCTGATTGACGCCAACGCCGACGACGCCATTATTTACGGCTACGCCGGGGCCAGCACCATTGGTCACGAGCTGACCCACGGCTTCGATGATGAAGGCAGCCAGTTTGATGATAAAGGCAACCTGCGCAACTGGTGGACCAAGCAGGACCGGCAACAGTTCCAGCAGCGCGTAAACGGTATTGTACGGCAGTTTAACGGCTACACCGTGCTCGACTCCCTGCACATCAACGGCAAGGCTACGGCCGGCGAAAACATTGCCGACCTGGGCGGTATTGTTATTGCCCTGGATGCCTTCAAGAAAACGGAGCAGTACAAGAAGGGTGAGAAAATTGGGGGCCTCACGCCGCTGCAGCGCTACTTCCTGGGGTATGCCCTGGGCTGGCAGAATACCCAGCGCGACGAGCGCCTGGCCCAGGCCATCCTCACCGACGTACACTCGCCGGCCCAGTTCCGCATCAATGGCCCCTTCGCCGACGTGCCGGAGTTCTACGAGGCTTTTGGGGTGAAGCCCGGCGACAAGCTCTTCCGCCCCGACTCGGCGCGGGTAAAAATTTGGTAGCCCGGCCTGCAGCACGGGCCATTTAGCCCGTCTGATTGTGGTCTGGGCTGTCAACAAAAAGGCCTTCCGCACCGCGCGGAAGGCCTTTTTGTTGGTGTGCGGTGCAGCCGCTACCAAGCAGGTCGGCCATTGATTGAAATCTATATTAATGAAGCAACATATTGCCCGTTACAGAAGAGCTGGAAACACCTCTGCTCCTTCATATATTATTCTAATTATCAATTCATTAGACTATTATATCATTCTTTATATATTCTTTTGCAAAAGCAGGCAACGGTTAGGATATTCAGGGCATCTTCCGGGCTGATATTCCACTTTAACCTGCTTATTCCCATGAAAATTCTCCGCTTACTCGTACCAGGGCTGCTGGTGGCCGTGCTGATGCTCTCGGCTTTCCGGGCCCAGGCCTCGCGTGAAGTCCGCTGGGTGGGCGCTTTTACCTCGGTGGGGCTGGGTGGCTCCATGCGGGTAGTGCTTCGCCAGGGTAGCCCCCAGAAGGTGGAGGTGGAAGGCGACGTTACGGACCTCAGTCACCTCGCAACCATTGTCAGCAACGGCCGGCTGCACATCAATACCAAGAAGGAGGGCTATTTCAGCTCTTACAACTACAAAGGCAACGTGACGGTGTACGTGACCATGCCCACCATTAAGGGGCTGGCCGTTGGCGGCTCAGGCAGCATCCGGGCCGCTGACCCCATCAGAGCCGACCGTCTCGACTTAGCGGTGAGCGGCTCGGGCAGCATTCAGCTCAGCAGCGTTACAGCCAACAAAATCGACTCGTCGCTGTCGGGTTCGGGCAGTATTCAGGCCGCCGGCGTAGCCCCCGACCTCGATATCAGCGTGAGCGGCTCGGGCGGCGTGCAGGCCCCGAAGCTCCAGAGCAAGACGTGCAGCGTAAGCATCAGCGGCTCGGGCAACTGCCGGGTGCAGGCTACCGAGCGGCTGGAAGCCAGCATCGTAGGCTCCGGCGACGTGTACGTGACGGGCAATCCGCAGGTAAAAAGCTCAGTGGTAGGCAGCGGCCGCGTCCACCGGGAGTAGGGCCAGACCTCCTTCCGCCAGAAACAACCAGCCCCGGTCGCCTGTCAGGCGCCGGGGCTGGTTGTTTCCGGTACAGGGGGTTGGAATCTAGAATAGGGGTAGTCAACCTATCGGTGCAGCTTCTTTAGCTGTTTATTCACCTTCAGCTACCCTTATCCAACTACCTACTATCTGATTTCCAGCCGCTGGGTGATGGTGCCCTGGGCCGAGGTGAGCCGCACGATGTACACTCCCGTCCGGAGCTGGCGGGTAGAGAAGGCGTGCTCCTGGTTGGCTGCCGCCGACAGCTGGTGGCTGTACACAAGCCGGCCCGTGAGGTCCAGCACCTGCAGCTGCGCTGCGGCGGCCGTGGTCTGCTCCAGCCGCACGGTACAGGTACCAGAAGCAGCCGGGTTCGGGAATACGGTCAGCTGCACAGCAGGGGTAGCCGCATTCCAGCGCACGGTCACTACATCGGAAAGGTGCGTGGTGCCGTCTGTATCCTGCTGGCGCAGGCGGTAGTAGCTCAGGCCACTGAAGGGGGCGCGGTCGGTGAAGGAGTAGGACTGCCGGCGCTGCGAGTTGCCGGCGGCAGCCAGGCGGCCCACGGCTTCAAACACCTGCCCGTTGGCGGAGCGCTCCACGATAAAGGCAGCACTGTTAAGCTCCACGGAGGTTTCCCAGCTGGCTACTACCCCCGCCTTGGTGGCCTGAGCCCCGAAGTAGGTAAGCGTAACGGGCAGCGGCGAGTTGGAGGAAGTGGTGCACAGGCCCCCGGCCGGCACCAGCCGAAGGCCTACGTTGGCATCGGTGCTCTCGTACTCCAGCCGCAGAATATTCAGCCCCCCGCCGTTGCCGTACAGCACCAGCATATCGTGCAAACCGGCCGTGAGGGCAATGGTGCCCGATACGGTGGTTTCCTGGTGGCGGCCCCCGTTGTTGATCAGGGCGGTGGCTACGGTGGGGGTAGCCGCCAGGGCCGCCCCATCCAGCCACAGGTAGGAGGCATCGTCGGAGGTGAGGTAGAAGGTGTAGGTGCCGGTAGCGGGTATCAGGATGCGGCCCTGCAGGCGGGCACTGAACTCATCAGCCTGCTGGCTGCCACCTACCACGGCCACCTGGCTTAAGTCGCCCCAGCTCTGGCTGGTGCCGAAATCAATCAGCTGGGTAGCCTGGGTCCGCTTGGGTGCGCTGGCGGTAAAGAAACTGGCGTCGTCGTTGAAGTAGCCGGAAAACAGCTCGGCATAAAGACCCGAGGATGCTACCGTACCGCTGCCATCAAGGCCCGAGCAGCCAAGCGGAGCCCGGGCGGCCACGGTAAGAGCCAGGACCTGCGTAAATACCACGGTGCCGCCCGAGTTTCGTACGGCAATGTCGAGGCTGTAGTCGCCCTCGGCTACTGCGGGCCCAACCGAAATCTGACCGGTAGCGGAGTTAATGGTGATGCCGGCAGGCAGTGCGGCCGCGTTAGCCAACCGGTACTCGGCCACGGCCGAGGCGCTGGTAGCCACCGGAGCCGCCGATACGGTTGTGGTGCCCACCGTGGCCCGCATGGTTTTGGGCGCGTAGGCCAGACCCGTAGCCAGGGCCAACAGGGGCTGAGTAGAAGTGCAGAACAGGCCGCTGGGCACCACAGTGCGGGCTATGCCCAGCTCCGGACTGGCATATTCCAGCACCAGGTCATTATCAACGCCATCATCGCCGTAGAGCAGGGCAATGTTGTGCAGGCCGGCGTTCAGCTTGAGGGTAACGGCAATGGTCTGGGAGAGGTGGTAGCCCCCGTTGTTGATGGTAGCATCGGCCAGCACCAGGGGCGAGGCCAGGGCGGCGTTATCGAGCCAGAGGTAGGCGGCGTCATCGGCCGTAAGGTAGAACGTGTAGGTACCCGTAGCGGCCAGGTACAGGCTACCCCGCTGGCGCAGACTAAACTTATCGGGGTTGGCGCGGGTGCCTTCGAGGGCCGTTCCCAGCAAGTTGCCAAAGCTGTCGTCGTCGGGGAAATTGATGGCCACATCAGTCCGGACCAGGCTGGGCGTGCGGCCACTGAAGAAGGCCGGGTCATCGGCAAAGTAGCCGCTGAAGTACTCGGCGTAGAGGCCCGCCGAGGCCAGCTCTCCTGCCGGGTCGGGCCCGCCGCAGCCGCCAGGCAGCGGAGCCGTAACCAGAAACTGGAACGCATTACGAAAAATAGCCGTGCCTACGCTGTTGGTTACGGCCACATCAATGGCGTAGGTACCCTGGGCCACGGTGGCATCGGCGGTCAGGACGCCGGTAGTGGGGTTAATACGGATGCCGGCGGGCAGGGTAGCCGCGTTGGCTACTGCGTAGCCGGTAATGACCGCTCCGCCGTTCTGTACGATGGGGGCTACCGAGCTGCGGGAAGTGCCGATGGGCAGGGCCCGCGCGGCCGGCGCGTACGTAATGGCCTGGGGTACCAGTGCTGTGGCCCCTACCCCCGTACACAGCGCCGAAGCGGGCACTACCTGCCGGGCCACTCCCGGCCCTTCGTACTCCCACACCAACGTGTTGTTGCAACAATCGTCGCCGTAGAGCAGCTGCACGCTGTGGTAGCCCGCCGACAGGGTTAGGGTAGCCGTGCGCGTTACCGGCTGGTGCGTGCCCCCGTTGTTAATCAGGGCTGCGGCCGGGTCGGGCGAAACGGTTCGGGCCGCTCCATCCAGCCACAGGTAGGAGGCATCATCGGAGGTGAGGTAGAAGGTATAGGTGCCGGCCGTAGCAATGTTCAGGCTGCCGCGCAGGCGCAGGCTAAACCGGTCGGCATCGTCGGCCGTGCCTTCCGAAATCGGGCGCAGGTCGCCGAAGCTGGCGCTGGTCGGGAAGTTCACCTGGTTTTCTACCCGGCTCAGTTGGGGCGGATTCGTGTTGTCGGCGAAAAAGCCGACGTCATCGGCAAAGTACCCGCCGAAGTACTCGGCGTACAGCCCATTACCTGCGGGCTGCCCGCCCGGATTCGAGCCGGAGCAGCTTTGCGCCTGAGCCTGGCCGCCAACAATGCCTAGCAGAGTTAACCCACCCAGCAAAATTCCAGTCCAGCTCCGATACGATGCAGAGACGAAGTTTTTCATCCTACGCAGATTATATGTAATAAAATCAGTGCAACTCAGATATTAAAGGTAACAATCTGCTAAATTATTGCAACATTTTTATTTTATATTGTATTAATTAGGCAAGACTGTTAGAATTATTCCAAGCCTCTTACACCCGCAGCCTTGGTCCAAAAGCCCGCCGCCAGCCTGTACGCCCACAAGTACCCGGCAGACAATGACAAAATTTTTTTAGTTGTAGGCACCTGAAATCGGCCAAGCAGATATTAGCACGTCTATATATTCAATGATTTTCCGACTGGCTGCCTGGGCTGGCGCTGGCCGCTAAAAACCGCGAAGCCGGCCTCCCGTCGGGTTCGGGGAGGCCGGCTTCGCGGTGGCCGGGGGGTAGGCAGTAGTAGGCTAGAAATCGAAAAGGCCTTTGCGGGGGCCGCTCTTTGGCTTTGATTTTTTCTTGCTTTTATCGCCGTCAAAGAGGCCTTCAAACAAGCCCGTATTCTTCTCTTTCAGAAGAATATACCGCACTGAAAATGCCGTTGGAAAGCGGGCCCAGTTGTTGGAGTTGAACTCAACGGTAGGCTTAAAATCCAGGCTCAGCACAAAGGAGGTAAACGCAATTTTATACTCTACCCCCGCCAGCGCGTCGAGGCCGCCAAAGCCGCCGGTGTCTTTGTGGTTGCCCAGGTGGCCGCCTGCCCCAAAATAGTAGTTGAGGCTGGGGCCCAGAATCCCGAAGTGGCGCTCCGCCAGCACCGTGGCGCTGACCTCGCGCGTACCCACGAGAGCCAGACCTTCCAGCGTCGTTTTATCAAGAATCTTTTGCTGCACCGTCAGGCCGTAGTTGTTTTTACCCAGGCGCAGGCCGGCGGCGGTGCGGTACTTCTGGGCGTGGGCCGGCAGAGCCAGCGAGGCCGCCAGCAGGCAGCCAGCAAGCAACAGCCGGCCGCGAAGCGAGAAACGGAAGATCATAATCTTGTGGTTCAGGTTCTTAACCCAGATGACTGGTGCGCGTTCAACCAGCAGGAAGGGCACAAAGTACGGGCCTCCCTGGCAAAAGACCACAACTTGCCCTGCCAGGGCGTACCTTGTCGCCTTCTTTCTGCTTTGCTCCACCCTGCCCTTCTTCCCGTGTACATTCATCAGGTGGCGGCCTACCTGCCCGCCGAAGTTATTTCCAACGCCCACTTCACGCGACTTAACGGCCTTTCCCACGAGTGGATTACGGAGCGCACCGGCATCCGCAACCGGCGCAAGGCGGGGCCCGGGGAAAACACCAATACCATGGCCCTGGAAGCTACCCGCCGGGTGCTTGCCCAAACGCCGGCTTTCCTGGCCTCCGAAGTTGACTTGATTGTAGGCGGCACTTATACGCCCCACGACACGATTTACACCGTAGCGCACGCCGTGCAGAGGGAGCTGAACGTGTCGGATATTCCGGTGGTCAGTATTTCTTCGGCCTGCTCTTCGCTGCTGAACGCCGTGGAAATTGTGGAGGGCTACTTCGCGCTGGGCAAAGCCCGCCGCGCGCTGGTGGTGGTCAGTGAGCACAACACGGCCTACAACAACGAGCAGGACACCGTGGCCGGCCACCTCTGGGGAGACGGCGCCGCGGCCCTGCTCCTGACCGCCGACCGCCTCGCTCCCACCGACCTGCTCGTACGCTCCGTGCTGACGGGCGGGGCCGGCAACATCGGCAAGGCCGACCACTCCGTAACGCTGAAGCCCGTGGAAAAAGGTATTGTGATGCCCCACGGCAAAGACGTGTTCCTGAATGCCTGCACCTACATGACGCGGGTAACCCAGCAGATTATGGAGCGCAGCCAGCTGGCAGTCAGCGACATTTCCTACCTGATTCCGCACCAGGCCAACCTGCGCATTACCAAAAACGTGCTGCAGCAGCTGGGCCTGACCGAGGACCGGGCCGTGTCTAATATTGAGGAGCTAGGCAACACTGGCTGCGCGGGGGCCGCTATTGCCCTGGCCGATACCTGGGCGCAGCTAGAGCCCGGCAACAAGGTAGTAGTGACGGTATTCGGGGGGGGCTACTCCTACGGTGCCATGCTGCTGGAACGCTAGCCTATGCTTACCGAACACGCCACCGCCGGCTCCCGAAGCCAATTATGCTTTAGGGGCCGGCGGTGGCGTGTTTGCAGGCCAGGAACGGATTAATCTACCTTCACCAGGGGGGTAGTGCCCTTGGGACCGTTCGAGTCGTTCCAACGCACGAGGTAGTAGCCGGCCCGGAGCGCAGGCGGGGTAACCGTCAGCCGGTTAAGGCCCAGCTGATAATTAACCAGGGACCCTCCCAGGTAGCGGCCCAGGGCATCGTAGAAGCGGACGGTGAGAGTGCCGGCTGCAGTGCCCAGGTATTGCAGGCCAATGGGCGAGCCGTCGGCAGCTATGGGGTTAGGAAAAATCTGCAGGCCGCCGCTGGCGGTAGCATCGTCGGTTACCCCTACGGGCGGGCCAATATCCAGGGTGTTATCGGGGCGCTGCAGGCGCAGGCGGTAGTAGCTGAGGCCGGCTGGGGCCTGGGCATCGAGGAAGCGGTACTGGCCGTTGGAGGCGCCGGCCGCTACGGTGCCTACCTGCCGCCAGCCCGCCGTGGTGTCGGCGGGGGCCCGCTCTACAATAAAGCCGGTTACGAAGCACTCGTTCTGGGTGGACCACTGCACAGTGGTACCAATACCTTCCACGAAACCGGCGCTCTGGCCGGTAAGCGGCGCGGGCAGCATGGGCGCTACCCCGCATACCGGGGCCGTAAAGCTGCGGTTCCGGAGTACGTAGCGCCCTCCGGCAATGTCGCTGGCGGCAGCCAGGGCACGGCTGCGCTGCCCGCGCGCAATGGCGTAGTGCATCACGGCCGAGGGCAGAATCAGGTGGGAAAGCTGCTGGGCGTGTCCCAGCTCGTGCACCGCTACCGACTCAAAATCGAGCTGAGAAACTGTGGGGTTGCCCGGCCCGAACTGCCAGTTGGTGGCGTCGTCAAACTGCATGTCAATTTCCTGCACGTAAAACGATACGGCCCCGCTGGGCAGGTAGCAGCCCCGGTAATAGCTGGTAGTACGCCCCAGCACGTTGGTAGGCAGCTCAGTGCCATTATCGAACCCAATGGCGTTTTCGCCATCTTCGGTGGCGCCACGGCCGCTGCGGGGCTCCCCTACCACCCAGTTAATACCCGTCTGGCAGCGCCAGGTAGCCAGGGCCCGTTGCCAGGCCGCGCTGGCAGCCGCGTTAGAGGAAAGGCTCGACTCGAACCGGAACGTAATGCCTCCGGTGCCGTTCTGGTTCCGGTGCGCTGGCACGGCCCGCTGCTTGGTGCGGGAGTCCTGCACGTTGGATACGGCGTACACAATCTGCACTGCGGTCAGGCTGGTAGAAGTCTGCTGGTCGGAGGTGGTTACGCGCACGGGGCCGGTGCCGGCGGGGCTGCCGCTGGCCCCCAGCGAGGGCACCCGCACCTGAATCCGGTTTTCCGACCAGCTTACGTAGTCGTCGTCATTGACCCTGATAAAGGTGCTGCCCCCATCGTCGGCGTTCCGGAACTCTACCGCCCCGCTACCCCGCGTGGCGCCAAACCCCGAGCCGGAAATGGTGAGCACTGCTCCGGTACCCGCCGACAGGCTCTGGGGCGACAGACCGGAAACAAGGGGTGCCAGGGCCCGGGCCGCGGCAGCGGGCGCCACGCGGCGGGCCAGGGCCGTTTGCAAAGCCGCATTGGGTGCCACCTCCCGGGGGCTGCTGCCGGCTATGGTTTGGTAGAACTCGGGGCCGATGAGGGGGTAGCGACGGAAAGGCTCCGCCGCGGTGGCCGTGCGCACATCGTACTGCACAAAGCCCTGCTCACTGGCGTACACCGCCCAGCCAGCCCCGGCCGGTACTCCGGCAAAGGCCGCCCGCTCCAGAAAAAACACGCCCTGCTGCCCGGGCTGCAGCCGCAGCGTGTTGGTAAGCTCCTGCCGGTCGAGGCCAACGGTACCGCCTTCCGTGAGTACCGTCAGCTCGGTGGGGGCGGTGCCTTTCAACTGCTTGTACACCCGCAGGCGGTGGCGGGTATAGATGCGGCCATTCGGAACCCGGAAACCTTCTGCGTCGAGCACTTCGGCTTCCACAATCAGGGGTACGTGGGCGGTCCGGGCAGCAGGGTCCAGGGGCAGCAGCAGGCAGCGGGTTTCCTGGGCGGGCGCGACGACCTGCGCCTGGGCCGGCAGCGCCAGTCCTCCCAGCCCCGAGGCCATGCACAAGAAGAGTAAAAATTTCATAGGGTAGCAAAGGCCCGGCGGGGCCTGGTTCAAGGTACTGGTTTTGGCCGCCAAATGGTTTGACGGCCTTTTCTTTTTTACGCTCCCTGTGCTACGTATAATACTGGTTCCGGGGAGGAAACCTGCCTTTCCGAAAGCTAACCTACTGCTGAGGCTAACCACAGCTGTTTCACCCAAAGCCTGGCCCTTGCGTCGGCTGCTGAAACCAGCTCTCACCTGCTGTGTTCGGCTACCGCTATCCGCCTCAGGTATCCGATGGCCTTCTTCTAAAGAGTAAGCCTGCTAAAATAGACTACCCTGCACCGGCTGCGGAATCACGCGGGGTGGCTGCACGCTCAGGCCGGTCAGCTCGCGGAGCCGGCGCAGGAAATGCTCGGCCCAGAGCGGAGAGTGCATAATATCTTTCTGATGAATAAAGAGGTAGGCCGTGTGCAGGCCCGCTTCCAGCCAGCCAGCCACGCGGGCGGCCCAGTCATCGGCGCGGCGGAAGTCGGAATCGATGAGGCCGTGGCCGTTGATGCGCACGAAGGCTACAGGCGTGGTCAGGCGCATGTGCAGCACGTCGCGGCGGCCGGCCACGTCACTGAGCACCAGCGGCTTATTTAGCGCCTCCAGCATAGCCGTTACGGAAGCCAGCAGCTCCGCATCGGCAAACCAGCCGGGGTGGCGCAGCTCCACGGCTAGGGGCACGTAGGCCGGAAAATCGAGCAGGTAGCGTTCCAGGCGGGGCAGGTGCTCGGGGCCGAAGGTGGGCGGCAGCTGCAGAAACGCATGGCCCAGCGTGGGGCCCAGGCCTTCAATGGCCCGGCAAAAGCTCAGCGTCAGCTCGTCGGCGTTATACAAGGCCCGGTCATGGCTGATGGCCTGGGGCAGCTTGGGGCAGAACCGGAAGGTAGGGGACACGGCCTCGCGCCAGCGCCGCACGGTGGTAGCGTCGGGAATATGGTAATGGGTGGTATTCAGCTCAATGCTGTTGAACTGCCGGCCGTAGTGGTGCAGGTAGTCGGCCTCCCGAATGCCCAGTGGAAAGTAGCTGCCCAGCCACGCCTTGTTCGTCCAGATGGGGCACCCCACGTACACGGCGGGCGGCGCGGGCTGGGTAGGCAGGGCCCGGGCCAGCACGCCGGGAGTTTCGGCATGGTCGGGGGGTAGGCGAAAGTTAACGTAGCGCAGGTCGGAAAGGCGGCCAAAATCCATACCCCGAAGATACGCTGAAACCGTGGTTGTATGTTCTTGGGCAGGTAGCCAGCGCCGGGGCACTCTTCTCCTTAGGGCTTAGCACATTTCCGCGACATTTGCAACCCGGCTTTACACCCGGAGAACCCCTAAAGGACAAAATTTTTTATCCGGCGGATAGTCTTATTTCATGGGGCTACATGCTATTACCTAAAAAGAGTGCAAAACGCGCCTTAAGGAAACACAATCCCTTATTTGCCAGCAATTCATGCAATAACTTAAATGCAAAAATTCTTTGAAAAGGATAATTAGCAAAGATTAGTCCGTACTAATACGGAGCAAGGCAGGGGCTTGGTTTGGGAGGCGCACCTAGATTTGTCGCACTCACCAACCAAGAGAACGGATGAAGTTGAATTTACGACTGCATGTCTCGGGCTTGATGATGGCCATGCTCCTTGTGCTGCTCACGGCCTTCGCGGCCCTGGCCCGCCCGAACAGCATACGTGAAGATGAAAAAGCCCCCGCCGCTGCTGCTAAAAAGGCAACGGTAATGCGCGGCCGAGCCTCCTGGTACGGCCGCGAACATCAAGGCCACCGCACCAGCAATGGGGAGCGGTTCGACCGCAACAAGTACACCTGCGCCCACAAAACCCTACCCTTCGGCACGAAGCTGCGGGTTTCCAACCCCGAAACCGGCCGCTCAGTAGTAGTGCGCGTAACCGACCGGGGCCCTTTCCGTCACCAACGCATCCTCGACCTGTCGGAGGTGGCAGCCCGGCCCCTGGGCATTGTTACCCACGGCGCCGTATCGGTAGTAGCTGAGGTAGTAAGCCCCGAGACGCCCCTGGGTCCGACCGAGGCGCCCGCCGACCTGGCTACCCTCGCTGCCGACTCGACCGTAGCCGTGGGCCTGCTGGCCGACATCCGGCCCGGCACTTCGGAAGCCGCTGATGTAACCCTGACGCCGGAGCCAGTGGCAACCTACGTTATTCAGGCGGGCACCTTCGGCGATGCCCGCAACGCCCGCGCCGTAATGGACAAAATCCAGAGCGTGGAGCCCAAGCTGCTGGTAACCACCGTAGCCACCAGCACCCCGGATGGCAAAGCCCTCAACCGCGTAGTAGTGGGCCGCTTTGCTACCGCCGCCGAGGCCGATACCGTACGCCAGCGCCTGGCCCGCCTGGGTATAGCCGGGTTGGTCCGGCAGGGCGAGAACCTGTAGCGCCCTCCTTTTGCCTCTTTTGAAAGAGCCGTTTCCTGCCCGGAAACGGCTCTTTTTATTTAGGGCCGGGTAAGCACGGCCTTAAATATTTCTTCTGCCAGATACTCCAGCCGCACCCACCAGAGTTAGTTGACTATCTCTAACCCAACCATTTCTTTATCCTCTCCTACATGCTTAAAACGTATTGCCTTCTGGCACTCGGCTTCACTCTATGTACTGCCAGCACGGCCAAAGCTCAAACCACTAAGGGCACCCGGGTACTGGGCCTGAGCGCCGGCAACATTATTTACCAAAAGAACAACGGCTACCGCCAGATCAGCGCGCAGCTTGCTCCTTCCATCGGTACGTTTGTGGCCGATAACGTGGCCTTGGGCATTGCCCTACCTATTGGCTATTCATCCACGAAGACTCAATACAGCTTCCGCAACACCCAGCGAAACCTGGAACTGGGCCTTTTGCCCTGGGTGCGTTACTACCTGCCTTCCAGCAGCAAGCATCGGGTATTTGGGGAGCTAAGTGTAGGAGGGGCGCTCAGTAGCTCCCGGACAAAGGCAGATGGCTATACTGTCAAAAATAGTGATGTCACCTTGCTTGCCAGCCTGGGGGCAGGATACAGCTATTTCATCACGCCCAATGTGGGCCTGGAGGCCTTGGCGAAATTTGCTACCAACAGCGGCAACTCAACCGCATTTGGCAAGGGCTACCTCGACATCAACCTGGGTTTCCGGGTGTACCTACCAAAGGGTGGGGCGGCCACGGTTCCGGCCGAGTAAGGGGGTAGCACTTACCGTCTAATAATAGAATACGAAGCATTTACTACCTTCCGGGCCCTTGCTCTCTGGTAGTTTATGCTTCGTATTCTGAAGGCCGGCCTTGCCCTGCTCCTTACGCTTGCCCTTACCTGGGCTCTGAACACTAAACTGGGCGATGTGCCGCCGGTAGCGCGCCTGCTCAGCCCCTACCGCGGCATCTGGCAAAACGGCGAGGCCGAAGCTGACTTTGCGGCTCAGCAAACCCTGCAGCTGCCGGGCCTGCACCAGCCCGTGCGGGTACGCTTCGACGATAGGCGCGTGCCCCACATCTTCGCCGAGAACGAGCACGACCTGTACTATGCCCAGGGCTACCTCACGGCCCACGACCGGCTCTGGCAGATGGAGTTTATGACCCGGGTAGCAGCTGGGCGCATTTCGGAGGTAGTGGGCCCCAAAGCCCTGGAGTACGACCGGTTTCAGCGCCGCATGGGCCTGCCCTACGGGGCTGAAAATACCCTGCGCGAGATGCTCCGCAACGACACCACCCGTCTGGTGCTGGAGTCGTACGCGGCCGGGGTGAATGCCTACATCAACAGCCTCTCGCCCAAAGACTACCCCTTCGAGTACAAGCTCCTCGACTACGCCCCTGAGCCCTGGCAACCCCTGAAAAGCGCTCTGCTGCTGAAGCTGATGGCCTGGGACCTGAGCGGCCGCTCCGACGACCTGCGCCTGAGCAACATCCTGAGCAAATACGGCCCGGAGGTTGTCCGCGACCTGTTTCCCGACTACCCCAACCGCACGGACGCCATTGTGCCGCCCGGCACCCCACTGGAGTTCGAGCCCCGGCCGGTGCCGCCTACCCCCCCATCCTTCACGGCCGCTATGGCGGGCAAGCTGCCCCAGCGGGAACCCGACCCGGAGCTGGGTTCCAACAACTTTGCGGTGGCAGGCAGCCGCTCGGCCTCGGGCCTGCCCCTGCTGGCCAACGACCCGCACTTGCAGCTGAACCTGCCCAGCATCTGGTACCAGGCCCAGCTGCACGCGCCGGGCGTAAACGTGTACGGCGTAACCATTCCGGGGGCGCCTACCATCATTATCGGCTTCAATGAGGATGTGGCCTGGGGCGTAACCAACGTGGGCGGCGACGTGCTGGACTGGTACCAGCTGAAGTTCCGCGACGCCCGCCAGCGCGAGTACTGGCACGAGGGCCGCTGGAAGCCCGTGCGCCGGGTGGTGGAGCGCATTGCGGTGCGCGGCCAGCCCGACCGGCTCGATACGGTGCTCTACACCCACCACGGCCCCATCGTGTACGACCAGCAGGAGAAGGTTTTCAACAAGCAGACGCCCATCCGGCACGCCCTGCGTTGGACTGCCCACGACGGCGGCAACGAGGTGCTGGCCTTCTACCGCCTCAACCGCGCCCACTCCTACCCCGATTACCGCCGCGCCCTGCGCATGTACGCCTCCCCGGCCCAGAACTTCATCTTCGCCGACAACCGCAACGAAATTGCCATTCAGCCCAACGGCCGCTTTCCGCTGAAGTGGCCTGACCAGGGCAAGTTTATCTTGGACGGCACCGATGCGCGCTACGACTGGCAGGGCTGGATTCCGATGGAGCAGAACCCGCACGTAAAGGACCCGGCCCGGGGCTTCGTATCGTCGGCCAACCAGCCTTCCGCTGGTTTTGATTACCCCTACTACCTCGGCTGGGACTACGCCCCCTCCGACCGGGGACACCGCATCAATGAGCGCCTCACCCAACTGCGCGGCGCTACCCCCGACAGCCTGCGCAACCTCCAGAACGACAACCTGGGCGTGAATGCCCGCCAGATGCTGCCCTGGATGCTGAGCACTGTAACCGGCAGCAAAATGACGGACAACTGCTTCCTGCCGCTGCTACCTAACTCGCCGGAGTACGCGGCGGTGGGGGCGCTGGCCCAATGGAACTACCGCTACGAGTCCGATGCCGTGGCCGCCAGCGTGTTTGAGCTCTGGTATAATGACCTGGTAAAGCGCCTCTGGGACGATGACTTTGGTAGCGCCGCGGGTCTGGAAATGCGCTACCCCTCCCGCGCCCGCACCAACCAGTTGCTGCTGCGGGAATCGGGCAGCATGCTTACCTGCTTTCAGAAGGCCAGCCCCTGGATTGATGACCGCACCACCGCCAAGCGCGAAAACGTGCACGACCTGCTAACCGCCTCCCTGCATTTCGCCGTGGATTCTCTGACACGCAAGTTTGGGCCGATGGGGCCAAAGTGGGCCTGGGCCAACCAGAAAAGCACCGACATCAACCACCTGGCCAACCTGACCGGCTTCGGCCGGCAAGACATTGACTGCCCTGGCAGCCCCGGCTCAGTGAATGCCACGGGGCCGCGCAATGGCCCCTCCTGGCGCATGGTGGTAGCCCTGGGCCCGCAGGTGAAAGCC
Organism: Hymenobacter sp. DG01; assembly: GCF_006352025.1. Lineage (NCBI taxonomy): Bacteria > Pseudomonadati > Bacteroidota > Cytophagia > Cytophagales > Hymenobacteraceae > Hymenobacter > Hymenobacter sp. DG01. The sequence goes on from NZ_CP040936.1 coordinate 3,318,357, forward strand.
TACGGTATTTTTCCCGGCGGCCAGAGCGGCAACCCTGCCTCGGCTTACTACGATGATATGATTGAGTCCTGGCGGGTGGGCAAGCTCGATGAGCTGGTGTTCTTACGCGCCGCCGACGAAAACCACCCGCGCCTGGGGGCGGCCTGGCGGCTGGAAGCCCGGCCGTAGCCATAGCCCCGGCCCGTTTCTGCCCCTTGTATATCTGCTTTTCCTACTCTGTTATGGCGCGCTTCTGGCTTTCCCTCCTATTGATTTTTGTTCTGGTTTCCCTGGCTCAGCTGCTGCTGCCCTGGTGGGTGCTGGTGCCCCTGTGCTTTGCGGTAGCGGCCTGGAGCCAACTCAGCGGGGAGCGGGCGTTTCTGGCGGGGCTGCTGGGTGCCGCGCTGAGCTGGTGGCTACCGGCGGCCTGGCTCGCCACCCACGGCGCCGAGCGGCTGGCCTCCCGCCTGGCTACTCTCCTGCCCCTGGGCGGCAACGCCTGGACCTTGGTGCTGGTGAGTGGGGTAGTAGCGGGGCTGGTGGGTGGGCTGGCGGCCCTGAGCGGCACCTGGGCCCGGCAGGCGCTCCGCCCTGCCTCCCAGGCCACGGGCATCACTCAATAATCTGATTCAGCAACAAAAAGCCCGCTTACCACGGTGGTAAGCGGGCTTTTTGTTGCCGGGTGCCTCCTAGGAGAAACAGACTTAATACTGCGAGATAAACGCAAAGGCCTGTAGCGTGTAGGTAGCCACCGAAGTAAAGTGGTTGCCGCCCTGAATAGGCTTCAGCTGCACCTGGGTAGCGCCGCGGGCCCGCATAGCATTGTAGGCATCCTGCGAGTTGAAGTAGGGCACGTAGTCGTCGGCGGTACCGTGGAACAGGGCTACGGGAGCAGTGGGCTTCCAGTCGTACACGTCGTTATCCTTGAAAGCCGCCGCGAGAGCAGCATCCGTGTTGTTGAGTACGGCCTGCCGGAAAGGCTCCGCGAACAGTTCCGACGCCTTGTTAGGCACCGAGCTGAATGGGTTAGCGTGCAGGCGGGTAGCGTAGGGCTCCTTAAAGTACGCCGACAGCGGCCGGTTCAGGCCGTACACGCGGTTGTAGGTATCCAGCACCCACACGTAGGTACTCAGGAAGTTCAGGGGCTGCTCCGATTTCATGATGTACTGGGCGAAGGCCGTTTTGTGGTAGGCCCCGGCGCCGGGGGCGCTGGCCGCTACGGGCAGCTCGGTGGCGTACTTTTCTTCCAGCAGCTTGTGCAACGACATGGTAGCGTAGCCACCTTCGGAATAGCCTAGCAGGAAGTTTTTCTGGTTAACTGCTATGTTTTCCTTTTTGCAGAACTCCCGCGCCGCCCGTAGCATATCGGCCGAGGCCGAGGCCAGGGAAGGCCCATGCTCATAGGGGTGGGGCAAGGCCTTAGAGGCACCGTAGCCTATATAGTCGGGGGCCGATACCACGTAGCCGGTGGAAGCCAGCACCGACACAGCCGACCACAGCTCACTGCCCGAGCTGTAGTAGGAAGGAGCCCGGCCTTCCTCATCGGGTTGCAGGGTGCCGTGCTGGTAGCTGATAACGGGCAACGCCTGCGGGGCGGCAGGCACCAGCAAAGCCCCCGAGGCCGTAATGGTTTTGCCGTCGGTGTTGGTGGTATTGTAGGTCAGGCGGTACACCTTAATAGGAAAGCGGGCCAGGGAGCCCACCAGCGGAATATCAGCCACGCGGCCTGCCAGCGTAGAGGTGCTGTACTCACCAATCAGGGTGCTGCCCACCAGCACGGGGGTAGGCGCCGGCGGAGCCGGAGGCGTGGTAGTGGTGGTATCAGTCGGCTCGGGCGAGTTGCTTTTGCAGCCCGGAGCCGTCAGCAGCAGGGCCAGTAAGCTCAGAGCCCACCCGGTCGTCATCCGGCGAAGATTAGATAGCGTCACGAAGAGTACGGTTAGAAAGGATGTGGTACTGGAAAGAACACCCGAAGCCCGCCCCTCGTTCCGCCCGGCCGGCTCTTATCCTCTTAAGCAGAGAACAATACGTATATCATTTTATCATTTACTATAAACTTAGTTTACAAACTAATTAATTAGTTATATCTTTCTTACCTCACTTACTTCCTGCTATGCCCGATACTCCATTTCCCGAACTAACCCGCGCCGAAGAACAGGTAATGCAGGTGCTGTGGCAGCGCGGCCCGTCCTTCGTGAAGGACGTGGTGCCCGAACTGCCGGCCCCTACCCCTGCCTACACCACCGTATCCACCATCATCCGGATTCTGGAGCAGAAGGGCTTTGTGGGCCATGAAGCCTTCGGGCGCACCCACCGCTACCACGCCCTCATAGCCCAGGACGAATACCGCAGCTTTTCGCTGCGCAAGCTGCTGGGTGGCTACTTCGGCGGCTCTTTCTCGCGGCTGGTTTCCTTTTTCGCTAAGGAAGAAAACCTGGACGCTGCTCAGCTCGACGAGCTCTTGCGCCACGCCCAGGCCTCACCCCCTACCCCCTCCGCCGATGCTACCCCTCCTTCTCCCAACGACGAGCCTACTCGTCCTGCTTAGCTGGCTGGGCCAGAGCACTCTGCTGCTCGGGGCCGGGTGGCTGTTGTACTACCTGGTGCTGCGCCGGGAGCGGTGCTTTGGCTACAACCGCCGGTTTTTGCTGCTGGTGCCCTGGTTGGCGCTGGGGCTGCCCCCACTGCTCACCCTGGGCGCCCCGTGGTTTATGCGCGGGTGGGCAGTTTGGAGCGGAACCTTGGGCGGCGGCATGCTGCTGCCGGGAGGCCTGCTACCCACCGTCAGGATACTGGCTGTGCCCGGCCCCGGAGCTACTGCCGTTGCCGCCAATGCGCTGGCCTGGCTGCCGACCCTGTACGGAGCGGTAGCTCTGGGGCTGCTGCTGCGCTTGGGTGGGCAGGCGTTGCACCTGTGGCTTGGTACCCGGCACTGGCCCCGGCAGCCGCGCCCGGGCTATACCCTGGTATTCAGCGGGGGTCGGCGCCCCATCAGCTCCTTTGGGCGCTGGATATTCTGGGATGAAACGGCCGGCCTGGCACCAGCCGAGGCGGCAGCAATCCTCGCCCACGAGGTAGCCCATGTGCGGCAGCGCCACACCCGCACGCGCCTGCTGCTGGAAGTGGCGCGGGCCCTGCTCTGGGCATCGCCCTTCGTGCACCTATACCCCCGGGCGCTGGAGTGCACCCACGAGTTTCTGGCCGATGCCGCCGCCCTGGGCGCTACCCCTGCTACCCCCGGCAACCCCACCGGTCCTTACGCTGCCCTGCTGGCCCGTTTGGCTCTGGGCCAGTTTCAGCCCGACTTACCGCTTGCCCATTCATTTACCCAATCCCTCACCCTTACCCGTATCCGTATGCTTACCTCGTATGCGCCCACGCCCCGCTGGAAACGGTGGCTGGCTCTGCCGCTGAGCGCGGCCCTGCTTTTCACTATGGCCTGCGAGAAGGCCGCCGAGCTACCCCCGCCCCCGCCGCCTACCCTGTCGGCCTCGGCCACCCTCGCCCCGCCGCCTCCGCCCCTACCGGCCTACAACCAGGTACAGCAAATGCCCGAGTATGAGGGCGGCCCCAAGCAGCTGCTGGCCGATATTGCCGCGCTGATTAAATACCCCGAGGTGGCGAGAGCCGAGAAGCTGGAAGGCCGGGTGTTTGTAGGCTTTATTGTGGCCGCCGATGGCAGCCTGCAGGCCGTTCAGGTCCGGAAGGGAATTGACACCAGCATTACCTACCCCGATAGCCAAGGCCAACCGGCCCGCGCGAACATCACCACGCCGGCGGCACAGGCCCTGAACGAAGCCGCCCTGAACGCGGTGCGCAACCTGCCCGGGCGCTGGACTCCAGGCCGCGAAAAGGGCAAGGCAGTGGCCGTGCAGTACACTATTCCGATCACGTTTGCCCTATAAGTCAGGGGTAGGGGCCTGATTTCGGGCAACCTGCCGTGCCCAGGAGCCCGGCCGCTGGCACTCCAACGCTACCTGGCATTTTATCCCGAAGCCGCCGCCTGATCTACTTCAGGCGGCGGCTTTCTTTATAGGGTATCTATCTTAACGGCCTTCGAATACCATAACTAAAGCGGCGGAAGGGCGGTTACCCCAAAGCAACCTCCAGCGTTTTTTGGTCTGACTCGTGCGTTGATGTGCTATTCTCTGGAATTTCCTTTTTCTTCTGACAGGCTGTGGTTGGCCTCGCTACGCCGGTTGTTGTGCTTGCTGCTGGCAGTATGGGGCCTGGCATCTTGCAACTCCCAGCCCGAGCGGAAGCCCCGCCCAAGCCCGGCCGCTACGGCCCGGCAGCAGCGGGAGCTGGTGCGCCGCGACTCGCTACGGGCCGACTCTATTGCCCGAGCCGGCGCGCAGCTGCCGGGGGCAGTGCTGCCCGATAGCCGCATTGTGGCCTTCTATGGCAACCCGCTGCACAAGGGCATGGGCATTCTGGGCGAGCTGCCAAAGGACCAGATGCTGGCCCGGCTAAACAAGCAGGCTGCGGAGTGGCAACGGGCCGACTCCTTGCCCGTGCGCCCGGCCCTGCACCTGATTGCCGTTATTGCCCAACGCGACTCTGGCGCCGATGGCAAGTACCGCCTGGCTCTGCCCGACAGCACCATCCGGCGGGTAATAAGGTGGGGACAGGAGCATAATACGCTGGTTTTTCTGGATGTGCAGGTGGGCCTTTCCGATCTGGAGCATGAGCTGCCGCCCCTGGCCAAATACCTGCGCCTACCCTTTGTGCACCTCGGCATCGACCCGGAGTTTTCCATGAAATCGGGGCGGCGGCCGGGTACGGAGGTAGGCGAGTTCGACGCCCAGGATATCAATTACGCCCGCCGATTTCTGGCCCGCCTGGTCAGCGAGAACCGCCTACCCCCGAAAGTGCTGGTAGTGCACCGCTTCCGCCAGGATATGGTTACCAACTACCAGGATATTAAGCTCGACCCCAGGGTGCAAATAGTAATGCACATGGATGGGTGGGGCACGCCCAGCATCAAGCGCAGCTCCTACCGCAAATTCATCCGGAAGGAGCCGGTGGAATACACCGGCTTCAAGATCTTCTACCGCAACGACCGCAAAGGCGAGTCGCGTTTGATGACGCCCCGGGAGGTAGCCGCCCTGACGCCCGCCCCGCTTTATATTCAATACCAGTAAAGAGGCCGGGGATTTCGGCTATTGGTGTAGAAACATGGGTTAAGAGAAGCCAGTAAGCTCCACAAAAATTACGGGCAGCCGCACGGTAGCTGCGCCGGGAACCCGTAACTTTCCGGCAACTCTCTCTTATTTACGTTCATCCGTGCGGCATTTTTCTGTTTTTGGCGCTGGTCTCACCACCCTGGGCCTCGCTCTCTCCCTTACTACCCTACCCGGCTGCGGCTCTCGCTCGGGCACCGAATCTGAAAACACAGCGGCCGCGGCCGACACGACCAAGCCGGTTGTGGTGGACACCGTGGCCCTGAAGCGCCAGGCCATGATGCGCGACTCGCTCAAGGCCGATTCCATTGCCAAGAAAAACGGACAGCTGCCCGGCGCCATTCTGCCCGGCCACCGCATCGTGGCATTCTACGGCAACATCCGGGCGAAGGGCATGGGTATTCTGGGCCGCGAGCCGAAGGAGCAAATGCTGGCCAAGTTCCGGAAAGTGCAGAAGGAGTGGCAGGAAGCCGACCCCAGCCTGCCGGTTCAGCCCGCCCTGCATAGCGTAACCATTACGGCCCAGGCCGCGGCCGGCAAAGACGGCAAATACCGCCTGATGAACTCCAAGGCCACCATCGACGAGACGATTCAGTGGGCCAAGGACAACAAATGCATTGTGTTCCTGGACGTGCAGGTGGGCCTTTCTGACCTGGAGCACGAGCTGCACAAGCTGGAGCCTTGGTTAAAAGACCCCATTGTGCATATGGGCATCGACCCGGAGTTTGCCATGAAAACCAAAGGCGTGCGCCCCGGCAAGAAAATCGGGACCTACGATGCCAAGGACGTGAACTACGCCATCAACTTCCTGGCCCGCATCGTGAGCGAAAACAAGCTCCCGCCGAAAGTGCTGACGGTGCACCGCTTCACGGAGGGCATGATTACCAACTACAAGAAAATCAAGCTCGACCCGCGCGTGCAGGTAGTGATGCACATGGATGGCTGGGGCAACCCCGTCCTGAAGAAAGACTCCTACCGCGACTATATCCAGACCCAGCCCGTGCAGTACACCGGCTTCAAGCTGTTTTATGAGTACGATGCGCGGCCGGCTCCCCACCACATCATGACCCCCAAGGAAGTGCTGGCCGAGCTGACGCCCAAGCCCCTCTATATTCAGTACCAGTAACCGCTCCGGCGCCCGCAGCCCCTGGTTTCACTACCCCGTAGCGAAGTCAGGGGCTGCTTTGTGCCCGGTGCGGCCCGTTTACTTCACGCTACCCTCTGTATTTGACATTACCCCTACTCCCTTTTCTAATACCTTTTGCAATACCTGCCCGGTGGGGCAGTGTTTTGGGGGCGTGCCTGCTGCTGAGCGGCACCGCTGCCGGCCAGAGCGCCGGCCTGCCCGCGCCCAAGCGTAACATTGTTAAACTAGCCCCTCTGGGCTGGATTCATGGGCAGCTGCCCTTTTCCGTGGAGTCGAGGATGGGCTATGAGCGGGTGCTGGGTACCCGCAGCAGCGTGGCCGTCGGCTACTCCTACCTGGGCACCAACCATCCGTTCAACTTCATCGGCGGCGCGTCCCTGAGCGCGGCCATTACCACGGCCCTGGCCGCCGGCGGGCACGCCCGCGTGGCCTGGACCGACGTGAACACCCGCACCGTGGGGCACCGCTTTCAGGTGCAGTACAAGTATTACCTCTCCAAGCGCAAACCGGCGCCAGAGGGCTTTTACCTCTCGCCCCACTACTCCTACACCACGGCTACCTACCGCTCCGAGGTGAAGGACCTGGGCATCCGGTTCGGCATCAAGACCACCAACCACAACTACAACCTGCTGTTCGGGTTTCAGGAGGTGCTGGGCCGGCACTTGGTGGTGGATGTGTTTACCGGCCTGGGCTACCGCGACAAAACCGAGAAAACCTACGACGCCAACGACCAATACACCGGCACCGCCGACAAGAAAAGCCCCCTGAAAGTATCGTCGGGGCTGAACGTTGGCTGGGCTTTCTGAGGCTGACTTCCCTACCCCCCGCAAACGCAAAAAGCCCCGGCAACAGTGCTGCCGGGGCTTTTGCATGGAGAAGCAGTGGTTAAACAGGCATTTCTCCGGGGTGCCGCCCGCTGGTTAGTGGGCGGCGTTAAGGTCGATTTTTTCGCCCTGCCGGGCGCGCTTGATCAGCAGTACCAGGGGTAGGCAGCACACGAAGAACAAGCCAATCATGGTGAACACCTGCGAGTAGGTGATAATGGATACCTGCTTCATCAAGATACCTTCCAGAGCGGCGTAGGCTTGCTTCTGGGCCTGCTCGAAGGAGAACCCACGCGACATGAAGTTGGAGGTAAACGCCTGAATGCGCTGCACCGTGTTCGTGTCGTAGAGCGAAATGTGCGCCAGCGGGCTGATGCGGTTTTGGGCAATGCTGCGCTCCAGGTAGGTACCCACAATGGCTACCCCGAACGAGCCGCCCAACTGACGAATCATGCCGGTGAGACCGGCCGCCTGGCCCGCGTCCTTACCCGAGAGGCCAGCCAGACTCATGGTGGTAATGGGCAGGAAGATCAGGCCCATGCCCAGGCCGCGCACCATCAGGGGCCAGAAGAAGTCCGACTCGCCGGCCGTGGGCGAAATAATCTGGGCCATCCAGAAGGTAAAGACGAAGAAGATGCTAAAGCCCACCGGAATCATGTATTTCTGGGGCACGCCGGCCTGCAGCATCCTGCCAATCATAGGCATCATGAGGCCTGAGGCCAAAGCGCCGGGGAGCAGAATGTAGCCCGTTTGGGCGGCCGAGAAGCCCAGGATACGCTGGGTGAAAATCGGGAAGATGAACACCGAGGCAAACATGCCGAAGCCTAGCACAAACGACAGCACCGCCCCTACGGCCAGGTTGCGGCTCTTGCCCAACACCCGCAGATCCACGATGGGCTGCCGGGCCGTCAGCTCGCGCCACACAAAGCCCACGAGGCCAATAACGGCCAGAGCGGTAAAGCTGTTGATGTAGGCACTTTCAAACCAGTCTTCGGTTTCGCCCTGCTCCAGCACCAATTGCAGGGAGCCCACGCCCATAATCAGCAGGCCAATACCGGCCCAGTCGATTTCGCGCAGGGGGCGCGGAATGGCGTTTTTGATGCGCTCGGGGTCCCGGATGAACAGCATGGTGAAGATGGAGGCCAGAATGCCCACCGGCACGTTCACGTAGAAAATCCAGGGCCAGTCGTAGTTATCCACGATGTAGCCGCCCAGGGTAGGGCCGATGGTAGGGCCGATAATTACACCCATGCCGAACAGAGCCTGGCCCAGCGGCAGCTGCTTGGGCGGAAACGTGTCGATGAGGATGGCCTGGGAAGTAGCCATGAGGGCTCCGCCCCCAATGCCCTGGATAAAGCGGAAGGCCACCAGCTCCCAGATGTTGGTGCTCTGGCCGCAGGCAATAGAAGCCAGCGTGAACAGAATCACGGACACGAGGTAGTAGTTTTTGCGCCCGAACTGCTCGGCCAAGAAGCCCGTCATCGGGATAACAATCACGTTGGCAATGCCATAGGAGGCAATTACCCAGGTTACTTCCTGCTGCGTGGCCGAGAGGTTACCCATCATCTGGGTTAGGGCCACGTTCACAATACTGGTATCAATAAGCTCCAGCAAGCAGCACATCACCACCGTAATGACGATGATCCACTTGGTAAATCCGGTTTCCATATATGGTCAGTTGCCAGTTGCCGGTTGTTAGTTACCAGTCCTATCTACAGGAACAGCTAGCAATTAACAACCGGCAACTGATTGATTACTTGGTTTTCACCGTCGCCACCACGCTCATGCCGGCGCGGAGGGGGTGCTCGGGGTCAATTTTGTCGAGCACGATTTTGACGGGGATGCGCTGGGTTACTTTCACGAAGTTACCCGAAGCATTATCGGGGGGGAGCAGGGCGAAGCGGGCGCCGGTAGCGGCCGAGAGCGACTCGATGTGGCCGGCGAATTCTTCGTTGGGGTAGGCATCAACCTCCACGCTTACCGGCTGGCCCACTTTCATGTTTTCCAGCTGGGTTTCCTTGAAGTTGGCGATAATCCAGGTGTTGCCGCTGGCTACCAGGCCCATGAGTTGCTGGTTGGGGCTTACCACTTGGCCGGGCTGCACGTTTTTCCGGCTCACGATGCCGTTACCGGGCGCCGTGATGGTGGTGTAGCTCAGCTGCAGACGGGCGTTATCGAGGTCAGCCTGGCGCTGCTTCACTACGGCCTCGGCCACAGCTACCTGCTGGCGGGCGGCTTCAACCTGCTGCTGGGCCACGCGCACCTGCTGCTGAGCGGTAGCACGCTGGGCCGACGTCGATTTCAGGTTGGCCTGCACGGCGTCGTACTCGCTCTGCGGGATGATGTCTTCCTTGCGCAGGAACTCACTACGCTTCAGGTCTTTCTGCAGACGCGACTGGTTGGCCTCGCTCACACCAATAGTGGTACGGGCGGTGCTTACGTTGGCCGAAGCGGTACCCACGGCGGCGCGGGCAGCCACTACGTTGGCCTGGGCGGCAGCCAGAGCGGCCTCAGCGGCATTCACGCGCTGCTGATAGTCGGCCGGATCCACGGTCACCAGCACGTCGCCTTTCTTCACCTGCTGGTTATCCTGCACTTTTACTTCCAGTACGGGGCCTGTTACGCGGGGCAGAATGGGATACACGTCGCCTTCTACCTGCGCGTCGTCGGTTTCCTCGTGGGTTTGCCCGAACTGGTAACGCTGGTAGCCGAAGTAGCCGCCCACCAGCAGCACCAGGGCCAGAATAAGTAAGACAATCGGGCGCTTGGAGCGACCTTCTTGTTCCTCCGTTGCCGGCTCGTAAGCGGCAGATGAGGTAGGCGCTACGGCCGGATCGTGTTGAACGGGAGTTGCCATATGGGTACTTGGTTGTTCGTTGTCGAGAGGGGATTTGTTAAGAAAGAGCAGGTAGCGCGGCAAAGCCGGTCTCCTACCTCTGTCCGTTACGCCGATTGGCGGTAAGCACTGGGGCAACCGGGCTTTACCAGCAATGTCACGCACGGGGCGGTGCGCACTACGGTTTCGGCGGTGCTACCCATCAGAAAGCGCGTCAGGCCCGTTTGGCCGTGCGCTCCTATAACAATGATATCGGCGGGGTGGCGCCGGGCTTCTTCTACGATTTCACGCGCGGCGTTGCCGGAAATAACGACGGTAGTAACCTGAGCCCCAGCCCTCAGCGCCGCTTCCCGGTGCCGGGCCAGGCCCTGGGCCAGTTCCACATCGTTGTGGGGGGCGTTGGTAGCGCGGGGCTCGGGCTCCAGCACATGCAGCAGCCGCAGCTCAGCGCCCGTACCCGCCGCCAGCGCGGCCGAGTACTTCACCACCGCCTCCGTGGCGGCAGAAAAATCAATCGGACACAGGATGGTCATGAGGTGATGTAGGATATGAGGGTTTGAGGGCAAGAGTTTAAGAGGGTGGGCGCAAAGCCGAAGCGGCATAGTAAAAACTCCTACCCTCACACCCTCTTGCCCTCCTACCCTGCAGCCATTACCAAATCTGCTCGCCGGTGGCGCGGCGGAGCTGGTACTGGCCCAGGGTGTAGTTGTAGATGGCCTGCAGGCGCGAGAGGCGCGACTGAGCCAGCTGGGTTTCGGCATCCAGCACATCGAGGTTGTTGCCTACGCCGTAGCGGTAACGGGCCTGGGCGCGGGTAAGCGCGTCGGTAGCCTGCGTAATCTGCACCTCGGAGTTGTCGTAACGGGCCGTGCTCGACTGCATGTTGTTCACGGCCTGCAGCACGTCGGCGCGCACTTGCTCCTGGGTGTCCTGGGTGCGCGACTGAGCGCCTTTAATGGCCGATTGGGCTGCGGCCCGCTGGTACTTGTTCCGGTCACCGTCATAAATCGGAATAGCCAGCTGGGCCCCGGCTACCGTGTTGAAGCGGATGCGCTCCAGGTTCGGGACGATGTAACCGTTTTTACCACCTGCCTGGGCTACCAGGTTCAGGGTAGGCTTGTTGCTGGTTTCGGCTACCCGCAGCTGGGCGGCGGCCGTAGCCTCGGCATCTTTGGCCAGCCGCACCTCGGGGCGGTTCTCAGCGCCCTTGGCCAGGGCCGCCGCTACGTCAACCGACTGCGGGTTGTATTCGAAGCGGCCACGCACGGGCACCACTTCAGACTCGGGGCGGTGCAGCAGGCGGGCCAGCTGAATCTCCTGGTTGCGGAGCTGGTTCTGCAGGTCAATTTTGCGGTCCTGGGCCTGGGCAATGCGCACCTGAGTAGTTGTCACATCGAAGTTGGTGCTAACGCCGCCCTGCACCCGCTTCTCCATTTCGCGCTGGTGCTGGCGCAGGGAGGCAATCTGGGCATCCTGCACCCGAATGGCTTCGCGGGCAAACAGAATGCTGTAGTAGCTCTGGGCGGCGGCAAAGGCCAGGTCGCGCCGGGTGACGTTGATCTGGTCGGTGGCCGTAAGGGTGCGGCTGCGGGCTGCTTCAATGGCCGCATTGGCCCGCCCGAAGTCCAGCACCGTATAGCGGGCTGTTACGTGGCCATCGTAGTTGTTAGCGGGGGCCAGCTGGAAGGTGGCGTCCCCGAGCGGAATTTTTACTACCGGGTCGATGCGGGTGTAGCTCACCGTACCTTCCACCACGGGCCGCAGATAGGTGCGGCTTTCTTCGAGGCGGCTCTGGGCCTGGTTTACTTCTTCCTGCAGGGCGTTAATGGCCGGGTTAGCATCCAGCACCGAGCGGACGGTGGCCTCCAGCGACAAAGAGTCGCCAGCCGTAGCGGTGGCAATCGGCACCTGGGCATGGGCCGCGCTACCCACCAGCAACCCTAGGGTTGCGAGTAGCGGCACGGTGTATTGTGGTCGGAAAAGCATATCTGAAACAGCTTAAGGATGTTCGCCTTTTACCCAACCGCATGCCAACCCGTTAAAATCATTTTAATCTGACTCAAAACCTGCGCCTATTGCGTTTAAACGCAGAAAATAATTTTCACACAGAGCATATTATATTCTGACGATATGCCTCTATTTTCCTCATATATCAGAATATCCTCAATATTATTCCTGATATTTAAGAAATATTTCCTACCTCTCCGCATCACCTGAACCGTAGCAAATCACCATGCCAGACCAAGATGATTCCTTGCTTTTGTATCTGAACGATGCCATTGCTACCACCCGCAACAAGGAGGATTTGTTCCGGAGCATGACGGAGAAGCTGCGGCTGATTTTTCCCTTCGATGCCATCACCATCCTGACCCTCGACGCGGAGCATCAGTATCGGCGCGTGTTTCTGCGCGACTACCTGGGGGAAGTACTGCTGCCTAACCAGACCGGGGCTGGGGGTAAGCCCACGCGCGGCCCTATTGAAGGCACGCCCGTGGAGCTGTTTGTACACCAGACTCAGCTGCGCCAGTACGATTTGGAAGAGCTGCTCAAAGCATATCCTCAGTACCAGCCCTTTGGCGCGCTGCTGGAGCGTGGCATGCGCTACTTTATTGTGGTGCCGTTGCGCACCAGCGGGCAGCTGATCGGGCTGCTGTCGTTGGTGGCCCGGCGGCAGCCGGAGTTTTCGCCCAACGACGTGGACCTACTGGAAAAGATTGGCAGTCTGGTGGCGGTGGCAGTTACCAATGCGCTGGCCTTCGAGGACATAGCCCGGCGGGAACAGGAGAAATCCATGCAGCTGGCCCTGAATAATGCCCTGCTGAGCATTAAGGAGCGGGGGGAGCTGTTCCGGACCATTGCCACCGAAATCAACCACGTAGTACCCTGCGACTATTTCGGGGTGAGGGTGCGGGAGCCCCACTCGCCGGTACGGGCCCTGGCCGAATTCAACAAGCAGCCCGATGGCACCTTTGCCGCCCTGGACGAAAACCGCTACGACGACCTCCCCCACCCCGTGCAGAACAAACAAGCCGTGGTAGAGCTGTTTTCCCGGCCTGCCGTGTACGTGGGCACCGATTTTGAGCTGTTGTCGCGGCAGTATGATTTGCTGCGCTACATCCGGGAGGAGCGGGGCACGCAATCCATCCTGTGCGCCCCCCTGGACGCGCACGGGGAGCCGGCCGCCGCCCTGATTCTGGCCAGTCATCAGCCCCTGGCCTTCACCGAGGAAACCCTGGAGCTGATTCAGACCCTGGTACCGCAAATCCGGCTGGCCATCCAGAACGTGCTGGCTTTCGAGCAGATTGATGCCCTGCGGGCCCAGCTGGAGCGGGAGCGCACCTACCTCATCGACGAAATCAACACCTCCGCCGCCGCCCGCCTCGACGACTTCGTGGGGGGTAGCGCCGTGATGCAGCAGGTATATACCCGCCTCTCGCAGGTAGCCCCCACCGATACTACCGTGCTGATTACCGGCGAAACCGGCACGGGCAAGGAGCTGGTGGCCCGGGCCCTGCACAACCTCTCCCCGCGCAAGGAGCGGGCCCTCATCAAAATCAACTGCGCCGCCCTACCTGCCCAGCTCATTGAAAGTGAGCTGTTCGGCCACGAAAAAGGCGCCTTTACCGGGGCCCACGACCGGCGCATCGGCAAGTTTGAGCTGGCCGATGGAGGCACGATTTTCTTGGATGAGGTAGGCGAGCTACCCCTGGATTTGCAGGCCAAGCTGCTGCGGGTACTGCAGGAAAAGGAGTTTGAGCGCATCGGCGGCCGCCGCGTCATCCAGACCGACGTTCGGGTTATTGCGGCCACCAACCGGGTGCTGGAAGAGGAGGTAGCCGCCGGCCATTTCCGCGCCGACCTCTACTACCGCCTCAACGTGTTTCCCATTCGGCTTCCAGCCCTGCGCGAGCGGCCCGAGGACATTGAGCCCCTGATGCGACACTTTCTGGAGCGCTTCACCAAGCAGATGGGCAAACCCGTGCGCGGCCTGCGCGAGCGGGACCTGAAAGCCCTGCGCCAGTACGGCTGGCCCGGCAACGTGCGCGAGCTGGAACACGTGCTGGAACAGGCCGTTATTGTCAGTCAGGGGCCGTTTCTGGAGTTTGCGGGCTTCTCGGCAGCCGCCCAGGCTGCTCCCGCCACGCCCGAAACCGGCGGCCCGCTCAAAACCCTCAAAGACCAGGAGCGCGACCATATTCTGGCCGCCCTGCGCCGCACCAGTGGCCGCGTTAGCGGCCCCAACGGTGCCGCCGTCCTCCTCGATATCAACCCCAAAACCCTGGAAGCCCGCATGAAAAAGCTGGGCATTCAGCGGACGGTGGAGGTGAAATAGTGAAATAGTGAAATGGTGAAACGCTAAGGTGGTCGTTCAGCCGGTTCTGAGGGGGTAGCCTCATCAGGGCGGCCTATCGGCAATAAGGCCCGCCATTTAGATTCTTAAAGCCCCAGCGCGGCAACACCCATCGTTGAATGGTTGGTGTTGCCGCGCTGGGGCTTTGGAGGCTTTAAGGGGGTAGGCGTTTCTACTGAACGGCCGGATAAAGCAGCAGCTTACAGCGTGCGGGTTTTGATTTTGCGCAATACCTGCTGGAAATCAGCGCCCGGCAGGTTTTCCTTTTTAGCCTGCGCAATAGCCTTTTGCTGGGTTGCCTCGGCCTCAGTGTACAGCCGGAGGGCGTAGAGCAGGTGAGCCAGCGTGTCGTAATACGCGGCGCGGGGGTCCAGGTCTATCGTCCGCTGGCTCCAGCGCATGGCCTGGGTCAGGTAGGTGGCGCGGCGCGTACCGGAAGTGTAAACGGTCCAGGCCCCATTGTTCAGGTCCAGCGCGTACGTATCCACTCCACCCCGCGCGGCCGGAACCATTCGCACAACCGTCGCGCCTGAGTCGGGCCGAGCTAGGTTGGGGTAGGGCGTAGGCTGCTGAAAGGAGCGCAGGGCCTGTTGGGCTGCCCGCTGGCGCCGGATGGTATCGGCGGGGGTAGCCATGTAGTGCCGCTCGTAGAAGCTGATCAGCAAAGGTAGGTAGCGGGTTGTATCGCGCAGGGCTTGGTAATAGCGCAGCATGTTCTGCTCGTAGGTACGCATGCCCCGGGTGAAATCCTTGCCCGACCAGCTACCGCGCGCGAAACTGGCCCCTTGCTGGGCCAGCCCCTGGTCGCGGGTTGCAATGGCCGCCTGCATGGTATTGTTGATGATCAGGTTGTTGAAGGCTACCCGCTGCGCAAGGGGCAGCACCGCGTACATACTGTCAACCAGCCGCTTGTTTAGCCGCGCCAGCTTGTAGGCCCGGCTATCAACCACCGGGCCGCATTCATGCACGAATAGCACCTCCGCAAACTGATCAAAGGCTTTCACTGGCAATTCACCCACGTAAGCATCCAGCAGCTCGGGGCCAATGGGGGCGCCTACGCTCCGGCGGCCCTGGATATACTGGCGCAAAAAACTGCCTCCTCGCTCCCCCGCAGCGTAGCGCTGCTCCAGCTCGCTCAGGTTAGCCGGGTCGGCCAGTTTACGACGAAACACGTCAAAGTCGCGCAGGTAGCGTTGCGGGTCGCGGGTATTGCCGAAGCTGCGGTGCAGCACCGTGCCATCGGGGTGCAGGTAGAGGTAAGTGGGGTAGGCACTAACGTGATAACGGCGCGCGATGCGCTTCCCTTCCGGGGTGTTGAAAGAAGCCTGCACCAGCAGAAACTCCCGCTGCAGCACAGGCGCTACGCTGGCATCGTCGAGGCCCGTACCGTAGATCTGCTCTTGCTTTTCCTTGGAAAGCCCGGACTGGGGGGGCGGAGCAATCAGCAGCAGGAATACGGGTTTCTGGAGCTTACGGGCCTTTGTCAGCACGTTACCCAGCGAGTCTTTTTCAAACCGCAGCTGCTGAGCCGGGGCGGTATGCACCAATAGGCTCAGAAATAGCAATAGCAGCCAATAGCCTGGTTTTTTCATCGGGTTTATGAGGATAAGAAAGTAAGAATAGGAGTGCGAAAGTAGAAAAACCGCGGGAATGAGGCCCGACGTCCTTCTCGGCCTGCTGCCCGGCCGGAGCCTCGCTACGGGGTAGCATTTCCTGGCGCTACCTGCCCGCTACCCCACATCGTTAGAACGGTCAACGCACCAATTCACTATCTCACTATTTCACCGCCTCCCGGGAGCAAACGCGGCGGCAACGGTGTTTTGCCCGTACTTTAGAACCGGATGCCAACCCCCAACCTCGACCCTACCCACCTTACCCGCGACCAGGTTATTCAGGCCCTTCACCAGATGGACCAGCAGGGCCCGCGCATGCCCCTGAGCACCGTCTATGACCTGGTTTTCAGGGGCAAGCGCTACGCTCCGCGAGCCGTGGCCCAACTGGCGTTCCGGCTGGCGACGGGCGTTCCGGATGCGCCCTGGCCTCTGCCGGCGGGCGCGCCTACCAACCGGGTGCTGGAGCAGCTGGACTTCACCATTGCCACCAAGCGCCCCACCCTCGAAAACTCGCCCCTGCTCGATGGCGACGTAGCCGCCCAGGAGCAGATGCAGGAGCTGTACACCGGCCCGGCCCGCGAGGCAGTGCCCACAAAGGCCCGGAAACCCGGCCGCCCTACCCCTGCCGAGGCCCCAAACGAACCGGCAACGCCGGAGACTTCGTCCGCGCAGGTGCAGGAGCCCGCGCCTGCTTATGCGCTACCCCCACCGGAACCCTATGGCCGTCCGCAGGCCCTGGCAGAGCTGTTTATTTCGGAAGAAAAGCTGGATGCGGCTCTCGCGGCCCTGCGCCGCCGCCGCAACCTCATTCTGCAGGGGCCGCCAGGTACGGGCAAAACCTTCCTGGCCCGCCGCCTTGCCTGGCTGGAGCTGGGCGCTACCGATGCGGCCCGCGTAGAGCTAGTGCAGTTTCACCCCAGCTATAGCTATGAGGATTTTGTGCAAGGCTTCCGGCCGGATGGCACCGGTGGCTTTCGGCTGCAGGATGGTATTCTGGTGGATTTCTGCCAGCGCGCCGCCCAAGACCCGGAACGGCCTTATTTCCTGCTGATTGACGAGCTGAACCGCGGCAACGTGGCCCGCATCTTCGGGGAGCTGCTGCTGCTGCTGGAGGCCGACAAGCGCGGCCCGGCCCACGCCGTGCGCCTACCCTACGCCCCGGCCGGAAGCTCGCCCTTCTTCGTGCCCGAAAACGTGTATCTCATTGGCACCATGAACCTGGCCGACCGCAGCCTGGCCCCCCTGGACTATGCCCTGCGCCGTCGTTTTGCCTTCGTGAGTCTGGAGCCCGAGTTTGGCGCGCCGCTGCAGGAGTTTCTGGCCGCTCACCAGGTTCCGGCCGCCGTCATCAGCCGCCTCACTACCCGCCTCACGGAGCTAAACCAGGTCATTGCCGACGACCCGGAGCTGGGCCCCGATTTCTGCCTCGGCCACAGCTACTTCTGCCAGCCGCCTCCTACCCCCGCTGCCGCCCCAAAGTGGCTGCAGCTGATTCTGGAGCAAGAAATTGCGCCCCTGCTGGACGACTACTGGCTGGACCAACCCGCCAAAGCCAACCAGCAGAAAAAGAAGCTACTGGCCTAACCGCTTGTCATTCCGAGTGTAGCGAGGAATATGGGCCAGACTCTGGACGGGTAACCCAGATTCCAAGCTCCACTCGGAACGACAGTTCTTCGCCCCATGATTCCTATCCAGAACCTCTACTACCTGCTATGCTACGCCTGGAACCGGCTGCCGGAGCGGGCAGAGCTGCTGGCTACGGAAGCCACCACGTTTCATCGGCCCCTGGAGCTGCTCACGCACGTACTCCTTACTGCCACCCGGCGGCAGCTGCGCCAGGGCCTGCCGGTGGCGTATGCGGAGCGCACAGAGGAGCTACCAGAGCTGCGGGGTCGGGTGCAGCTGGCCCCCACCCTCAGCCGCGACCTACTGCGGCGCGGGCGGGTAGTTTGCCAGTTCGATGAGCTGGGGCCCGATACACCGCTCACGCGCCTGCTGCTGGGCACCTTGCAGCAGCTCGGTCGCACCCGCAGTCTGCCGCTGGCCCTGCGCCACGAGGTGCGGGCTTTGCTGCGCCGCTTTCCGGTGGCAGTACAGCCCGAGCCGCCCACTGCCGCTACCCTGCGCGCCGTGCGCCGCCTGCGCCCTACCGGTTCCGCCGGCTTCCTGCTGAGCGTGTGTGAGCTGATCTACCAGAGTGCCCTCCCTTCCCCGGAGGCGGCAGGCCCCACCCGCTTCCGCGACTTCCGCCGCGACGAGCAGCTGATGGCCCGCATTTTCGAGCAGTTCGTGCGCAACTTTTACCGGCTGGAGCAACGCCGGTTTCGGGTGCTGAGCGAGACGATTCAGTGGCAGGCCGAAGCTGAGGCGCCAGACGCGCTGGGCCTGCTACCTACCATGATTACCGATACCTCCCTGGAAAGCCCGGAGCGGAAAATCATTCTGGATACTAAGTACTACGCGGCGGCGCTCAAACCCCGCTACAACCAGCAGAAGCTGATTTCGCCCCACCTCTACCAACTCTACGCCTACCTCCAGAACCAGCCCAAAACCCCGGACCAGCAGCTGGAGGGCATCTTGTTGTACCCGGCCGCTACCCAGGCCCTGGATGTGCGCTACAGCCTGGGCGGGCACCCCGTACGCATTGTTACGCTGGACCTTAGCCAGCCCTGGCCCCACATAGCCGCCGCGCTTTTAAGGTTGATTGATTAAGGAATTGGCAACGAATTCCGAGGTTCTTTGCCTATAATGCAGCCTCGCTACGGCAGTTGCGTCAATTGGTTACAACTGACGGGCCTTCGGCCGGCGTTTTCTTTCGCATTTCCATTCCTCCATCACCCAAACTTTTACCTTCTTGAAACGACGCGACTTCGTGGGGCTGACTGGCCTCGCTACCGGGGCCATGTTTCTGCCCTCGGTTCCGGGCTTCGGCGGCGAGCTGATAGACCCTGCCCGCCTGCTCGAACAGGTGGACCCGGCCATCAAAAAACGCCTGGCCGACGCGGCCCTGAACGCGGCCAGATCGGCGGGCGCCACCTACGCCGACGTGCGCATCGGGCGCTACCTGAACCAGAGCATCTTCACCCGCGAAAAGCAGGTGCAAAACATTGCCAACGGGGAAAGCTACGGGGCGGGCATTCGGGTTATTGCCAACGGCACCTGGGGCTTCGCGGCCACCAATACGGTTACCGAAGCGGGCATGGCCAAAGCCGCTCAGCTGGCCGTGCAGATTGCCAAAGCCAACGCCAAAGTGCAGAAGGAGCCCGTAAAGCTGGCTCCGCAGAAAGGCTACGGTGAGGTTTCGTGGAAAACCCCGATTCAGGTAAACGCCTTCGAGGTACCCATTAAAGACAAGGTGGATCTGCTGCTGGCCGCTAACGCCAAGGCCCTCGACAACGGCGCCAACTTCGTCAACTCCGCTCTGTTCCAAATCAACGAGCAGAAGTACTTTGCCTCCACCGACGGCTCCTACATCGACCAGGATGTGCACCGCATCTGGCCGACGCTGGGTGTAACGGCCATCGACCGGGCCAGCGGCAAGTTCCGCACCCGGGAGGCCCTCAGCTCGCCTATGGGCATGGGCTACGAGTACATGCAGCCCAAAGCGCAGGACAAAATTGCCGGTCCCGCCGGCACGGGCCTGGTAGGCTACAAGTACAGCTACGATATCCTGGAAGATGCTACCTTGGCCGCCAAGCAGGCCAAGGAGAAAATTACCGCTAAGTCGGTAACTCCTGGCAAATTTGACCTAGTGCTGGACCCCAACCACCTGGGCCTGACCATCCACGAAACCATCGGCCACGCTACTGAGCTGGACCGTGTGCTGGGCTACGAGGCCAACTACGCCGGCACCTCCTTCGCGACCCAGGAGTGGAAAGCCAAGAATCAGCCCTACGGCTCCAAACTTGTCAACATCGTGGCCG
Organism: Hymenobacter sp. DG01; assembly: GCF_006352025.1. NCBI lineage: Bacteria > Pseudomonadati > Bacteroidota > Cytophagia > Cytophagales > Hymenobacteraceae > Hymenobacter > Hymenobacter sp. DG01. The sequence goes on from NZ_CP040936.1 coordinate 3,338,213, forward strand.
ATAAGCTGCAGCCCGGCTCCCTGGGCGCGGTGGGTTACGACGACGAAGGCGTGAAAACCAAGCAGTGGGACATCATTAAGGATGGCAAGCTGGTGGACTACCAGAAAATCCGGGACCAGGCGCACATTGTGGGCCAAAACGAATCGGATGGCTGCTGCTATTCGCAGTCGTGGGAAGATGTGCAGTTCCAGCGCATGGCTAACATCAGCCTCAAGCCGGGCACCGAGAAAATGAGCGTGGATCAAATGATCAGCAACGTGGACAAAGGCATCTACATTGCCGGCCGCGGCTCCTTCTCTATTGACCAGCAGCGCTACAACTCCCAGTTTGGGGGCACGGTGTTCTACGCCATCGAGAAAGGCAAGATTGCCGGCATGCTCGAAGACGTAGCTTATCAGACCAACACGGTAGAATTCTGGAACAGCTGCTCCGCCATCTGCGACCAGAACGACTACCGCCTGTTCGGCTCCTTCTTCGACGGCAAGGGCCAGCCCCCACAGGTATCGGCCGTGAGCCACGGCTCCGCCACTACCCGGTTCAACGCCGTGAACGTCATCAACACTGCCCGCAAAATTGGATAACAGCCGCCTCACCCCCTAGCCCCCTCTCCGGGGGAGAGGAGGGACTAGTTTCTAGTTTTTAGCTCTGGCAGTACAGCTACCACTATTATCTAGAATTTAGCTCTAGAACTAGTTCTCCCTCTCCCCCGGAGAGGGGGCTAGGGGGTGAGGCAAACCATCAGCATATCAACCCATATGGCAATACTTTCTCAAACCGAAGCCCAGGCTATCCTGAAAAAGGTGCTGAGCTTCAGCAAAGCCGACGAGTGCGAAGCCACGCTCAACGGCCAGACGGGCGGCAACGTGCGCTCGGCCCGCAACGCCATCAGCACTAGTGGCGGCATCGATAACGTGGCTCTCACGGTCGAGTCGCGGTTCGGCAAACGCTCGGGGGTAGCCACCTGCAACCAGTTCGACGACGCTACCCTGCGCAACTGCGTGCAACGGGCTGAGGAAATTGCCCGCCTCGCCCCGGAAAGCCCCGAGTACATGCCCCTGCTGGGCCCCCAGAAGTACCTGGCCTCGCCGGGCAGCTTCTCGAAAAGCACCGCCGACATTACGCCCGACTACCGCGCCACCCAGGTGGGCGCCAGCATGAAGCTCTGCGACGAAAAGAAGCTGACTTCCGCAGCCTTCCTGAACGATGCGGCTGGCTTTGTGGCTAAGCGCAACAGCAAGGGCCTCGAAGCCTACCAGCAGGTATCAGGCCTGGAGTTCAGCATCACGGTGCGCACCCCGGACGGTACCGGCTCAGGCTACGCCACTGCCGACTACAACGACGCCAGCAAGTTCGACGCCCGCCGCCTGACCCAGATTGCCGCCGACAAAGCCGCCGGCTCGCGCAATGCCCAGGCCCTGGAGCCCGGCAAGTACACCGTTATTTTGGAGCCCGCCGCCCTGGTGGCTAACACCGATGCCTCCTTGCTGGCGGCCCTGATGGGTGCATTGGATGCGCGTAACGCCGATGAAGGCCGCTCTTTCCTGAGCAAAAAAGGAGGTGGCAACCGCAAAGGTGAAAAGCTGTTCGACGAGCGGGTAACCATCTACTCCGACCCCACGAACCCCGAAATTGCGGACCTCACCTTCTCGGGTGACGGGCGCCCCCAGCAGAAGATTACCTGGATTGAGAAGGGGGTAGTGAAAAACCTCTACACCTCGCGCTACTGGGCTCAGAAAGCGGGTATCCCCGACATTCCGCGCCCCGGCGGCTGGATTATGGAAGGCGGCACCCAAAGCACCGCCGACCTCATCAAGGGTACCCAGCGCGGCATTCTGGTTACGCGCCTGTGGTACATCCGCCCCGTTGACCCCCAGACGCTGCTCTACACCGGCCTGACCCGCGACGGAACCTTCTACATTGAGAACGGCAAAATCAAGCACCCGGTGAAAAACTTCCGCTTCAACGAGTCGCCGATTATCATGCTCAACAACTTGGAGGCGATTGGCAAGCCGGTACGGGTAGGCGGCAATCTGGTGCCCCCGCTCAAGATTCGGGACTTCACGTTTACGAGCCTTTCCGACGCGGTATAGCCTAGCACTTACCGCGGAGTTTATGCAAACCCGCTTGGCCCTTGCCGGGCGGGTTTTGCTTTTTCCTTTCATATAGTTGAGTGCTCTGATGGTGGCCTGCTAGGCTCCGCTTCTGGGTGCTTTCTTGACAAGCTTCTCCACTTCCAACTCCTACTCCTTTGAACAGACGTGATTTTGTGGGCGTAACTGGCCTGGCGGCCGGGGCGCTCTGGCTACCTTCGCTGCCCAGCCTGGCTGGCAACCCCGTTGACCCGGCTAGCTTTCTGGAGGGGGTAGATGTAGCCGTGAAAAAGCGCCTCTCCGACGCGGCCCTGAACGCGGCCAAATCGGCCGGTGCTACCTACGCCGACGTGCGCATTGGGCGCTACCTCAACCAGGGCGTATTTACCCGCGAGAAGCAGGTGCAGAACATCGTCAACTCCGAGAGCTACGGGGCGGGCATTCGGGTTATTGCCAACGGTACCTGGGGCTTCGCGGCCACCAACCAGGTTACGGAGGCCGGCATGGCTAAAGCCGCTCAGCTGGCCGTGCAGATTGCCAAAGCCAACTCCAAGGTGCAGAAGGAGCAGGTAAAGCTAGCTCCCCAGAAAGGCTACGGCGAAGTTTCGTGGAAGGCTCCCATCAAGCAGAATGCTTTTGAAGTGCCCATCAAGGACAAGGTGGATTTGCTATTGGCTACCAACGCCAAGGCCATGGAAAACGGCGCTTCCTTCGTGAATTCGGTGCTGTTTCAGGTAAACGAGCAGAAGTACTTTGCCTCTACCGACGGCTCCTACATCGACCAGGACATTCACCGCATTTTCCCCACGTTTGGGGTAACGGTGGTGGACCGCAGCTCCGGCAAGTTCCGGAGCCGGCAGGCCCTGAGCTCGCCCATGGGCATGGGCTACGAGTACCTCACACCCAAGGCCGAGGACAAGGTAGCGGGCCCGCAAGGCTCCGATGTGGTGGGCTACAAGTACAGCTACGACATGCTGGAGGACGCCGCCCGCGCTGCCAAGCAAGCCAAGGAGAAAATCACGGCTAAGTCGGTGACGCCCGGCAAGTACGACCTGGTGCTCGACCCCCATCACCTGGGCCTGACCATCCACGAGTCGGTAGGTCACCCGTTGGAGCTGGACCGCGTGCTGGGCTATGAGGCTAACTACGCCGGTACTTCCTTCGCTACCATGGAATGGAAAGCTAAGGGCCAGCCTTACGGCTCGAAGCTCGTCAACATTGTAGCCGACAAGCTGCAGCCCGGCTCCCTGGGCGCGGTGGGTTACGACGACGAAGGCGTGAAAACCAAGCAGTGGGACCTGATCAAAAACGGCATCCTGGTCGATTACGAGAAGATCCGCGACCAGGCGCACATTGTTGGTCAGAACGAGTCGGATGGCTGCTGCTACTCCCAATCGTGGCAGGACGTGCAGTTCCAGCGCATGCCGAACGTGAGCCTACGCCCCGGCACCGAAAAGATGAGCGTGGACCAGATGATTGCGGGCGTGGACAAGGGCATCTACATAGCCGGCAACGGTTCCTTCTCTATTGACCAACAACGCTACAACTCCCAGTTCGGCGGGCAGGTATTCTACGCCATCGAGAAGGGTAAAATTGCCGGCATGCTCGAGGACGTCGCCTACCAGACCAACACGCTGGAGTTCTGGAATAGCTGCGCGGCGGTTTGCGACCAGTCGGATTACCGATTCGCGGGCTTCTTCAACGACGGCAAGGGCCAGCCCAGCCAGAGCTCCGCGGTAAGCCACGGCTCCAGCACTACCCGCTTCAACGGCGTGAATGTTATCAACACCGCCCGCAAAATCGGATAAGCTATGGCCATTCTTTCCAAAGACGAGTCGCAGGCTATCCTGAAGAAGGTGGTGAGCTTCACTACTGCTGATGAGTGCCAGGCTACCCTGCAGGGCCGCACCAGCGGCAACGTGCGATACGCCCGTAACTCCGTGAGCACCGCCGGGTCCCGCGACAATGTGTCGTTGGTGGTGGAGGCGAGGTTTGGCAAGCGGGCGGGGGTAGCCACCTGCAACCAGTTCGACGATGCTACCCTGCGCCGCTGCGTGCAACGGGCCGAGGAAATTGCCCGTCTCGCCCCCGAGGACCCCGAATACATGCCCTTGCTGGGCCCCCAGCAGTACCTCACGCCGGTAAGCTACGCAGCCAGTACCGCTGGTATTACCCCCGACTTCCGGGCCCAGGCCGCCGGCGACAGTATTGCGCTGTGCGCCGCCAAGCAGCTGACTGCCGCAGGTTACCTCGAAGATGGCGCTTCTTTCCTGGCCCTGCGCAACAACAAAGGTCTGGAAGCCTACCAGCAAAGCACCAACCTCGACTTCTCGGTGACGGTGCGCACCCCGGACGGTACCGGTTCAGGCTACGCCGTGGCCGATTTCACCGATGCCAGCAAGTTCAACGCCAAGGCCCTGACCCAGATTGCGGCCGACAAAGCTGCCGGCTCGCGCAATGCCAAAGCCCTGGAGCCCGGCAAGTACACCGTTATTCTAGAGCCTGCCGCTCTGGTTTCCGATGAAGGTTTGCTTAACAACCTGGTGTATAACTTCGGAGCCCGCGAGGCCGATGAGGGACGCTCCTTCCTGAGCAAAAAGGGGGGCGGCAACCGTACCGGCGAAAAGCTGTTCGACCCACGCATTACCATCTACTCCGATCCGCTGAATGCCCAAGCTCCGGGCGGCGTGTTTGATGGGGAAGGGCTGCCGGTGAAGCGCATGAACTGGGTGGAAAAGGGCGTGGTCAAGAATCTGTACTACACCCGCTACTGGGCCCAGAAAACGGGCCAGCAGCCCACGGCTTTTTCTGGCAACTTCATCATGGAAGGGGGCACCCAAAGCGTGCAGGACCTGATCAAGAGCACGGCTAAGGGCATTCTGGTTACGCGCCTGTGGTACATTCGCGACGTGGACCCCCAAACGCTGCTGTTCACAGGCCTGACCCGTGACGGAACCTTCTACATCGAGAACGGTAAGATTAAGCACCCGGTGAAGAACTTCCGCTTCAATGAAAGCCCCGTGATTATGCTCAACAACATCGAGGCCATCGGGCGGCCCGTGCGGTTGGGCGGCAACCTGGTGCCCCCGCTTAAAATTCGGGACTTCACCTTCACCAGCCTCTCCGACGCGGTGTAGCATCACAGATTAAACGGATTGCCGGAATCATACGGATTTCAGCACCGAGTTTAGGTTGTTCCTGACTATCTATCAAGTAAAAAAGACGCCCCTGATGGGGCGTCTTTTTTTATTTTTAGCAGGTAGCATCTTATTAAGATGTTAAGATGCTATTTGTCGCCGAACTGCAGCGCCAGATAGCCCTGAATGACGCGGTTGCGCAGGCGCGGATCATTGCTGCCGCTGAGGTTGCGCACGTCGTTGATGTCGTTGACGCCGGCGGTGAAGCGCCCGCCTACCAGCAGGTTTCCCAGCTTCAGGCCCGCCCCGGCCGCCAGGCTCAGGTCGCCGCGCTTGTAGCTGCTGTAGGGGCCGTTGCCGGAAGAAGATACGCTCACGTCGCCGCTGGCATCTTTGCGGAGCAGAAAGCCAAACTGCGGTCCGGCCTCCACGAACACCGGCCCCACTGTTACCTTAGCCAGCACCGGCAGGTTGAGGTAGTGCAGCTTAGCATCATAATTCCCGACGGCATCCTTAAACGAGCTACCCTGCAGGGAATACAACAGCTCCGGCTGAATGGAAATGGGCCCGATCAGGTCGGCCTCGTAGAAGATGCCGGCGTGATAGTACGTTTTGTACTTGGTAGAGGTAGAGCCCAGATTTTCCCCATCGAGCACGGCGGCGTTGATGCCCGCTTTTATGCCCAGCTGAGCATGGGCCGTGGCGGCCAGCAGCAGAGCCAGCAAGAGAAGCAAAGTTTGTTTCATGGCGCAGGTACTGAGAAGGTTATAGATACTAGTACGGGGTAGTAACGTAAAACCTTCGGCGCGGGGTATGCCTGAGTTCCGGCTTTATCGCTTCCCGAGCAGCTTACCCACCGAGAGCTGAATGACGCGGTTGTGCAGCCCTCCCAGGCCCAGGGTTGACCGCAGCTGCCGCTCATCGGAATTGTTGTTGATATCAGACAGCCCGTAGTTCAGGCGCGCATCCAGCATCCAGCCCGAGGCAAACTCATACCCCACTCCGCCCACAATGCCGCCTTCCAGCTTCCTGACATCCTTGCTGCCACTGTCGCTGGCTCCGAGCAGAATGCCCAGCTGCGGCCCAATGTTGAGGTAGGCGTGGCGGCCCACATACTGGCGCAGCAGCACCGGCAGGTTTAGGTAAGCAATCCGCCGGTGCACCACGGTGGTCTGGCCCTGGGGGCCGATGGGTTTCTTCTCGTTGGTACCCTGCAGGCTGAGCTGCAGCTCGGTTTGCACGGCAAAGCCCTGCGCGCTGGGCCGGAACCGCACCATTGGCCCCAGCGTAAACCCCGGAAACAACTGGGCGCTGCTATTGATGGTCCCGCTTAGGGTAGCCAGGTTCAGGCCCGCTTTCAGGCCTAGCCGGGTTTCGTCGGCCGGGGCCTGGGCCGCGGCCGTGCCCGCCAGCCCTACCAGACCCACCGAGAGAAGTACGAATACAGAACGCATTGAAAAAGAACAGGACAAAGTAAACCTGGATGACTGAAGTAAAAGCGCCGTGTGCTTTCTTGCCAGAAGCAGCCCCCAAGCTCGACAAAACTTCTCAACTTTCCGGACCCTGGCAAGCCACCTGCCGACCATAGCTGGTGTCTTTGCGCCGCATCTTCTTCTTTCATCTTCTGCCATGCCCGCTCCTTTCACCTTCGTGCGCCTGCAATACCGCTCCGGCGACTGGGATGCCGTGGATGAGCGCATGCCGGCCAACCTGCTTCACTCCCTGGTTCAGTACACCAAAGTACCCGTCAATGCCAAGGAGAAAGTAGTAGCCCTCGATTCGCCGGAGTTGTTTCGCTACCCCTTCTGCTACCTCTCGGGGCATCGATTGGTGCAGTTTTCGGCCCCGGAAAAGAAAAACTTCGAGCAGTACGTGCGCGGTGGAGGCTTTGTGTTCGTGGATGACTGCAACCACGACATCGACGGGCTGTTTGCGCGCTCCTTTGAGGAGCAGATGCGCGTGTGCTTCGGGGCCGGCGCCCTGAAAAAGCTGCCCAAAACGCACCCCATCTACTCGCAGTTTTTCAAGTTCCCGGAGGGCCCGCCCAACACCGGCTTCGAGCTCAATGGCTGGGGCGACGACCTGGTGCACGACTACCTCAAGGGTATTGAAATTAATGGGCGCCTGGCCGTGCTGTACTCCAATAAAGACTACGGCTGCGAGTGGGACTACGACTTCCGCAATAAGCGCTTCCTGGCCGAAGACAATACCAAGTTCGGGGTCAATATTATTCTGTACGCCCTGACCGCCTGATTTTCCGAGTAGCTTTTCTCTATTATTCCCTCCTGTTCTTATGCGTCAACATCTACTTTCTACCCTGCTGCTGGCCGCCGGACTGGCAGCCCCGGCCACGGCCCAGGTGCGGGTGCAACTGGATCCGCTGGGCCCACTACGCCTGCGCCTGGGGGTGCGGGCCGGTGCCCAGGTTACCCGCATGACAATTGCCGCGCCCGACTATGTGTCAACCGAGCTGAAGTATAACTACTGGGGCGGGCAGGCCGGCCTGGTGCTGGAGGCAGCCGTGGGGTGGTTGAGCCTGCAGCAGGGGGTAGTGTTCAGTCAGAAAGGTTACCGGGAAAAACGCAGCTGGACGCAGGAACTGCAGGGTACCTCCTACCCCTCGAAGAGTTTGGTGCGCCTGCGCCTGAACTACCTGGAGCTTCCCCTGAACCTGGTGGCTACCGTGCACGGGGTGCAGCTGTTTGCCGGCCCTTACCTGGGCGTGGGCCTGAGCGGCGAGTACAAGTACACGTACACCAAGCCCATGCGCACCTCGGAGTACTACCAAACCTACGCCCTGACCAGCTACGCCAACGAAACGAAAATTGGCTTCGGCAAGAAAAGCCCCACGCCTTACTACCGGCCCTTCCGGCGCCTGGATGCCGGCTACCAGGTAGGGGTAGGCTACCGGCGGGGCGGCTGGCAGGCCCAGGCTGCGTACTCGCACGGGGTAAAAAACTCGTATGAAAGCATCTATATCGGCTACGACCCACCAGCCGAAAACCGGGGCTTCCAGCTTAATCTGACCCGCTTTTTTGGCCGCCCGGAGCCCGCGCAGTAAGGCTGCCTGGCCGCGTTTCTAGAAGCGGTAGCCCAGGCTGATGCGCCCGTCGAACACGGTACCATTTTCGTAGAAGGTTTCTTCCTCGTAGTAGCCGCCCCCGCGGCGGTAGTTCCGGATCTGGTCCTGGCCGATGCGCGCCCAGCTCATCAGCCCGCCCGACACATCCAGCAGAAACCGGCGCTGGGCTCCCAGCGGCATCTGGCTTCCCAGCAGCACACCCGCGCCGCCCAGCTTGCGCCGCACTACCTCCGGCCCATAACCCGAATCCTGCCGGATGCCGCGGTAGCTGAGCGTGGGGGCCACGTAGAGGCCCGCCAGGCCCGTTTGCCGGCCCTGGTAATAATAGTAGCGGCCCTGGGCGGCCAGGCCCCAGGCACGCTCCTCGGGGCTGCCGCCGTTTACCAGCAGCTCGGCGTTGGCGCTCAGCCGGGGCCGCAGCTGCCGCTCATAGCCCAGCAGCAGGGGCATCAGGATACCACTGTTTCCCAGGGCCGAAGACGCCAGGTTCCGGGCCAGAATACCGCCTACATCCAGCCGGAGGGCATTGGAGTACACGGCGGGGGTAGGCTTCAGGGTATCGGGGAGTGGGGACTGGGCCTGGGCTGCGGAAGAAACCAGGCCGGTAAACAGGAGGGCGGCAGCCAGGCGGCCCCAGTGGAAAGTGCGGGAGTAGTTGCGTATCATGGTCCGAAATAGATACTTGCGGCACGGGGCGGCAAACCATTCGGGCGGTTTATCAGACTTTACCTGCCGAAGAAAAAAGCAGGCAAAAACCTTTTCCCGACGCATCCTTGCCGTCCTATATCTGACTTTGTCCTGGCTTCATCCTCTTCTCTTTCTGACTTTTCAACGCTCCACTTTCCGTGACCGAACAAGACGTAACCCGCCTCCTTCAGAAAATACCGCAGCTTAAACAGGAAATCGGAAAGGTGATTGTGGGCCAGCAGCAGGTGCTGGATGAAGTGCTGGTGGCCCTGCTGGCCGGGGGCCACGCCCTGCTGGAAGGTGTGCCCGGCCTGGCCAAAACCCTGCTGGTGCGCACCCTGGCCCAGGCTACCGACCTGCCCTTCCGCCGCATCCAGTTCACGCCCGACCTGATGCCCACCGATATTCTGGGCACCGAAATTCTGGAGGAAGACCACGGCACGGGCCACCGCTCCTTTAAGTTCAACGAAGGGCCCATCTTCGCCAGCCTGGTGCTGGCCGACGAAATCAACCGGACGCCGCCCAAAACCCAGGCCGCCCTGCTGGAAGCCATGCAGGAAGGCCACGTAACGTACGCCGGCCAGGAGCACGCCCTGCCCAAACCGTTCTTTCTGCTGGCTACCCAGAACCCCATTGAGCAGAGCGGCACCTACCCCCTGCCTGAGGCCCAACTCGACCGGTTTCTGCTTTACGTGCGCATTGGCTACCCCACCGAGCAGGAAGAGTTGGCCGTGCTGAGCGGCACTACCGGCACCAGCCGCCAACAGGTGCAGCCAGTGCTGGGCGGCGAGGAGGTGCGCCAGCTGCAGCAGCTTACCCGCCAGGTAAGCATCAGCGAGGAGCTGCTGGGACTGGTGAACCGCCTGGTGCGCGCTACCCGTCCGGCTACTTCCGAGGTTAAGTTTATCCGGGAGTACGGCCGCTGGGGTGCTGGTCCGCGCGCCGGGCAGGCCTTGATTTTGTGCGCCAAGGCCCGGGCCTTGATTCACGGCCGCTTTGCCGCTACTCTGGAAGACGTGCAGGCCCTGGCCCCGGCCGTGCTGCGCCACCGCGTGCTGCTCAACTTCAACGCCGAAGCCGAAAACCTCACCCCCGACGATGCCGTGCGGGAGCTGCTGCAAGCCGTACGGATCTGATAAGAGGGCAGGAGGGTGTGGGGGTAAGAGGGTAGGAGGAAGAATCTTGGTTTTTAGCTTGTAGCAGGGGAGGCCTTACCCAGCCAGGCCAAGGTTTTTGCAACCAATAAAAGTCTAGATGCCTACCCCCACACCCTCCTACCCCCACACCCTCCTACCCTCCTACCCCCTTATTATGCTCACGCCCGAACACCTGCACGCTCTGCACAATCTGCCTCTGGCCGCCCGGCGCGCCGCTGAGGGGTTGCTGCACGGCGCCCACGCCAGCCGCCGACGCGGGGCGGGTCTGGAGTTTAGCCAGTACCGCCCCTACCAGCCCGGCGACGACCTGCGCCGCCTCGACTGGCGCCTGGCGGCCCGCTCCGACCGGTATTACCTGCGCGAATCGGAGGTGGATACGAGCCTGGTAGTACATCTGGTGCTGGACGCCACGGCCAGCATGAATCACCGCGACGACAACGGCCTGACCAAGCTTGACTACGGGCGGCTGCTGTGCGCGGCCCTGGCCTACGTGGCCAGCCAGCAGGGCGACGCCGTGGCCCTGACCATTCTGCACCCGGCGGGCCTGCGCCACCTGCCGCCCCGCGCTGATGCCCGCCAGCTGCCCCGCCTCTACCACGCCCTGGAAACTGCTGAGGCCGCCGGCTCCTTCCCCGACGCGGCTACCCTGGCCCCGCTCACGGCCCGCCGCCAGCCGGCTCTAACTATTTGCGTGAGCGACCTGTACGAGGAAAACAGCGAGATTGAGCAGCTCCTGACCCGCCTGCGCGCCGCCTCGGGCGAGGTGCTGCTGCTGCACCTACTGGCCCGCAACGAGTTGGAATTCACGTTTCGGGGCGCTGTGACCTTTGAAGATCTGGAAACCGGCCGCACTCTCCAGCTCGATGCCGACCAGCAGCGCCGCGCCTGGCAGCAGCATCTGCAGCAGTGGCTCCGCGACACGGCCCAGCGCGCCCGCACCCACACCTTCGACTATTACCAGCTCAGCACCGCCGAACCTCTGACCACGGCCCTGCGCGAGTTTCTGCGGCGGCGAAGCCTGGGGTAGCCTCTGCCTGGCATAGCAGGAAACGGCTGAATATTTGCTTCGGCTGATATTCTATCCATTTCCGCTATGTCCATGAAGAACTATCTACTCCTGGCGGCCCTGCTCGGCTCGGCCCCAGCGCTGCAGGCCCAGACAACCCCGCCCCCGCTCCCGCCCCTTCCCCTGGATAGCGCCACCCACAAAATTGCCTACCGCGGCACCCTGGTAGCGACCGGGGTACCAGCGGCCGAGCTCTACGGCCGCACGCGCGAGTGGACAGTCCGGCAGTTTGAAGATGCCCGCCAGGTAGTACAGCTCGATGATCCGGCCCGGGGTGTGCTCATGGGCCGGGGCGTTACCCTGGTCCACGGCGTAGGTTCCACGTCCGGCGCCGACCGGGATTTTGCGCTGAGCTTTTTGTTCCGACTGCGGGTAAGCGAGGGCCGCTGCACCTACGAAATAACCGACCTGAGCTACTACCTGGGTCCCGACTACGCCCGGAATGACACCTACGCCGTTACGGATATCCTTTCTTATATGCAGCAGTGGCAGCGCACCGCTATTGCCACCATGCCCGCTCAGAACCGCCGCGCGCCCCTCGACGAGGAGCTGACCGGAAGCAAAGCCCAGGCCTCCCGAGGATATGCCCGCCAGAGGCTGATCCGGGACGGGCAGGGAGTTGATAACGCCGTGAAAGCGCTGCTGCTCGGGTTAGCGCAAGAGTTGCGGGCGGGCTCCGTTCTGCCTTAGCTCCGGGCCGGGGCCGCAATAGTGCGGTTGCCGTTGGCAGCCAAGCCCGCTGGCACCCGGATGAGAGCGGCGGCCTGAGCCAGGAGTTTGCCTTTATCCGGGTACTTCCCCGCAACGCCCGCTGCTAAAGTTGTGTCTGTGTTTCTGTTTTGCCTACTTTCCGGCGGGAGGTAGCGCTGAGCGGCCGCCCATACTTCGCCACAGAAACCAGACCTGTTACTTGCCTTCGTTGTTTTTCTCCCATGCCGCTGCCGGATGGCTGGCCCTGCTGGGCCTGGCTGTTCCGCTGGCCATCTACCTCTGGAACCGGCGGCCGGGGCGCGTAGTGCAGGTAGGCAGCCTCCGCTGGCTGGATGCGGCCGCCAACCGGCGCCTGCGCAGCATCAAGCCCGAGCAGCTACTGCTGTTTCTGCTGCGCGCCGCCGTACTGAGCCTGCTGGCCCTGGCCCTGGCCGAGCCCACCCAACGCCTGCCGCAGCCTCCCGTGCGGGGGCAGGTACTATTGAGTTCCTGGGCTACTCCCGCTCAGGTAGCCGCCGTACGCCCGCTGCTGGACTCGTTGCGGGGCCGGGGGTATCAGCTACGGCGCCTGAGCATTCAGAAGCCCATAGGCCCGCCTCAGCCCTGGACCACCGTGGGCCTGGCGGAGCCTGAGGGGGCGGCCGACGCCCCCGTGGCTGCAGCGGCTACCCCCCTGCCTTTGCCGGAAGCCTCTGACTCCGTGGCTCCCGCCAGCTCCCTATGGAGTATGGTGCGCCAGGCTGCCGATTCCCTTCCCAACCGGCCCCTGGTGGTGCTGGCCCCGCTTACCCTGGATGCGTTTGCCGGCACGCGGCCGGCCCTGCCGGCTGCCGTCCGGTGGCTGCCCCTGCCTTCTCCCGATTCGGTGGCGTGGCCGGTAGCCGCCTGGCGGCCCCGCCCCGATAGCTTGGTTCTGCTGCTGGCCTATGGTTCTGAAAACGGCATTTCTTTTCGGCGGGCGCGCCGGCCGTGGCCGGTAGCCAGTGGGCCGGTGGTCGGGTTGGGGCCAGGCATTGAGGTAGCCTTCGATGCCCCCCGCCGGCAGTTTACCGCTGTTACCGACTCTGTTCGTCGGCCCCTGCCCCTGCTGACCCGGCCGTTGCGCCTGGCCGTGAGCTACGATGCTGCCCACGCCCCCTCGGCCCGGGTGCTGGCTGCGGCTTTGCGGGCGGCCGGCTCCGTGCTACCCCTCTCCCCCCGCCTGACCGTTGGCGGTGCGCTTCCCCTCCCCACTGACTCCCTCGACTGGCTGTTCTGGCTGCGCGATGCGCCGGTTCCGGCCCCTTGGGCGGGGCGGGTAGCCCAGGGGCTGCACATCTGGCAGGAAGCTGCGGGAACCGGGCAGGTCCGGGCAGTCAGCTTCGCGGCTCCGGGCAGCGCCGTCCCGGTTCGGCTGCACCGCCTCGATTCGGCTGTTGCGGTGGGGGCCTCCACGGCTTGGCCGCTGGCAACGGGCGGGCCGCTGCTTTCCACCCGCCCCAACGGGGCCGGCACCTGGTACCGCCTGCACACCCGCCTCGACCCGGCCTGGAGCAGCCTGTCCGAAAGCCCCGAGCTACCCGCCCTGCTCCTGTCGCTGCTGCTGCCCGAGCTTCCGGCAGCGCCTACCCTGCGCCCCGACCCTCGGGTTATGCCCCTGCGCCAGCTCACGGCGGGGCCGGTAGCCGCGCCCACTACCGCCCCGCGCGCAACGCCCGGCCCCGTCCGTGCCTTAGCGCCCTGGGCAGTGGCGGCAGCGGGCCTGCTGTTTGGGCTGGAGCGCCTGCTGGCTGCCCGACGGTTCCGGCAGCAGGCTGCCTGATTTCTTCTGTACTATCTCCGCTTCTGACATGAATTCGCTGACTGCTAGTGCTTCCGCTCCTACCACTACCGCGTTGCGGGAGGCTCATCGGGAGTGGGCCTGGCGCAGCACGGCGGCGCTGCTGGTGCCGGCCGCCGCCGCGGGCGCGCTGCTGCTGGCTCTTTACCTGGGCTGGCCTGTAGCCCGCCTGGCAGTGCTCGGCGTGGCCGGGCTGGGTTTGCTGGGGCTGGCTGCGCGGCTTTGGCACATCTGGCAGCAGCCCTTGCCGCGCGTTGCCCGCCGCCTCAACCGGCACCATCCGGAGCTGGAAGACAGCAGCACCCTGCTGCTGCGCGACTCCACCGAGCTTAACCTGCTGGAACAGCTGCAGCAGCAACGGCTGCTGGACCGCCTGCCCCACCTGAGCGCCGCGGGCCCACTGCTTCCCGTAGATTTTCGCCGGCCCCTGCTGCTGGCCGGCGTGCTGCTGGCCCTGGCCGCCGGGGTCTGGTGGCAGCACCCTACGGCGGGAGCTACCCCCTCACAACCCACCGAAAAGCCACTTCAGCTGCGTTTCGCGGCCCAGAAGCCCCTACCCCCAACGGCGGCCCGCATCCTGGAAACGCGCCTGCGGGTGCAGCCTCCCGCTTATACCCGGCAGCCCGCTTTTTCGCCCGCTGCGGCATCGTTCCGCTGCCTGCGGGGCAGCCAGGTGCGCTGGACCGTACGGCTGAGTCGGGCCGTACCAGCTGCCCCGGTGCTGGAGCTGGGCAGTCGGCGTGTGCCGCTGCGGGCCGTTCCGGGCCGGTCGGCGGAGTTTGCCACCGAAGTTCCACTGACGGCTTCGGTCCTGTACCGCATCCGGTTCGAGGGGCAGCTTTCGGAGGAATATGCCATTGAAGTGCAGCCCGATCAGGCGCCTACCATCCGGCTCATCACCCCAAAAGCCTACACCCTGGTAGAGTTTGGCCGCCCGCCCCAGGTAGCCATCCGGGCCCAGCTGCACGACGATTTTGGCCTGACCCGCGCCCGCCTAGTTGCCACCATTGCCCAGGGCCAGGGCGAAGCCGTGAAGTTTCGGGAAGTGGTAACGGACCTCAGCGCTGCTCTGCGCGGGCAACCCCAGACGGGCACCGTGCAGCACCTGCTGCGCCTGCCGGCCCTGGGCCTTACTTACGGCGACGAAGTGTACTTCTACCTGCAGGCCTGGGACAACCACCAGCAGCTGACCCGCTCCGATACCTACTTGGTGCAGTGGGAAGATACCACGGTGCAGGAAAGCGCCCTGGATGTGTCGTTGGGCGTAAGTGCCAAGCCGGCCTACTTCCGTAGTCAGCGCCAGATTATTATCGACACCGAAAAACTGCTCGCTGAGCAGCGCGGCCTCCCGGCGGCTACCCTACTGGAGCGCGCCAATGGCATCGGCTTCGATCAGAAAATACTGCGCATGCGCTACGGCAAGTTTCTGGGTGAAGAAGCCGATGAAACCATTGGGGGCCCGGCTCCTGGTCCGCCCACGGCCGATGCTCCGGCCGAGGAGCCCGGCCTGGGTTCCGTAGTGGCCGAAGACCACACCGAAGCCACACCCCCTACCCCGGCTGCTACTCCCGAAGGCCATTCCGCCGACGACGGCCACGACCATAGCCACGCTTCTTCCTCCTCGGCCCATGATGCGCCCGGCGCCGCCCTTACGGCCGAGCTGATGGACCCGTACATTCACCACCACGACGATTCTGAGACGGCCGACTTCCTGGAGCCCGCCGTGAAGGCCAAGCTGCAGGCCGTGCTCGGCCAGATGTGGGAGGCCGAGCTGCGCCTGCGTACCGGCCGCCCCCGCGAGGCCCTGCCCTTTGAGTACCGCGCCCTGCGCCTACTCAAACAGGTACAGCAGCAAACCCGTGCCTACGTCAAGAAAGCCGGCTTCACGCCCCCGCCCATGCCCGAAGCCACTACCCGCCTTACCGGCGACCTGGCCGGCGCCGCCGCTCCCCGCCGCGAGCTGCAGTTGGCTGCCCCGGCCCGGCAGCCGGTGGTGCGGGCCGCCCTGCGCCTGCTCACCCAGCTGCACGGCCAGGCCTCGCCTCCGGCCGGCGCCGCTACTACCCTCGACCAGGCCGGGCAGGAGCTGGCCCGGGCCGCGCTGCAAAATCCGGGAGCTTACCTCAGCGCCCTGCGTGAGCTGCGCAGCCTGAGCGCCACGCTGCGCCGAGGGCAGCCGGCAGCGGCTGAGAAGCTGCCCCTCATCGAGCGGGCGCTAACGGCCCTGCTGCCACCGGCCCCGCCTACCCCGGCGCACGCCGCCAAGCCGGGCAACCGCCTGGCCCGGCGCTACCTGCAGGAGCTGAGCCGGTAGGGGCCTGCCCATTGCTGTTGCTGGCTTCGAGCCGTCCGTTTTTTTGCGTTGAGTACCCGTCCGCTTTCCCTCTGATGATTTATTTTCTTGCCTTCTGTCTGCTTTTAGCCACTGCCCTGACCCTAGCAGCTTGGCGCCGGCCCGATGCCCGGCGGCGTCTGCTGCGGCTGGGAGCCGGGCTGGCAGCCGTGGGCGGGCTGTGGCTGGCGGCTTTTCCTCCTACCCGCACCCAGCAGCAGCTGGCCAGCCAGGCGGCTATTGTGCTAACCGATGGTTACTCACCAGACAGCCTGCGCCAGCTGCTGCGTGGGCTGGCCGCCGGTACGCCGGTGTGGCGCTACGGAGCCACTCCCCCCGATACCCCTATCCTCAGCAACCTTCCGGCCCTCCGCCAACGCCTGCCCCAGCTGCACACCGTGCATGTGCTGGGCCAGGGCCTGCCCGCCGCCGATGTGCCGGCCCTTCGCGGACTGCGGGTGGTAGCACACCCGGCGGCACAAGCCGTGGGCTTCCGGGCGGCGGCCTGGCCTCGCCAGCCTGAGTTAGGTCAGCCCTGGGCCGTTGAGGGCTCTTTTAGCGGTGCCACCGCTCCTGCCTGGATTAGCCTGCAGGCGGCCGGCGCGCCGCGCGACTCCGTGCGGCTGCCGGCTGGAGGGGGCACTTTCCGGCTTCGCTTTACCCCGAAGGCCGAAGGTCGGGCCGTGTATAGCCTGGTGGCACGCACCGAGGGCAAAGTGCTGGCCCAGGAGCCCGTGCCCCTGGAAGTGCGCCCCACCCGGCCCGTGCGCGTGTTGCTGCTGGCCGCCGCGCCTTCCTTTGAAGTTCGATTTCTGAAAAACTACCTTGCTTCTCACCAGCACAGCGTAGCCGTGCGCACGGGCGTCAGTCGGGGGCTGGTCCAGACCGAGTTTCTGAACAGCGCTACCTCCCCCGACCTCTCCCGACTTACCCCAGCCCTGCTGGCGCGTGTTGAGCTGGTTTTGGCGGATGCCGGTTCCCTGGCCGCTTTGTCAGGAGCTGAGAGTGCCGCGCTGGCCCAGGCAGTGCGGGCTGGCAGCTGTGGTGTACTGCTGCTGGCCGATGCTGCCACCATACCGCGCGCGCTACCCGGCGCTGGGGCTTTTGGACTTCTTACTCGTTCTGCAGCGGCAGCTACGGCGCCCCAACCTCTCAGCTGGCCCGAGGCCCCAGTGCGCCCGGCCGCGCTGCTGCCTGCTACCCTGCGGCCCGGCCCCGAGCTCCGGCCCCTGGTACTGGCCCCGAACCAGCAGCCGGTAGCAGCGGCCCGGCGCCTGGGGCTTGGGCAGGTGGCCGTCACGACGGTAGCCGAAACGTTTCCGTGGCTGCTGCAGGGGCAAACGGCGGCCTACGAGGCCTACTGGAGTTACCTGCTGACGGCCCTGGTCCCGGCCACGTCATCTGTTCCGGCCATTGAGCTTACCACGGCCTGGCCCCGGCCCCATGCGCCCCTTACCCTCCAGGTTACGGGGGCCTCGGCCCCCTACCTGCGCCTGCGCGCCGGCAACGCCGCTCCGGTGCAGGTGGCCCTGCGCCAGAACGCCTACGTACCGGAGTGGAGCACGGCCCCTTATTGGCCTACCGCACCGGGCTGGCACGAAGCGCAGGCCGGCCCGGCGCGGCAGTGGTTTTATGTGTTCAGCAATGAGCAGTGGCGCGGTCCGGCCCGGCAGGAATGGCTGCGGGCCGTAGCGCCCCTGGGCGCGGCCGCCAAAGTATCGGCGGCTCCGGCAACTGTTACCACGCACTCAGGTTGGCCGCGCTGGTGGGGCTACCTGCTTTTCCTGCTCGGAGCCGGTTTGCTTTGGCTGGAGGAAAAGCTGTAAGTGGTTAGGCTACCCGTTTGCTTGCCGCTGGCCTACTTGCGTTGGCTTTCCTGAATCCATCAGCGTAATGCCAGACTCCGGCCGTGGGCAGCGGCCGGGGCCTGAAAGCAAAAAGCCCGAGCTCCGCGGTACGGAACTCGGGCTTCGGGAAAAACGTACCGGCCAAACCGGCGCGTAATTACTTCTGCTCGGTAGCAGTGGTAGTGGTGGTAGCTTCCGTGGTAGCGGGAGCAGCCTCAGTGGTAGCAGCAGCAGCCGTGGTGTCGGTGGTAGCAGCAGCAGCCGTGGTGTCGGTGGTAGCAGCAGCTTCAACCGAAGGAGTTTCGGTAGAAGTGGTGGTTTCTTCAGCTTTCTTCGACTCGCACGAAACGAGGGTAGCAGCGAAAACAACGGCCAGAGCGGATACCTTCAGGAGGTTCTTCATTTTGGTAGTAGGTTTGAAAAATTTTGTCCGAAAAACGCCCTTCATACCGGCAGAAGCGAATGGTAACCCAACAGTAGAAAATATTTTTTCACTGGGTTACCCTGCGGGGCTCACTGTATTAATCAACAAAGCGAATGGGTAAGGGACAACCTGCCTACACCGACGAGGAATTTGTGGCGGCCATCCGCCGCGACGACGACCGGGCGCTGGCGCAGCTCTACCGGCTGCACTTCCCCATGATTTCGCACTACGTGCTGCAAAACAGCGGCACCGAGGACGAAGCCAAGGATGTGTATCAGGAGGGAGTGATGGTATTCTATGAAAAGGTACGCGAAGGCTCTCTGGAGCTGAGCTGCCAGATCAAAACCTACCTCTACGCCGTGTGTCGGCGCCTCTGGCTGAAACGGCTCACGGAGAAAACCCGCTTCGGCGGCCGTCTCGATGACCACGAGCCCTACCTCGAGACCGGCGCCGAAGCCGATCTGGAAGTGGCTGAAGAGCGCGACCGGCAGCTGGGCACCATGAGCCAGGCTCTGGAGCGCATCGGGGAGCCCTGCCGCTCGCTTTTGGAAGGATTTTACCTGCTCGATAAATCGATGCAGCAGCTTACGGCCGAGTTTGGCTACACCAACGCCGACAACGCCAAGAATCAAAAATACAAGTGCCTGGTACGACTTAAAAAACTGTTTTTCAGTCAGTACCAGGAACACGAGACTTAGCCCCGGCGGTTAGTACTCGGGAAGCCTGGGGCGCACTGCCCCGCTTGCCTGTGCTGACTGCTACCCCCGGACATGAAAACCGAAGCCGACTACTACGCTTTATTTGACGCTTACCGCGCGGGCACCCTGCCCGACGAGGAGCGCACGGCCCTGGAGCGCCGCCTTGCCGCCGACCCGGCGCTGGAACGCCGCCTGCAGGAGTTCGAAGCCCTGACCGGCACGCTCACGGCGTATGGCCGCCGCCTGGCCCTGCGCCGCAAGCTGCAGGCCATCCACGCCGATATGGAGGCGGAGCAGGCCGTGCGCCTGACCCCGCTGGCCAAAGTAGCCGAGGAAGACGAGCGGCACGAGCGGTTTGCCAGCGGCCAGCCCCCCCGGCCCATGCTGCGCATTTCGCGCACCGAGGAAAAGCTGCGGGCCTTCTGGCACGGCCACCGTGCCACCATGATGGTGGCTGCCTCGGTGGCCATTATGGCCGTATTTGCCACCCTGTTGGGCCTGGAGTGGTGGCGCGCCTCCCAGAAGTCGTCGTTGTACGGGTACACCGTTCTGCGCCGCGAGGTAGAGCGCATTAAGCGCACCCAGCGCTCCATGAACCGCACGCTCAACCAGATAGAAGCCCAGCCGGAGAAAATCAATCCGGGCAAGTTCAGCGGCACGGGCTTCGCCCTCACCGCCGATGGCTACCTGGTGACCAGCTACCATGTAATTCAGGGGGCCGATTCCTTACTGATTGAAGGCCGCGACCGGCAGCGCTTCCGCGCCGAGCCAGTATTTACCGATGTAGCCCACGACCTGGCTATTCTCCAGATCAAGGACAAATCTTTCAAGGGCTTTGGCCGCCTGCCTTACTCCTTCAAGCGGGGCCAGTCGGACCTGGGCGAGAAAGTTTATACTCTGGGCTACCCCCGCGAGGACCTTGTGTTTAACGACGGCTCGCTGAGCGCCCGCTCCGGCTTCGAGGGCGACACGGGCTTCTATCAAATCAGCATTCCGGTAAACCCGGGCAACTCGGGCGGCCCCTTGCTCGACGACAGAGGCAACCTGATTGGCGTTATCAGTGGGCGGCAGATGGACGTGCAGAGCGCCGCCTTCGCCACCAAATCGTCGTACCTGATGCGGCTGGTTGACTCGTTGAGTGCTGCCGGCGCTGGTCAGTCGTACAACTTGCCCCGGGCCAACCAGTTGGCGGGCACCTCGCGGCCCCAGCAGATCCGGAAGCTGCAGGATTACGTTTTTGTGGTGAAAGTGTATGAATAGCCTGTTCATTAGCAGGTTTTGCTCCACTTGGTTTCTGTACAAAAGCCCTGCCTGCCGGCGGGGCTTTTGCGTGGGAGCGGGCCTCCGAATGGGAGGTTTGGGGCTAAGTAGGGGGTAGCAGCCGCGCCGCCAGGGTAGTATTTGTGGCCTCAACCATATCAAAAACCCGGCGTTTCCCGTAGAGGCTTTCGGTGGTTGTGCCACCACTCTCCCGATACTTCCTTCACTGTTTCTTACTTGCCTGCTATGAGCTCTCAATTGCCCCAGGAAATCGAAAAAATTGCCCCCGAGGAAATCATTAACACCCTGCAGAGCGCCTATAAGGTATTTCAGGGTGAGCACGACCAGCTGGACGACCTGCTGAAGAACGGCGGGCAGCTGCTGCGCAAAGTAACCAAACGCTTCACGCCCACCCAGCTGATTGTGGGTATTGCGGTAGTGGCCAGCGTGGCCGTGCTGGTAGCCGCCCGTGCTATGGATACCGATCAGGAAGAGGCGGCATAACTGCTACCCTCTTCTACCTCTATAAAGCTCCTCAACCATGAGGAGCTTTTTTGTTACCCTTTTGTTGATATGGTTTTTTATATAAATAATTTACTTTATAATTGCATCAAGTCAAACTAATATTGCCTGCGTTATGAAAACAGCTACTTTCGCATTCCTGGGGATTGCCCTGCTACTGGGCACCGACGCCGTAGCCGCCTCTGCCTCGCCAGAGACTGAAAGCCTTCCCATCAGCACCACCGCAGCTCCCACGCTCACCACCGACGCAGGCGCAGCCGGCCGTGGGGGATGGATCAAGCGCAAGAAGCGGCGTGTAGTGCCCGCCTACCGCCGGAACATGCGGCGGCATCGGTAGAATTGGTGAAGCCGCTCCGAAAAACAGCAGCGCCTGACTCGCAAACCACTGCGGGTCAGGCGCTTTTTTATAGAGGCAGCTATTCTCAATTAGCTATCTGCCTGTTTTTTTTGTACATATCTTTATCATTTTCATATTATATATTGAATAAACAAAATAAATGGATTAAGATTGCCAATAGCTTCAACTATATAACGGCATAATACCATGAAAGCCTTGCTCGCCTCTGCCCTACTGATTACCGTGGTACTTACGGCTACTGAAATGGCGCAGGCAGCGGCTCCGGAGCCCGCCAATCGGGTTCGGCAGAAAACGGGCTGGTTTAGCAAGCTTCTCCCCGCCAAAAAGCGTCGTCCGCCCGTGCTGCCCTACGAGCGGGCCTTGCGGCGCAATGAGCTTTTCCGCTCTTAGTCAGGACTTACTTTTACTGAGCTTTTGATCGGCCGTGCTGTTGCTCCTGCTGCTTAGGCGGCAGGCAACAGCACGGCCGGCTCGTTGTGGGCAGGCGAGTTTACCAGCGGGCTGACTACATACTCCCGCATAGCATCGGGGGCATAGGGCTGGAGCAGCAGCTGGTGGCCGGCCAAGCCCAGGCCGTCATCTAGCCAGGCCAGCTCCGCCTCGCGCCCCGGCAACAACACGGGCATACGGTTGTGAATAGGAGCCATCAGGCTATTGGGGGCCGTGGTGATGATGGTGAAGGTAGGATGCACCTCTCCGGTATCCCGGTTCAGCCACTCATCCCAGAGGCCGGCGAAAGCAAACGGCTCTTCGGAAGTCAGCAGAATGCGGTGGGGCACTTTTCCGTGGGAGGTTACCTGCCATTCATAAAAGCTGTCGGCCAGCACCAGGGCCCGGCGGCGCTGCAGCAGCGTACGGAATGAGGGTTTTTCGGTGAGGGTTTCGGCACGGGCATTAATGGGGCGCGGGGCCTTCTGCACGTCGCGCACCCAGCCGGGCAGCAGCCCCCACTGTAACAGCTGAATACGCCCCGGCTCCGTGTTCAGGATAACCGGCAGCTGCTGGGAGGGGGCAGCGTTATAGGTGGGGCCGGCGGTGGAACCGGCAAAAGAGGCTTCGAAGCGGGCTTCCAGGGCCGCAGCGGGCGGAGTAACGGTATAACGGCCGCACATAGTCAGGCAGAAAATCGGGTGGAAATACCTGGATTTGAACGGCTGGCCTGTCGCATGGTTTAGGGAGCCGCCCTGAAAATGATGTTTCCCTGGTTTTGGCGGTACGCTTAGGGCTGCCGGTCCGCTGGCTCCTGCGCGGGTATGGGGTAGCGCTGCAGCAAGTCCAGCAGCACCCCGTTGGTCCAGCCAAATCCGTCCTGGAGCGGGTACTCGCCACCGCCACCCAGGGCCGCGGTATTCACCACATCATACTTTTCCATGAGCTTGCCGGTTTGCTGAAACACCCGATGGTTCAGCTCTATCCAGCGCCGGGCCACCGTGCCGGCCAGCTCCTGCTGCTGGTAGCGCCGCAGGCCCTGCACAGCCACCCACTGCAGCGGAGCCCAGGCATTGGGCGCGTCCCACTGCTGGCCTGTGGCCGTGAGGGTGGTTACCAGCCCGCCGGCTTTCAGAAACTCCTGGCGCAGCACGGCAGCCACTTTGCGGGCCTGCGCGGGGGTAGCCAGGCCGCTTTCCAGCGGAAACAGGCCGGCCAGAGTACGCACGGCGGAGTGGCGGCGCAGCTCCCAGTCGTAGTCCTGAAACCAGCCGGCGCGGGCATCCCAGCAGTAGCGCTGCACGGCTTTGGCGCGGGCGGCGGCCTGGGCCTGAAAGCGGCGGGCCGCCGCGGCCTCGCCGCGGAGCTGACTACTGCGGGCCAGGGTCAGCTCCAGCTGGTACAGCAGGCAGTTCAAATCAACGGGCACCAGGCTGGTGGTGCGAATAGACTCCAGGCCCTGCCCCGGCACAAACCAGCGGCTGCTGAAGTCCCAGCCGGAGGCCGCAGCGGCCCGCACGTTGCGGTAAAACTGGCCGGGAGGCTGGGAGCTGCGCCGGGCCGCCGTTACATCTTGCAGGTAAGATTCTTCGCGCGGCTCCTCGCTCCGGTCCCAGTAGCGGTTCAGGGTTTCCCTGCCAGGCAGGCGCACCACCGAGCGGTAGGCCTTGCCGGGAGCCACGGAGTCGGCGCCAGCCATCCAGAACTGGTACTCCCGCAGCAGGGGCTGGTGGTAGCGCCGGAGCACCGTATCGCCCTGCTCCTGGGCCAGCAGCTCTACCATACGGCTGAAAAACGGGGGCTGGGAGCGGGTGAGGTAGTACGTGCGGTTTCCGTTCGGGATAAAGCCGTAGCGGGTAATCAGGAAGGCGAAGTTGTCCAGCATGCCCCGTATCAGCTCGGGCCGACCGCTCACGCGCAGCCCCAGCATAGTGAAGTAGGAGTCCCAGTAGTACACCTCGCGGAAGCGGCCCCCAGGCACCACGTAAGGCCGCGGCAGGGGTAGCAGCGAGGAGTACGGCGCTACTGAATCTTGGCCGGGGCGCCGTAGCACGCTCCAGAGCGTATCGAGGTGGTGGCGAAGGCCACCGGCTACCCGGGTGTGGTAGCCGGAAGCGGAGGCTTCGGGCAGCTGAAAATACGCCCGTACAAACCGGCCCAGATCAAAGCCCGGCAGGCGGCGCTGCTCCTCGTAGGCGGCCAGCACCACGGCCGGCGGCTCCAGGGGCACGGCATCCACGAAGGTTTTGTTGTCGGGAAAAACACGGCCCAGCTGCACGGCTTCAAACAACCCCGGAAACAGCTGCCGGGGGCTGCGCGGCCCGGCAGGCTGGGCGCACGCCAGCCGGGCTATCAGCAGCAGAAAAAGGCAAACAACGTGGGTTTTCTTCATGGGGATGAGCGGGAAGCTGACCACCCCTATACGCCGGCGGCACCGGCAAGGTCGAGGGACCTGCCGGGGGGTAGCACTAACTTGGCCGCTGCCGGCTGGAGCCCGGCACAGGCGCTGCCTTACTTTTCCGGCTCGAGGCGGGGTAGGGCAATGAAAAAGGTGGTGCCATCGTCCTCGGCGCTTTCAAACCAGATGCGCCCCCGGTGCAGCTCCACGATGGCTTTGATAATGGACATGCCCAGGCCGGTGGTTTTCTCGCCCCGCAAACCGGGCCGGCGGGCCGGCGTGAACCGCTCGAACAGAACAGGCTGCATTTGCTGCGGAATGCCGATGCCGGTGTCCTTTATAGTTATCAGCACTTCGTGGCCCAGGTCCTGAAGCGCCACCTGAATGTGGCCGCTGTCGGGGGTGAACTTGATGGAGTTGCTGAGCAGGTTGTTGACTACCTGCATAAACTTGTTGTGGTCGAGGTGGAGGTAGCAGGCAGCGGGGCCGGTAAAGGAAAAATGCTTGCCCAGCCCCCCCTCCGATTTTTGCAGCTCCTGCACTATCTCGTGCAACGATGGGCTTAGGTTTACCCGCTCCAGCTTCACCCGCACGCTCGACGACTCCATAAACTCGTTATCCACGAAGTCCCGGATCAGGTTGACGCTGTCCTGGCAGGTGGTCTGCACGGACTGGAGCAACTCCGAGAGCTGGGCGTCCTGCAGGCTTTCAATCCGCTCACCCAGGTAGCCCGCTACCTGCTTGATCATGATGAAGGGCCCAGCCAGGTCATGCGAGAGAATCTCGAGGGTAGTGTTTTTCTTTTTATTGAAGCGGTCGGCGTTATCAATGTACTCGCGGGTTTGCGTGATGTCCTGCACGGTGCCGCTCAGGTAGGTCTGGCCCGGAGCCTGCTCTACCCGCCCGACCGTAAAGCACAGCCACTGAGGCCGCCCCGCACGCCCGGGAGAGGGCATCAGGCGCAGCTCCACATCTTCCACAAACTTGCCTTGCAGCAGGTGCGTGAGCCGGGCGGCAGCGTAGGTCTGGTCGTCGGGGTGCAGGCGGGCCAGCAGGGCGGGCAGGTCCTGGTTCACGGTTTCGCGGGGGTGCTGCACTATCGTATCGTAGGCTGCACTCACGTACACTACCTCTCTGGCCTCCACATGGTACACGAAATACAGCAGCTGGCTGCGCTCAGCCAGCGGACGAAACAGAGAAGCAAAATCGAGCATAGCCAGCGGTGGTGACGGTAGTGTAACATACGCAGGCACCGCCCAGACGTTCACCCGCTCACTTCCCTGCTACCGTCGGGCTGCTTTTGGGCTGGGCGGCGCTATCAGCCTACCCCACCCAGGAGTGCCGAAGCCCGGCCACCGGACCCCGTTGCGGCCGGCTTATGGTGCTGCGGCGGGCCCATCGGCTGAATAAACAGATGCCCAATATCGGGGTACCGGGCCTGCACCATCGCCTGCAGCCTGCTGATGGCCGCGCTCAGCTCGGGGGCCAGCAAGTGAGGCTGAAACTCTACCTGCAGCACCAGCAGAATATCGTGGGGGCTGAGGTAAGACGACAGGGGCGCGGCGGTGCTTACCACCGCGGCATCGGCCTGAACCAGGTGGCATATGTTTTCCAGCAGCTCGGCTTCGGCCGGCTCACCCAGCAGCAGGCTTTTGTTTTCGCGCAGCAATAGCCCCGCCACTACCACCAGCATCAGGCCAATGAGCACTGAGGCTACCCCATCGAGGTAGGGATTCTGGAGCTGGTGGCCCAGGAACACGCCCAGAAACGCTACCAGCAGCCCCAGCAAATCGGCGGCATCCTCGAACAGGACCACAAACACCGACGGATCTTTGCTACCCCGGAAGGCGGCCCAGAAGCGGCGGCGCCCCCGCTGGGCGTTGAACGTGCGCCGGGCCACCAGAAACGAAGCCCCATCGAAAAGAAAGGCCACGCCCAGCACCACGTAGTTCCAGGTGGGCTCGCCGGGCGGCACCGGATGGCGCAGGTGCTCGATGCCCTCGTACATGGAAATGCCGCCCCCAATGGCAAAAATGCAGATGGCCACGATAAATGACCAGAAATACAACTCCTTGCCGTAGCCAAAGGGCCGCTTCTCCGACGCCGGCCGCTGGCTGCGGTGCAGCCCCAGCAGCAGCAGCCACTCATTGGCCGTATCAACCAGGGAGTGGATACCTTCGGCTACCATAGCCGAGCTGCCGGTGAAGGCGGCCGCCACAAACTTGATAACGGCAATAGCCAGGTTGGCTGCCAGCGCCGCCACAATAGCCACTTTGGAAGAAGGCGGCGCGGCGGGCGCGGCGGGCGCGGCAGCGGGAGCAGAGGAAGCAGGGCGCACGGGTCAGCAGATTAGAAAGCGGAGGAAGCAGGAATACAGGCCTATTACGGGCCGGCGAGAGGCTATGGCTACCCTACCGGCCCGCTTCGGCGTGGGCTGCGTCTGCTACCGTGCAGCTGCCCAATAGCCATTTCCGACTATTCCCACGTACCAGAGGGGTAGCCCATTTCGCTTTCGTTGGCTTCCTTTGGTCTGTCCTTATTTCTATTCTGGCATGAAGTATCGTTCCGTTTTGTACCTAACCCTGTTTGGCGCCGCTGGGACCGCCGCTTTTCTGCTGTTTTCCCGCCCTGCCCAGGCGCAGGGAGCCTTGCGGGGTGCCGTCAGTGCTCCGGGCAGTACGCCCCGGCTGGTAGCCCGGCAGTTCAAGTTCACGGAAGGCCCGGCCGCGGACAAGGCCGGCAACGTGTTTTTCACCGATCAGCCCAACAACAAAATCTGGAAATACGGCACCGACGGCAAGCTGTCGGTTTTTCTGGACAAGGCCGGCCGCGCCAACGGCTTGTACTTCGATGCCCACGGTAACCTGCTGGCCTGCGCCGACGAGGAAAACCAGCTGTGGTCCATTGACACCCAGGGCAAGGCTACGGTACTGCTGCGCGACGTGCAGGGCCACCGCCTCAACGGCCCCAACGACCTCTGGTTTCACCCGGCTACGGAAGGCATTTACTTCACCGACCCTTACTACCAGCGCGACTACTGGACCCGCACGGCCCCCGATGCCGGCCTGGGCGGCCAGAAGCTGTACTACCTCCCCAAAGGCCAGCCGCAACCCGTGGTAGCCGACGACCAGCTGCAGAAGCCCAACGGCATCATTGGCACTCCTGATGGCAAAACCCTGTACGTAGCCGATATTGAGGCCAACAAAACCTACCGCTATCAAATTGGCCCCCAGGGCCAGCTGATCAACCGCCAGCTGTTCGTGGCCCAGGGCTCCGATGGCATGACCCTGGACAGCGAGGGCAACGTGTATCTGACGGGCAAGGGGGTGCGGGTGTACAATGCGGCCGGGGAGCTGATAGAGCACATTGCCATTCCGGAGGAGTGGACCGGCAATGTCTGTTTTGCCGGACCGCGCCGCGACATGCTGTTTATTACGGCTTCGGAAGGCATTTATACCCTGCCTATGCGCGTGACCGGTGCCCGGTAGCGGCCGCCGGCGCCAGTGTTAGCGCGGGTGCTGCTGCTGCAGCCAGAGGTAGGCCGAAGCTACATCATCAAACGTAACGACTACCGGCTGCTGAATGGCTTGCAGTACGCCTTCCGAAGCTTGCCGGGCCTCAAAATTCCGCGGGTACACCCAGGCAATGTACTGCAGGCCGGCCCGCATCATTTCCTCCAGCCACCACGCGCCCCACAGGCTCAACTGCACGCTGGTGCGGGTTATGCTGGAGTTATCATTCAGGATTTTGTGGCAGGACTGGCCGCGCAGGGCCTCCAGCATGAGCAGGCAGGACGCCTGCGACGATTCCTGGTCATGCTCGCCCCGCCAATCTACATAAAGCCAGTGGTTGTCTGAGTCATAGCCAATTACAATACCAGGGGATTCAACAATAGGGTGAATGTGCATGCGGGCTGGGAAGCGGGCGGAATTATTGGGGCGGCGCTGTACACGGCCGGAGTTCGGCTCCGCTTTGGGGTTACGGGCACTTCGGCTGCTTTCCTAAATATAATTGAAAGCCCGGCATTCGGCTACTGGCTGCTTACCCGGCGGCATTCGGCCAGCCACGCCATAGCCGACTGCTCATCGGTGAAGCGCCGAACGTGGTAGGGCCGGTCATCGAAGTAGGAAAGGGGCGGCACCGAGGCGTCGGCTTCCAGATCGGCCAGGTGGCTGGGCATAAAGAGGTAGGCCATGAAGATCGGGCTGCCCAGCCGGGCAACCATCAGCGGAAAAAACGTTTCCATCATCCAGCCGGTACCTCTCTGGTTAGCATCGGTGCGCCGACGCCCATCTATCAGCCAAAAACGACAGCCCGGCCCTTCCGCCGCCTTCAGGGCCGTTAGGTAGCCAGCCTGCAATTCCTCGGCGGAGGGCTGCCGCAGCCACCGGACGATAAACACGGCCAGATCGGGACGGTAGCTTACATCGAGGCAGGCGGTAGAGGGTTCGGGCGGCATAGGGCGGCAAATGCGGTGCGGAGCAAGTAAGATACGGCATAGCCCTACGTGCTACAACCACCCCGTCATTGGAAAGAAAACAAGTGCCGGCCCGGTGGCCTAACGGCCTAACCTTCCCCCGCCTCGCAACCTCACTCGAAAGTTGAACGGCACCTTTTCTTATTCATACAGCCAGTAGGCTTACCCCATCAGGTTGGTGGCCCGGGCCAGGCGCAGGGCCGCCTGTGCCGCTTCGTAGTCCAGGGCCTCAATGCGAAGCTCCAGCAGCATCTGCGCTGCCGCGCCGCTGCGGTGCAGTTCCGCCGCCGCTTCGCTTTGCCGCGCCAGCAGCCAGGCCCGGGCCGGGTCCGCGCCGGCCGCTTCAGTTAGAGGCAGCAGCAGGGGTAGCAGCTCGCGGAGCACGGCCTGGTACTGAACTGCTCGGGCACGCAGCTGGCCTAGTTCCTGCCGCAGCTCGGCCGCTTCCTGGGTGCACTCGCGCAGGCGGCGCTGCAAGGCCTCGCGGCCCGCGGCATCAATGCCCTCGGGCTGGGCCCCAGTCGCGGCGGCCGGGTTTTCCAGCACCGCCACCAACGGCTGCAGCCGGGCCCACAGCGCCGCCGATAACGTGCGCCGGCCCTGCTCGGCCATAGACACCTGGGCGCGGGAAACCGACAGATATTCCGCTAATTGCGCCTGTGATAAGCCGTAGCGGGCCCGCAGGGCCTGCAAAAGCTGGGGAGTTGCTGGGGTAGCCATGCAGAGCTTAACGCAAGAGCCACCGGTTTGTGTCAACTTTTTCAGAAAGCAAGCTGAACGACACTAAGTTGTGTCATCTATTCAGCTATTTAAAAAACTGACACAACAGAATATAATCCGCTGTTACTCAACCCGCAACTCGTTTTCTAGTCCGGGCATAGCCTATCCTTATTGCCTTGCCGACCTGCTTCGGGTTGGGCACTGTTGCTGTAAATGACGGGAGCTGCTTGGGCCGCCTGGCTTAGATCTGCCCAGGGGTTGCGGGCTTGGGGCGGGTAGGAGCGACGCGCAGGGGCAAATAAAAAAGCCGCTGCCTGAGGCAGCGGCTTTTTCCGTCGCGTTGACCGACAAATATCATTCATCCACCCTACTCCTTTTGTCGGTGGTCAACACTTCGCGGTGCGAGCCTTCCTTTCCATAAACCCTACGCGCGCTGCTTTATTATTGAGTCAAAGGTAAGCCGGCCCTAAGCCGCCGCGCTGCGATACTAGCCCAATGCGCCGCCATTACCACTCAACAGCCGTTTCTGCCCGGTGAAGAGACGGAGGGCAAGTTTGATCAGGCCTCGGGGTCTGGCTTCTACCCTGGCAAGTTGCCAGTAACCCGGGCAAGTTGAGCGGCAGCAGGTCAACTGCTGTCTGCCGTGGGCGCCCGGACCCATCCTGATTTCAAGCCGCTTATAGCAGTGATTTCAAGAGCAGTGTAGAAACGCATAGTTGCGTCTCATTGTCCGCGCAGCGTGGATGTGGTCGTTCAACAAGGAGACGCAATTAGGCGTCTCTACACCGTCCTTCAAACCGCTTCAAGAATTGTCAGGGGACAAGGGATGAGCAGAGGGCTTATTGAGCGTAGTTGCCAATACGGAGGCTTGATAGAATATTATTCATTATAAATTTAATTTTTCTGTAAATAGTCTATATAATTCTAACTATCCTTACGCTAATTCGTTTAGACAACGCCTTGGTTCAAACACTACCATCCCACCCTATATGTGTCGTTTCTTACTACTTGCTTCGTTTTCTGTTCTGTTAGGCTTCCCATTGGTAGCAGCAGCCCAAACCGCCGGCCCGGCTGCCCAGCCGGCTTCTGAGCGCCTTGCGTTAGCCGCCCCGGCTCCGGCAGCTGCCGCGCCTGTTCGCCTGGAATGCAATGGGAAATTTACCGGCCAGGTCCTCACCGAGGAAGGCCAACCCCTGATTGGGGCTACGGTTACTATAGTGGGGGGCCGCTCGCCCTACATTACCAACTCCGAAGGTCGCTACATCATTCAGGAGCCGGTGTACCGCGGCCAGGTGCTGCACGTTGCGGCAGCGGGCTACGTTGACCGCAACGTTCCGCTGACTACCTGCGACAATCAGGCGGTAGGCCTGGAGCTTGCCGAGGGTACGCGCATTAAGCGCACGGGCAAGCGCGCCGGCCAAATCGTGCGTTTCGGTCAGGCTTACCGGCAGTAAGCCGGCGGCTCCCTGCACCCTCAGAAACTCCGGGCCTAAATTTGGCCTGGTCAGTAGCGCAACAACAGTTGCCCCTGCGGGTGATTGTTGTTGCGCTACTGGTTTTTTCCCTGTTGTGTTGCACGGTTGCGGCCCGGTAAGGTATCTGCCAGCAGCCTGAGGTGGGTTAGGCGGGGCGGCCTATGCTGGGTGGGGTATAAATACTTGGCCTGAGCCAACTACCACACTCTCAGAGCGTATAGAATATTCTTTCCATTGTATTCTGCTAAGCATCCTACCCCATGAGCCAGAACGAGCATAACCGCACCCAGGCCCAGGCCGCCAACGACGGCACCGACGCGCCCCGCCCCGAAAACGCCCACGGCCTGGCCGGGCAGCAGCAAGGCGCCGCCACCCAAACTACCGACAAGCCTAATGACACCAGTGGCCGGCACGGCGGCAACCACGGCAACGACGGCGGCCAGCCCACCCGCGACGCGAAAGGCAGCAGCCACCGCGGCGACGAGCCCAACGCTGAATCCAACAACACCGGCGGCGGCTCCGACAACGAGCGGAAAAACCAGACCAAGAACACCACCGCCGACCGCTCAGACTACGGTACCGGCAACGCGGCCCCCAGCGCCGCCAATGACGGTGGCACCATCGACGATGCGAATAACGCCGATTAACGCCTCCCTCTACCCCAACCGGTAATGCAAAAGCCTCTGCACGCAGCGTGCGGAGGCTTTTGCATGTAAAGTAGTGCGCTTCGCGCACGGAGCAGATAGGTAAGCTCTGGCCTTAGGCTGGTACGGCTGCCTCACGCTGGTACTTGCTCCGATACTGCTTCGGCGACAGGCCCGTGATTCGCTTGAAGGTGAGGCGGAAGGCTTTGGGGTCGGTATAGCCCACGTTGTACATTACCTCCGTGACGTTGTCGCGCGAAGATTCCAGGCTGTTTTTGGCCGCTTCCATCTTCACCCGCTGAATGTACTCGACTACCGAATTGGAGGTAGCCTTCTTAAACCGGCGCTCCAGGTTGCGCCGCCCCAGGGCCAGCATAGAAGCCAGCTGATCCACGCTTATTTTCTCGCGGTAGTTGGTTTCGATATAGGCCTGGGCCTTTTTGATGGGCTCGTCTTCGTGCTCTTTCTGGCCGTTGAACACCACAAAGGCCGACTGGCTGACCCGCTCCATATCTATCTGGAATACTTTGGCGCAGAACACGGCCATCTCCCGGTTCACGTATTTCTCAATCAGGTAAAGCACCAGGTTGAGGTAGGAAAAGGCCCCGCCGCTGGAGTAAATGCCGTGCTCGTCGGTAATCAGCCGGTCCTCCAGCAGCTCTACCGCCGGAAACATGCGGCGGAATTTGGGGGCGGCGGCCCAATGAGTGGTGCACTGCCGCCCGGTTATCAGGCCCGTAGCGGCCAGCAGAAAAGCCCCCAAACACAAACTTGCTACCTCGGCTCCACCCCTGTACCGCTCCACAATCCAGGGGAGCAACTCCCGGTTATTTTCCAGGGCCTCAGTTAGGCTGCCATCCACCGCCGGAATAATCACCAGGTCGGTTTCAGTAACCTCGGGCAGCAAGGCATCGGGAGCTATGGTGTAGCGGCCGCCGCACACGGCCGTGGCCTGGCTCAGACCCACCAGCTGAATGACAAACAAAGCCGGCTTGCCCATGCGCCGCAGCAGAGCATTTACTTCCGAAAACACTAGCCGGGGCCCTTCTATGCTCCCCAAAATAGCGCCCTGAGGCACCAGAATGGATATGTGTTTCATGACAGCAAAGCGAAAAAGTAAGATGTCGCAATCAACCCGGAATTAGTCGGAATCGGCCCTGCTAAAGCCTGGGCAGCCTTGCTAATTTTGTTGGCGTCGGCAGAATAAAGATAACATCTTTACTACACTTGTTAGCATATATCTCCGACGATATTGTCTCTTCTTTTTCACCTTTTTCTTCGCTTTTTGTCATGAACACTCCCTGCCTCACTCCCTACCTGACGTTTAATGGCAACTGCCGCCAGGCAATGAGCTTCTACCAGCAGTGCCTGGGCGGCGAGCTGATGGTGCAGCTGTTTGAGGGCACTCCGGCCGCCGAGCATGTAGCCCCCGACGTCCTCCAGAACGTGCTGCACTCCTCCCTAACCAAGCCCGACCTTGTGCTAATGGCTTCTGACTCTGGGATGGGGGCCGTAGCCAAGGGCGACATGGTTTCCTTGTCTATCAACTGCCAGAGTCTGGAGGAGATTCAGCGGCTATTTGCCCAGCTCTCCGTGGGCGGCACCGTGACCATGCCCCTGCAGGATACGTTCTGGGGCGCCACCTTCGGCATGTTCACCGACCAGTTTGGCATTGACTGGATGTTGAACTACGACAAGCAGCCCCAGCACTAGCGCTGCTACCCCTGCCATTCGTCTCAACCAGTACCTAGCTTCTTTCCCGCCATGAAAAAGACAACCGTATTCTACTGGCTTTCCACCGGCCTGCTGGCGGCCCTGATGCTACTGTCGGGCGTTTCAAACGCGCTGATGGATACCGCGTCTGTGGAGGCCTTCCGGCACTTGGGCTATCCGGCCTACCTGCTGCCTTTTCTGGGCGTTGCCAAGCTACTGGGGGTAGCGGCCCTGCTGGTACCCGGCTTTCCGCGCCTGCGCGAATGGGCCTACGCCGGCTTCGTGTTTGATTTGAGCGGAGCTATGTACTCGCTGATTTCGGTGGACGAGCCGGCCATCGTGTGGCTGCCCATCGGGGTGGGCTTCCTGCTGATTGCGGCCTCCTACCAGCTAAACCGCCACCGGGCCACCGCTTCCGGGGCGGTTCCGGCCACTCCCAGCCTCGCCTGATTGGCAGGGCTTCCTACCCCCTGTTACTTGGTAAAACTCCAGGTAAGCCGGGGCCGTGGCTACCGGCGCGGCCCCGGCTGCTTGCCAACCAGCTTTGGTATGTCATGGTAGAAGTGTTCAAGACCAATGTGCGGGGCCGGCGCCACGCCCGGCGGCTCCTCACCCGGATTCATGCCACCTTCCAGACCTACCGGGCCAGCTTCGACCTGGAGAACTGCGACCGGATTCTGCGCGTAGAAAACACCCGTGGCTCGGTGCATCCCAGCGGCCTGATTCAGCTACTTCAGGAAGCCGGCTTCCAGGCCGAGGTACTGCCCGAGGACGCATAAGTTGGTGCAGCATGTAAGCGAATGGCTTGTGGTAAGCTGGGTTCCTGATGCCAAACCGGCTTACCAGGAGCCTGCCAGCTCTGGCTTTTGCCCGGGCTCCCTTAACCCCGACTATAACGCTACCCCTCCCCTGGGCCGTAAACCGGATGAATCTTGCCCTCCGCTCATGCCTACTCCCCTCGATAAGTTGCCGGCCCACGCGGCCCATTCCCGCACCCATGTGCACGTAGTAGTAGAAACGCCCAAGGGCGAACGAAACAAAGTGGCCTACGAGCCCGAGTTGGACGTATTCATGCTGAAAGGCGTGCTGCCCGAAGGCCACAGCTTCCCCTACGATTTCGGCTTTATCCCCTCTACCAAAGCCGAGGACGGAGACCCGCTCGATGTGCTTCTGCTGCTGGATGCGCCCACCTTTGCCGGCTGCGTGGTAGAAGCCCGCCTCATTGGCGCCCTGGAAATTGAACAGCTGGAAGACGACGGCTCCCGCGTCCGCAACGACCGGCTACTGGCCGTGGCCGCCAACTCGCGCCAGCACAAAGGCCTCCACGAAATCACGGACCTCTCGCGGGAAATGCTCCACGAAATAGAGCACTTCTTTAGTTCCTACAACTCCGTGAAAGGCGGCGAGATAAAAGTCCTGCACCGGGTAGGCGCCAAAAAGGCCCACGCGCTGCTGGGTCAGGCACTGGTGTAAATAGTACCTACCGAAACCTACCCACTTGTCATGTCGAGCTTGCCGAGACATCTCGCGTGCTGACGTATGATTACCGTTGCAACGTCAGCACGCGAGATGTCTCGGCAAGCTCGACATGACGGTCATTTTTACCCGGTAATCACTAACTCTACTTTGCTACCCCCTTCTACCTCAGCAAGCTTCCCGCTTCGCGCGCAGATTTTCCGGCCGTGGCCACCACGCCTGTTCTGTGGGCAGTAGCAGGCGTTGGCCTTCAAACTGCCGGATGCCGTAGGCGGCCCCGGCCGCTTCGGCGAAGCCCGTGCTGCACCGCACAGTGTAGTCCTCATCTATCCAGAAGAGGTGCCGATCAAAGGCCCGGTGCAGGTTGGGACACAGCGCCAAGCCGTTGCCAATGGTATCGTCGTGGGTAAGGGCCCAGGGAACAACGTGGCAGGCATCCAGCAGCGGATTCAGCGCCGCCGTGTTCGTGCTGACCAGCTTCAGGCCCGATATGGCGCAGGTATGGTCATAAGCTTCCAGCACTACACGCTTGAACATCCCGCTTCGCACGGCCGCGTCCAGCTCATCGGCGGGGGTAGCCCGAAGACCGTAAGAGGCCACTGGCTCCTCCAGCATCTGCCGCCGAAGCTGCTGCACGGCCTCGGTGCCGGCGCGGGGCTGGTACCGGAAGCGCGTCTGTGGAAAGTAGCGGTGCAGCAGGGCCTGGCGCAGCTCCTCGCGTGCCACCGGCTCCTGCAGCAGCGCCCACAGTTCGGCATCAAGGGTAGCATACTCCACGGTTTCGCGCAGACTCCGCAGGCTTTTCACGGGGCGTGAAGCCGTCAGTACCATCTCCATACCAGGCAGGGTGCGTAG
The DNA here is from genome assembly GCF_006352025.1 of Hymenobacter sp. DG01. NCBI lineage: Bacteria > Pseudomonadati > Bacteroidota > Cytophagia > Cytophagales > Hymenobacteraceae > Hymenobacter > Hymenobacter sp. DG01. The sequence goes on from NZ_CP040936.1 coordinate 3,373,590, forward strand.
GTGCCAGAATCCGTCGCCAGTGAGGTGGTAGAAGGGCAAGGAAAAGTCGTTGGCCCGAAATAGCGCCGAGGTGCTTAGGTCACGACAGAGGCTGCGGAAGGCGGCCAGCAGCTCTGGGGTAATGTAGATGTGGTTATCCTGAATGCTACCGTCTTCAATGCCATCGAGCACAGCCAGCAGCAGAGCGGGCTTGTAAGGAGCCTCGCCGTGCTGGCGGCTGCGCGCCACCCGCAGGTGGGTAAAGCGGTGGAGGTAGATATCAGATATAGATTTCGGCACGGTTGACCTAGGTGCAAATTGTCCGTTTGATGCCAAGACAGAAGCGGAAGCAATAAGCATCAAAAAAATCCCCACCTGCAAACAGGCGGGGATTTTCTGCGCTAAAAGGCATTGCTTTTGATCAAATGCTACCCCAGGCTCCGGTACCGAACCCGCTTGGGCTCTACGTCGCCGAGGCGCTTGCGCTTGGCTTCTTCGTAGTCAGAGAAGTTGCCTTCAAACCACACTACCTGCGAGTCGCCCTCGAAGGCCAGGATGTGGGTAGCGAGGCGGTCGAGGAACCACCGGTCGTGGCTGATGATAACGGCGCAACCGGCGAAGTTCTCCAGTGCGTCTTCCAGGGCCCGGATGGCATTCACGTCCAGGTCGTTGGTCGGTTCGTCGAGCAGGAGCAGGTTGGCGCCCTGCTTGAGGGTAGTAGCCAGGTGCACGCGGTTCCGCTCACCGCCCGACAGGCTGCCTACTTTCTTTTCCTGGTCACCGCCGCGGAAGTTGAAGTTGCTCACGAAGGCGCGGGAGTTCACCTGCCGGCCGGCCAGCAGCATGGTTTCCGTGCCGCCCGAAATAGTTTCGAACACCGACTTGTTGGGGTCCAGGGTATCGTGCTGCTGATCCACGTAGGCAGTCTGCACGGTAGGGCCCACCACGAACGTACCGGCATCGGGCTGCACCTGGTCGGTGATGAGGCGGAACAGGGTGGTTTTACCGGCGCCGTTCGGACCGATGATGCCCACGATGCCGCCCTGGGGCAGGTTGAACGACAGATTCTCGAACAGGAGCTTGTCGCCGAAGGCTTTGGTCAGCCCTTCGGCCTCAATTACCTGGGCGCCCAGGCGCGGACCGTCCGGGATGAACAACTCCAGCTTCTGCTCCTTCTCGCGGGAGTCCTCGTTCACCAGCTTGTCGTAGCCGGCGAGGCGGGCCTTGCTCTTGGCCTGGCGGGCTTTCGGGGCCATACGCACCCACTCCAGCTCGCGCTGCAAGGTTTTCTGGCGCTTGCTCTCGGTTTTCTCTTCCTGGGCCAGGCGCGAAGCTTTCTGCTCCAGCCACGAGCTATAGTTGCCTTTCCATGGAATACCCTCGCCACGGTCCAGCTCCAGAATCCAGCCGGCCACGTTATCAAGGAAGTACCGGTCGTGGGTTACGGCAATTACGGTGCCTTTGTACTGCTGCAGGTGCTGCTCCAGCCACAGCACGCTTTCGGCATCCAGGTGGTTGGTGGGTTCGTCGAGCAGCAGCACGTCGGGCTCTTGCAGGAGCAGGCGGCACAAGGCCACGCGGCGCTTTTCGCCACCTGAGAGGTTGCCGATGATGGCGTCGGCCGGGGGCGTGCGCAGGGCGTCCATAGCACGCTCCAGCTTGCTGTCGAGGTTCCAGGCGTCGAGCTGGTCGAGGCGCTCCTGCACGGTGCCCTGGCGCTCCAGCAGCTTGTCGAAGTCGGCGTCCTCGGCTCCAAAAGCCTCATTAATTTCATCGAATTCCTTCAGCAGGGCTACCGTTTCGGCGGTGCCTTCCTGGACTACTTCCAGCACCGTTTTGGTGGGGTCGAGCTGGGGCTCCTGCTCCAGGTAGCCCACCGAGTAGCCCGGCGACCATACCACGTCGCCCTGAATCTGCTTATCTACCCCGGCAATAATCTTCAGCAAGGAAGACTTACCCGAGCCGTTGAGGCCCAGTACGCCGATTTTGGCCCCGTAGAAAAACGAGAGGTAGATGTTTTTAAGAACCTGCTTCTGGGGAGGGAAGATCTTGCTTACCCCCGCCATGGAGAAAATAATGGTGGGTTGGTCGCTCATAAGTAGAGTTAGGAAAGTGCAGAATCAAGTGGGCCGAAGCCCGTACATACTGAGGCAGAGCGGTTACTTGGGCCGTGAGGACGCCAGCGGGGTAGCTTGCGAGTTCAGCGGAGGTTTCTATTTTGCGCCCTCATACGGCAGCGGGCCGTATCGGCAGCAGGGTCCGGAGAAGGGCCCGGCTGCTTTCTGCTTTTCACGCGTAATAACCACACTCGCTGTCCGTTCGTAGCTTCTCCCGGCAAGGAGCTACCACCCCGGCCCGACTGCAAACCTCTGCGTTGGCAGCCGGAATGCCAAAGGTAGGCAGCCCACGCAAACATTCCGCCGCCGGGGCCAGGGGGCGGAATTACCCGACAACTTGTAAACTTGTACAGCTTTTTGGCCTAAACCCCCGACCTCTCCACCTATTCGCTCCCCCGCTATCTGATTATGGAACAACAAGACCACTTGCTGGCCGAAGCCCGCCGTTATGGCTACATCGAGGGCGACCAGGTGTGGCTTCGCCCCTTATTAGATCTGCCCGCCCGTCAGGTTGGGCAGGTGAAGGAATCCGCTGATGCTTCCCTGATTTATTTCGCTCAACGCTTCAACCTCTTCCGTACCAAGGTAGAAGACCTGCTCCAGAAGATTGAGGAGTCGGACAACAAAGGCTCGTTTCTGATGAAGGCCCTGCACCTCAAAGAGCAGGTAGCCACCTACGATGCCCTCGGCGACTTTGAGAGCCTGCACCGCCGCCTCACCGAGGCCGAAGAATCGATTAAGGTTACCATCAACCGCAACCGCGAAAAGAACCTGGCCACTAAAATCAGCCTGATTCAGGAAGCGGAATCCCTGCACGATACCATCGACTGGCAGGGAGGTAGCGAAAAGCTGAAGGACCTGCGCCAAGGCTGGATCAAGACCGGCCCCGTAGAAAAGCACCTCACCGACGAGCTGGAAACCCGCTTTCAGGCCGCTGTTGATGCTTTCTTCGCCCGTAAGAAGGAATTTCTGGCTGAGAAAAAAGCCATGACCAACCGGGTGTATGATCGGTACAAGGAGCTGATTCATAAGTCCGAAGCCCTGCAGAACTCTACCGAGTTTGAGGAAACCACCCGCAAGCTCAAGCAGCTGCAGCAAGAGTGGAAGGAAATTGACGGCACCCTACCCCGCAAGCAGGCCAACGACCTCTGGACGCGGTTCCGGGCGGCGCACAACCACTTCTTTGAGCGCCTGAAGGTGCACATCGAAAGCAAGCGCCAGGAGCCGGCCGCGGCAGGCGGGGGCGAGGACAACCTCAGCCGCAAGCGCGCCCTGGTGGCCGAAGCTCAAGCTCTGCTCAACCAGCCCATGTCGCAGGCCGTGGCCCGCGCCAAGGAGCTGCAGGCAGCCTGGAAAAAGGTAGGCCCCGTGCGCGGCGAAGAGTCCGACCGGGTGTGGGAGCAGTTTATTCTGGCCTGCGACAAAGTGTTTGAGATGAGCGCCCTGGAGCACTACATCCGCAAGCGCCAGCCCGCCGGCCCCGATGCTTCTTCGCCCCGCGACCAGGCCAACGCGCGCATTCTGGCCCTGCGCGACTTTATCAAATCCGACAAGCAGGAGCAGGAAGTGCTGGAAGAAAACCTGGGCAAGCTCAACGATTCGCCGGGCAACGAGGCCTTCCGGACCATGCTGCAGGGCAAAATCCGGGCCTTTGAGCGGAAAATCCGAACCAAGAATGAGCTGATTGCTATGTTTCAGCAGCGCGTCACGGGTTAGCCCAACTTTAGTCAGTATTTTACGTTGTCGTCAGCGAAACGCAACCCTGAACCGGTAATGGTGTCATGCCTCAACTAACGGTCAGATTTTTGCTGACATAAACTCACCTTTCGACCACTTTTTTTAGTAGCACACACGACTATGTACTGGACTCTGGAACTTGCTTCGTACCTGGAAGATGCACCCTGGCCCGCCACCAAGGATGAGCTCATTGATTACTCTATCCGCTCGGGTGCCCCGATGGAGGTAGTAGAAAACCTGCAGGCTCTGGAAGACGACGGTCAGCCCTACGAGAACATTGAGGAAGTATGGCCGGACTACCCGACCAAGGAAGACTTCATGTTCAACGAAGACGAGTATTAGTAGAATTAAGATTATCAGAGCTTAGAACTCAGACTACGTTCTTGCTTTCTAGCGGTTGAATCCTCTACGAAAAAGGTCTAGGTTCTTATGTCTGACATCTCAGTTCTAAAGATTGATAACCTGATTGCGGGGTATGGACAGCGCGTCCTGCTCCGCAATTTGTGTTTTATGGTGCCGGAGCCAGCCTTTGTGGCTATTGCGGGGCACAATGGCTGCGGTAAAACTACCCTCTTCCGGGCCCTGACGGGGCAGCTGCCCTACCAGGGCTCGGTGCAGGTACTGGGCCAGGAACTGCACACCCTGCGCCGGCCGGCGGCCAGCGGCCTGCTAGCCCACTTGCCCCAGCGGGGTAGTGTAGAGTTTTCGATTCCGGTGCGGGAGCTGGTCGTAATGGGCCGCTTTCGCCACCACCGCTTCCTGGGCGCTTATCAAACGCAGGACTACGC